>NZ_JBEXYC010000046.1:0-55352 GCF_040630835.1 Kitasatospora sp. NPDC005751
AACCTCGGCAACGGCAGCGGCTTCTCGGTCCGCGAGGTCATCGAGTCGGTCAAGCGCGTCACCGGCCGCGAGATCCCGGTGGTCACCGCCGAGCGACGGGCCGGCGACCCGGCCGTCCTGGTGGCCTCCGCCGAGCGCGCCCACCAGAGGCTCGGCTGGACCCCCAAGCGCCCCCACCTCGACGACATCGTCGCCGACGCCTGGAAGTTCACCCTGGAGAAGAACGGCCTCTAGGCCTCGGCCCGCCCTCGTCGGCCCGCGGTCGTCGGCCCGTGCCGTGAACGATGCGCCGCTCCCCACCCCGGGGGCGGCGCTTCGCCGTTCCCGCCGCTCGCCGGTGCGCCCGTCGCGAGCAGTGTGCCGGTCTGTCGGTGGTCAGTGCGCCGGGCGCGCGGCATAGGCGCGCAGGAAGGCCCGCACGCCGGTGGTGACGAGCTCCTCGGTCTCCGCCGGGGCGAGCGGGAACGCCCCCCAGTAGGAACGCTGGGTGATCTCGCTGCCGACGAGCAGGACGAAGTGCTGCGCGGCGCGCTCCGGATCGGGGGCGTCCAGCAGTCCGCGGTGGGCCAACCCACCGAACCGGCAGCCGAGTTCGACCACGGCCCGACGCGGCCCGGCGGCCTGCCAGGCCTCCAGCAGGTCCTTCGGGAGGTGCGCCGCCTCGGCGTTGATCTGCCGGACCAGCGCGAAGTGGTCGGAGAACGCCGTCAGCGATCCCACCCAGGCCAGGCCCAGCGCGACGAGGTCAGACTCCAGGTCGGTGACCTTGGCCAGGTGGCGGTCGATGACCTCCAACTGGGCGTTCCCGACCTGTCCGGTGCTCTCCTGGACGACGGTCCGGAAGAGCAGCTCCTTGCCGGCGAAGTGGTTGTAGATGGTGCGGGTGGACACCCCCGCCTCGGCCGCGATGGCGTCGATGCCGGCGCGGGAGTAGCCGTCCCGGCCGAAGACCCTCCGGGCGGCCCGGGTGATGGCCTGTCGCTTCTCGGCCAGTCCTCGGCGGGGCGCGGTCGGGGTGTCGTTCTCACCGGTCATCGAGGGGCTCCCGAGAAGTTTGCCATAAGCGTTGTACCTATTGCCATGAACGTTGTACTTTACCTGACGGGCCGTCCGATCGGGCGGTGACCGCAGAGACCAACTCCCGGAGACCGTCATGTCCGAGACCCCGTACCGCGTCGCCGTCATCGTCGGCAGCAACCGCCCGGGCCGCGTCGCGCCCACCGTCGCCGAGTGGTTCGTGCGCACCGCCGGGCAGCGGGCCGATCTCGATCTCGATGTCATCGACCTGGCCGACCATCCGCTGCCGCACCTCGGCGAGGAGCCCACGGCCGAGCAGGCCGAGTGCCTCGCCGCGCTCTCGCCCCGGCTGGCCGCCGCCGACGCGTTCGTGGTGATCACGCCCGAGTACAACCACAGCTTCCCCGCCGTGCTGAAGAACGCCATCGACTGGCACCGCGCCGAGTGGCAGGCCAAGCCGGTCGGCTTCGTCTCGTACGGGGGCCTCGGCGGCGGGCTGCGCGCGGTCGAGCAGCTCCGGCTGATCTTCGCCGAGCTGCACACCGTCACCGTCCGGGACTCCGTCAGCTTCCACAGCGTCTGGGGCGCCTTCGGGGAGGACGGCGAGCCCGTCGACCCGACCGTCCCGACCGGCGCCGCCAAGGGCATGCTCGACCAGCTCACCTGGTGGGCCCACGCGCTGCGGGACGCCCGCGCCGTCCGCCCCTACGGCGCCTGACCGGCCGCCGGTCGCCGGGACACCCGGGCCGCCCCCTCCACGGCGTCGCCCGGGCCGCCACCACCCCGGTCACCGCCGCCCGCCGGGAGGCAGCGCCGTCGCCGAATCACGCCAAGTCCGCACCTCCTGACGAAACTTCACCAAACCCCCACCGGGCCGCCCCCCACCCCGTACGCTGATTCCGGTACCGGTGGGGGTCGGTGCTTTGGTCCTCCCGGGAGCCGGGGGGTGGGCGGCGGAGCAGGACCCGGGCCACGGCGGTGGTCCGCGCCGGCGCCCCGGGCGCAGCTCGGCCGAACAGGGGGGAGTGACGATGGGGCGGATCCGCGTCCTGGTGGTCGACGACCACCGGATCTTCGCCGAGGCGCTGGCTGCGGCGCTCGCCGCCGAGCCCGATGTGGAGGTCGGCGCGGCCGGCAGCGCGGCCGCCGCCGAGCGTGCCCTGGAGCGTGCCGCCACCGAGGGCCGGGCCTTCGACGTCGTCCTGATCGATGCCGACCTCGGTGCCGACGCCGACGGAGCGCGCACACCGCGCCAGCCCGGGGCCGACCCGCCCGAGGCCCTGCGACGGCGCCCGCCGGTGACGCTGCCCGCGCCCCGCCGCCCGGCCGCCGCACCCGGGCCGCCCGCCGGCCCCGGTGTCCCGGCCCGCGGCGCCCCTGCCGCGGCCTGCCCGCCCGCCCCGTACCCGCCCGGGCCGTATCCGCCCGACCGGTACCACGCCGCCCCGGCGCCCGACGGGATCACCCTGCTCGCCCGGGTCCGCCGCCACCATCCCGCGCTGCGGGCGATCGTCCTGGCCGCCGCCGACGACCCGCTGCGCGCCGCCCGCGCCCTGCACGCCGGCGCCACCGGGTGGGTGGCCAAGGAGAGTTCGCTGGCCCGCCTGCTGGCCGTGGTCCGGGGCGTGCTGCGCGACGAGACGCATCTGCCGCCCGCCCTGCTGACCGGTGTCATCCGGGAGCTCACCACCGCCCGGCGGGACCGCACCGAGAGCGAGCGCCTGGTCGACACGCTCACCCCCCGGGAGAAGCAGATCCTGCGCTGCATGGTGGCCGGCCTGGGCCGGCAGGCCGTCGCCGAACGGCTCTACCTCTCCCCGCACACCGTGCGCACCCACATGCAGAACGTCCTCGGCAAGCTCGGGGTGCACTCCACCCTGGCCGCCGTCGCGGTCGCCCGGCGGGCGGGCGTCAGCCCCTCCGAGCCGGCCGCGCCCACTGCCCCGCCGTCCGTCGCCTCGACCACAGCTCCCGGCGCCGGCTGATCCGCCCGTCACACCCAGGTACCGGCTCAGGTCCGTCAGGTCAGGGAAATCCGGAGGACAGATGTCGCCGCACAGCACTTCCGCACGCCCGCACGCAGCCCGGTCCGGCCCGAGTGGGGAGGCCCCTTCGCCCGCCACGGCCACCGCGGCCGCGACACCGCCGACGGGCCTGCGCACGCTGATCGTCGGAGCCGGTGCGGCCGGGACGGCGCTGGTCCGCGACCTCGGCCGGACACCGGAGTTCGGCCTCGACCCGATCGGCCTGCTCGACGACGACCCGGCCAAGGCGGGCCGGGTCGTGGGCGGCGTCCCCGTCCTCGGGACCCTCGCCGAGCTCACCGAGCTCGCCGTCCGCCACCGCGTCCAGGTGGTCGCGCTCGCCATCCCCGGCCTGGCCCCGCAGCGGGTCCGGGCGCTGGCGACCGCCGCCGCCGCGGCCGGCGCCGCCGTCCGCTACCTGCCGTCCTTCCTGGCCGCGCTGCGCCGCGAGGTGGTCGGCTCGGACATGCGCAGCCTGGACGTCAACCGGCTGATCGGGCGGCGCGAGGTCCACGTGGTCTCCGCCGACGTGCGGGACGTGATCGAGGGCCGCCGGGTGCTGGTGACCGGGGCCGGCGGCTCGATCGGAAGCGAACTCTGCCGCCAGGTCCACGCGTTCAACCCGAGCGCGCTCTACATGCTGGACCACGACGAGTCCAACCTGCACCGGCTCCAGCTGGAGATCTGGGGTGAGGCGTTGCTGACCGACGAGTCCCTGGTGATCGCGGACATCCGGGACCGGCCGCGGATCCAGCAGATCTTCCGCGACCTGAAGCCCGAGGTGGTCTTCCACGCGGCCGCGCACAAGCACCTTCCGCTGCTGGAGCGCCACCCCAGCGAGGCGGTCAAGTCCAACGTGCTGGGCACCGACCACCTGGTGGAGGCGGCGCTGGCCACCGGTGTCGAGCGGTTCGTGCTGATCTCCACCGACAAGGCGGCCGATCCGACCTCGGTGCTCGGCGCCAGCAAGCGGCTGGCCGAGCTGATCGTGCAGGCGAACGCCCGGGACGCGCGCAACCTGGGCACCGGGGTGTTCTCGGCGGTCCGGTTCGGCAACGTGCTGGGCTCCCGCGGTTCGCTGCTGTCGGTGCTGGCCGAGCAGCTGCGCAGCGGCGTCCCGGTGACCATCACCCACCCCGATGTGACGCGGTTCTTCATGACCATCGAGGAGGCCGTCGGTCTGGTGCTGGAGTCCGGCCGGATGGCCCGCGGCGGTGAGGTGTTCGTGCTCGACATGGGCGATCCGGTGCGGATCGTCGACCTGGTCCACAACTTCGCCGAGCAGGTGCAACTGGGCCGGGACGAGGTGGAGATCCGCTTCACCGGGCTGCGGGCGGGCGAGAAGCTGAACGAGGCGCTGTTCTCGGAGGGCGAGGAGCGGCTGCCCACCGCGCACGCCCGGATCTACGCGACCGTGGCCGGGTGCGGCGGCGGCCCCGAGGACCTCGCGGGCGGTCTGACGGGCCTGTACGCGGCGGCGGTCGGCAACAGCGACGGGGAGGTGCGCCGGCGGCTGGCCGAGCTGCTGCCCGGCTACCGCACCGCGGAGGCCGAGCCGGCCCCGGTGCCCGCGCTCAGCTCCCCGTACCCGGACGGCTTCTGACGGCGGACCGGGCGGCGGTCAGCTCGGGATGTTGTCGAAGGGGGCGACCAGCTGCCGCAGCAGTCCGGCGAGTTCGCCCTGCTGGGCGCCGGTGAGCTGGGCCAGCAGCTCGCGTTCGTGGGCCAGCAGCCCGGCGAGCGCCTGGTCGGCCCGGTCGCGGCCGTCCTCGGTGAGCCGGACCAGCACGCCACGCCGGTCGTCCGGATCGGGCAGGCGCTTGACCAGGCCCTTGCCGGTGAGCCGGTCGATCCGGTTGGTCATCGTGCCGGAGGTGACCAGGGTCTGGGTGAGCAGCTGGCCGGGGGAGAGCTGGTAGGGGGAGCCGGCGCGCCGCAGCGCGGTCAGGACGTCGAACTCCCAGGGCTCCAGGCCGTGCTCGGCGAAGGCCGTCCGGCGGGCGCGGTCGAGGTGCCGGGCGAGTCGGCTGACCCGGCTGAGCACCTCAAGTGGTTCCACGTCGAGGTCGGGGCGCTCTCGGCGCCATGCTGCGACCAGGCGGTCGACCTCGTCCTCCATGACGATCAGTGTATCGGGGGATGTGTCGATGTGAAGTCTCTTGACATCGAGAAATGTAACGTGGAACCTGCGACTGGATATCTTGATGTCGAGATACTTGCGAGGTCGACCATGAGCACCCCCGTCTGGGACCCGGAGCAGTACCTGCGCTTCGCCGACGAACGGACCCGCCCGCTGCGCGACCTGCTCGCCCGCGTCCCCCTCCTCCCGCACGAACCGGCCGCCAGGATCCTGGACATCGGCTGCGGCCCCGGCAACTCCACCGCCGTCCTGCGCGAACGCTGGCCCGGAGCCCGGATCACCGGCCTCGACAACTCCGCCGAGATGCTCGCCACCGCCCGCGCCGAGGGCGAGCCCACCGCGGACTACCTGCTCGCCGACGCCCGCGGCTACGACCCGGCCCCGGCCGCACCGGACCTGATCGTCTCCAACGCGGCGCTGCAGTGGATCGGCTTCACCCCGGAGCACGGGGCCGCCGGCCCCGCCGGGCACCTCGACCTGCTGCCCCGCTGGGCGGCGGCGCTGGAGCCGGGCGGCGTGATCGCCTTCCAGGTGCCCGGCAACTTCGACTCGCCCAGCCACACCCTGCTCGCCGGGCTCCGCCGCAGCCCCCGCTGGCGGGACGCCCTGGGCGAGGGCGCCACCCGGGCCGGCGTCCACGAACCCGGCGCCTACCTGGCGGCCCTGGCCGGGGCCGGCTGCGCCGCCGACGTCTGGGAGACCACCTACAGCACCCTGCTCCCCGGGGCGGACCCGGTCCTGGAGTGGGTCAAGGGCACCGCCCTGCGGCCGGTGCTGACCCGGCTCACCGACCCGGCCGAGCGGGCGGCCTTCCTCGCCGAGTACGGGGCCCTGCTCCGCGAGGCCTACCCCGCCGGCCCGTACGGCACGGTCTTCCCGTTCCGGCGGATCTTCGCCGTCGGGGTGAAGCGGTAGCGGCCGGACGGTGGCGGCGGCCCGGGCTAGGACTTGCGGTCGCCGACCAGCTTGGGGTGGCGCTCCATCCCCTCCAGGCCGTGCCAGGCGAGGTTCACCAGATGGGCGGCGACCTCGGCCTTCTGCGGCTTGCGCACCTCCAGCCACCACTGGCCGGTCAGCGCGACCATGCCCACCAGCATCTGCGAGTACATCGGGGCGAGGCGCGCGTCGAAGCCCCGCGCCTTGAACTCCAGGCCCAGGATGTCCTCGACCTGCGTCGCGATGTCGCTGATCAGCGAGGCGAAGGTGCCGGTCGACTGGGCCACCGGGGAGTCCCGGACCAGGATCTTGAAGCCGTCCGTGGACGTGTCGATGTAGTCCATCAGCGCGAACGCCGCCTGCTCCAGCAGCTCCCGCGAGTGCCCGCCGGTCAGCGCCCCCGTCACCATGTCCAGCAGCAGCTGCATCTCGCGGTCCACGACCACCGCGTAGAGCCCCTCCTTGCCCCCGAAGTGCTCGTACACCACCGGCTTGGACACCCCGGCCCGCTCGGCGATCTCCTCGACCGAGGTGCCGTCGTAGCCGCGCTCCGCGAACACCGACCGGCCGATCTCCAGCAGCTGCTCCCGCCGCTGCTTCCCGGTCATCCGCACCCGGCCGCTGCGGCGGCGGCCCGCGGGCGCCGCGGCGCCCGCCGGGGCAGCGGCACGCGGACGGGCCTGCACCGGATCGGGTGCGGCGTCCGTCCGCGGGCTCTCGTGGCCGCCTGTGCTGTCTGCGCTGCTCCCGTTCACCCCTACATCATGCTGCAGGCGAGCCCTCATGCGGCGCGGCGGGCGGCGATCCGCTCCGCGTCCGGCCAGCGGACGTCCCGGGCCCAGCCGGCCAGCTCGAACCAGCGGATCAGCCGGGCCGAGGAGTCGACCTGCCCGCGCAGCACGCCGTGCCGGGCCGAGGTCGGGTCCGCGTGGTGCAGGTTGTGCCAGGACTCGCCGCAGGAGAGCACCGCCAGCCACCAGACGTTCCCGGAGCGGTCGCGGGAGCGGAACGGGCGGTTGCCGAGCGCGTGGCAGATCGAGTTGATCGACCAGGTGACGTGGTGCAGCAGGGCGACCCGGACCAGTGAACCCCAGAAGAAGGCGGAGAGCGCACCCTGCCAGGAGAGCGTGACCAGCCCGCCGACCAGCGGCGGGATCAGCATCGAGAGCGAGGTCCAGAGCCAGAACAGCCGGGAGATCCGCCTTATGGCCGGATCGTCCACGAGGTCCGGCGCGTACTTGAGCTGCGGGGTCTGCTCCTCGTCGAAGAGCCAGCCCATGTGCGCCCACCAGAGGCCCTTGAGCAGGGCCGGGACGGTCTCGCCGTAGCGCCACGGCGAGTGCGGGTCGCCGTCCTTGTCGCTGTACCGGTGGTGCTTGCGGTGGTCGGCCACCCAGCGGACCAGCGGGCCCTCGATGGCCAGCGACCCGGCCACCGCGAGGGCGATCCGCAGGACCCGGTTGGCCTTGAAGGAGCCGTGGGTGAAGTAGCGGTGGTAGCCGATCGTGATGCCGTGGCAGGTGAGGAAGTACATGACGGTGGCGATCGCGAGATCGGTCCACCCCAGGCCCCAGCCCCAGGCCACCGGCACGGCCGCCAGCAGGGCGGCGAACGGCACGGCGATGAACAGCCCGAGCGCGACCCGCTCGGCGAGGCCCTGGTTCTCCCCGCCGCGGGTGGCGGAGAGCAGGGTCGGGGCGGGATCGATGGAGTGCGCGGTATCGGCGCGCGCCTCGCCGGCCTGGATGGTCATGGGTGTCCCTTGAGGGCGGGGTGGAGGTTACGTCTGCGTAACCTACGGCATCGTAGGTTGCGTTCGGCCGTCAGGGGAATACGTGGCCGCGGGCGGCTCGGCGTATTTCACCCGACTGGATGGACAACGCCCGGGATCCGCGCGGGCCGGGCCGGCCGCGCCGGGGTGGTGGAGCTATGCGGCCGCAACCCTTAGGCTGTGTCGGAGCGCCTCGGGCGCTGCGAGTTGATGATCGATCCGCCGTGGTGTAATGGCAGCACAGGGCCCTTTGGAGGCCTTTGTCTGGGTTCGAATCCTAGCGGCGGAGCCAGCGGGCGCTCTGTTTCGGGCGCATCCCCCGCCCCCCGGTATTGTCGGGGCTGCTCGGCGGACTGTGCGAAGGCGACCGGCCTGGGTCCCGGCCGGGCTGCACTGCCCTCTCTGTGAACCGACTGAGGAGCCTCCCCCCGTGAGTGCCAATTCGCCTGCCGCCGTTGTCGTGCTTGCCGCCGGTGGCGGGACCAGGATGAAGTCGAACAGCCTGCCCAAGGTGCTGCACGAGGTCTGCGGGCGGTCGCTGGTGGGCCATGCGGTCGCGGCAGCACAGGAGTTGACCCCGCAGCAGCTGGTCGTCGTGGTCGGGCACATGCGGGAGAAGGTGCAGGAGCACCTGGGGGCGCACTACCCGGCGGCGCGCGCCGTGGTGCAGGAGGAGCAGAAGGGCACCGGGCACGCCGTCCGCACCGCGTTGGAGGCCCTGGCGGCCGACGGCGTCGAGCTGGTCGGCACGGTGATCGTCACCACCGGGGACGCGCCGCTGCTGACCGGCGCGACGCTGGCGGCCCTCGCCGGCGCGCACGCCGAACAGGGCAACGGCGTCACCGTCCTGACGGCCGTCGTCCCGGACCCGTTCGGCTACGGGCGGATCCTGCGGGACGAGGCGGACGGCGCCGTCGCCTCGATCGTCGAGGAGAAGGACGCCTCGGACGCCCAGCGGGCGGTCGACGAGATCAACTCCGGGGTCTTCGCCTTCGACGCCAAGCTGCTGGCCGAGGCGCTGTCCCGGGTCACCACCGACAACGTCCAGGGCGAGGAGTACCTCACCGACACCCTGGAGATCCTGCGGACGGCCGGCCACCGGGTCGGCGCCGTGGTGGCCGCGGACTACCGGGACATCCTCGGCATCAACGACCGGGTGCAGCTGGCCCAGGCCCGGCGCCTGCTCAACGACCGCCTGCTGGAGCGGGCGATGCGCGCCGGCGTCACGGTGGTGGACCCGGCGACCACCTGGTTCGACGTCCAGGTGTCCTACGAGCCGGACGCGGTGGTCCTGCCGGGCACCCAGCTGCAGGGCCTCACCCATCTGGGCGAGGGCTGCGAGGTGGGCCCGAACTCGACGCTCAAGGACACCCGGATCGGCGCCGGCGCGCGTGTGAGCAACACCACGGCGGACGGCGCCGAGGTGGGCGACTTCGCCACCGCCGGCCCGTACGCCTACCTGCGGCCGGGGGCGAGGCTCGGGCGCAAGGCGAAGGTCGGCACCTACGTCGAGGTGAAGAACTCGGAGCTGGGCGAGGGCGCCAAGGTGCCGCACCTGTCCTACATCGGGGACGCCACCATCGGTGAGGGCAGCAACATCGGCGCGGCCTCCGTCACGGTGAACTACGACGGGGTGAACAAGCACCGCACGGTGATCGGGGCGCACTGCCGGACCGGCTCGGACAACATGTTCATCGCCCCGGTGACGGTCGGTGACGGCGCCTACACCGGGGCCGGCTCGGTGATCACCGGTGACGTTCCGCCCGGCGCGCTGGGCGTGAGCCGGGCGCAGCAGCGCAACATCGCGGGCTGGGTGGAGCGCAAGCGCCCCGGGACCGCATCGGCGCAGGCCGCGGCTGCCGCGACGGACGGGGCCGCGGAGGTCTGACGGGCCGGGTGGGAGTCCGAGGGGCGGTCCCGGGGCGGACGGTTTCCGCACGGGCGCGTAACCTTGGGGACATACGTGCGCCACTGGGCTTACCGCCCGTGTCCAGGCGTACCGACATTTCCCCGACCCCTATCGCCAGCGGGCTCGTGCCTGCCTGCGGTGCGGACGGGTTCAGCGTCAGCAACGCGAGGAGACGGTGCAGTGAGCGGGATCACGACGTCGGGTGAGAAGAAACTCAAGCTCTTCTCCGGCCGTGCCCACCCTGAGCTGGCGAGGGAGGTGGCCGAGGCGCTCGGGACCGAGCTGGTCCCGACCAAGGCCCTGGACTTCGCCAACGGTGAGATCTACGTCCGCTTCCTGGACTCCGCGCGCGGTGCGGACTGCTTCGTGATGCAGAGCCACACGGCTCCCATCAACCAGTGGATCATGGAACAGCTGATCATGATCGATGCTCTGAAGCGGGCCTCGGCCCGGAGCATCACCGCGATCCTGCCGTTCTACGGGTACGCCCGCCAGGACAAGAAGCACCTGGGCCGCGAGCCCATCTCGGCCCGCCTGATCGCGGACCTGCTGGCCAGCGCCGGCGCGGACCGGATCATGGCGGTGGACCTGCACACCGCGCAGATCCAGGGCTTCTTCTCCGGTCCGGTGGACCACCTGTTCGCGCTGCCGCTGCTGGCGGACTACGTGGGCGACAAGGTCGACCGCGACCGCCTCACCGTGGTGTCCCCGGACGCCGGCCGGGTGAAGGTCGCCGACCAGTGGTCGGACCGTCTGGGCGCGCCGCTGGCGATCATCCACAAGCGCCGCGACATGACCCAGGCCAACACCATCCTGTCCGCCGAGGTGGTCGGTGACGTCAAGGGCCGGGTCTGCGTCCTGGTCGACGACATGATCGACACCGCCGGCACCATCTGCGCCGCGGCCGACGCGCTGTTCGAGAACGGCGCCGCGGACGTGATCGTGGCCGCCACGCACGGCGTGCTCTCCGGTCCGGCCGCGGACCGTCTGAAGAACTCCCGGGTCAGCGAGTTCGTGTTCACGAACACCCTGCCGACCCCGGCCGAGCTCCAGCTGGACAAGATCACCACGCTGTCGATCGCCCCGTCGATCGCCGCCGCGATCCGCGAGGTGTTCGAGGACGGCTCGGTCACCAGCCTGTTCGAGGGCGTGCACTGACGAAGCCCGCGCAGGCGGCCCCGGTCCTCACAGGGCCGGGGCCGCCGTCGATTTCGTCGGAGGGCCCCGGTGCGGTTAGACTCGTGAAAATGCTCGGCGAGGGATGCCGTGTGCCTGCTCGTCGGGTGCCCGTGCTCCGTGATCGACGCGCTGCTGGGGCCGGTTCTTCCGGCCGTTGGCAGAGGTCGTACGCCGCCGAGTGACCCCCGAACGTACTGTGGGTGTGGTCCCGGCGGTTTTTCGCGTTGCCTGCACCCCCGCGCCAGTTTTCACGAGGAGTGCAGTCGTGTCCGAGATCCGCATCGCCGCTGAGACCCGTTCCGAGTTCGGTAAGGGCGCTGCCCGCCGGGCCCGTCGTGCCGGCCTGGTCCCCGGTGTCGTCTACGGCCACGGCCACGCCCCGGTTCACCTGAACCTGCCCGGCCACGACCTGATGATGGCCCTCAAGACCCCGAACGCCCTGCTGGTCGTTCCGATCGAGGGCAAGGACGAGTACGTCCTGCCGAAGGCCATCCAGCGCCAGGCCATCAAGCGCACCATCGAGCACGTCGACCTGCTCCTCGTGAAGCGCGGCGAGAAGGTCACCGTCGAGATCCCCGTCCTCACCGAGGGCGAGCTGGCCCCCGGCGGCAACCTGCTGGAGCACGTCCTCAACGCGCTGCCGATCGAGGCCGAGGCCACCCACCTGCCCGAGTCCGTGACCGTCTCGGTCGAGGGCCTGGAGGCCGGTGCCTCGATCACCGCCGGTGACATCTCGCTGCCCAAGGGCACCACGCTGGCCGTCGAGGCCGACACCGTCGTGCTGCAGGTCATCGGCGCCCAGGCCTCGCAGGCCGACGCCGACGCCGAGGCCGCCGAGGCCGGCGCCGAGGCCTGAGCCTCCCGCACCGTCTGACCGCTGCCCCGGCCGCTCCGTACTGGAGCGGCCGGGGCAGCGGTGTGTCCGGGATGATGTCGACGAGCGAGAGCACGAGGAGCGATGCGATGAGCGAGGACGCGTACGAGGGCCCCTGGCTGGTGGCCGGGCTGGGCAATCCGGGGGAGCAGTACGCCCGGAACCGGCACAACATCGGCTTCATGGTGGTGGACCTGCTGGCGCAGCGGATGGGTGCCAGGTTCAAGGCGCACAAGAGCCGCGCGCAGGTGGCCGAGGGGCGGCTGGCGGGCCGGCGGGTGGTGCTGGCCAAGCCGATGACCTTCATGAACCTCTCGGGCGGCCCGGTGACCGCCCTGCGGGACTTCTACAAGACGCCGGCCTCGGCCCTGGTGGCCGTCCACGACGAGCTGGACATCGACTACGCGACGCTGCGGCTGAAGCTCGGCGGCGGCGACAACGGCCACAACGGGCTGAAGTCGATCACCAAGTCGCTGGGCCCGGAGTACTACCGGGTGCGCTGCGGGATCGGTCGCCCGCCGGGCCGGATGGAGGTCGCGGACTTCGTTCTGAAGGACTTCTCCGCCACCGAGCGCAAGGAGCTGGAGTGGTTCGTGGACCGCTCGGCGGACGCCGTGGAGGCACTGCTCACCGACGGCCTGGAGCGGGCCCAGGGCGTCTACCACTCCTGATCCAGCGTCAGGACGGTTGTTCGGCAAGGGAGCGGATCCCTGCCCGCCCGCCGCGGTGGGCGGGTCGGCTGGGCAACAGTCGTACAACGCTTGGCCGCCCAAACCTGAATGGGTGTGAGAAACCCGTGCCGGATCGGATAGCGTCGGGCCCGTACGCGAACGGGTCCTGGGGAGTTCTCGATGCGGAGTTTGCGGCCGGTCCGGCGCCTGCGGCGGGTTCGGGTGGTACGGCTGAGGAAGCTCGGTCGCAAGGTCGGCACGGCCGGTGCGCTGGGGGCGGCCGGGGTGCTGCTCTCGGGCGGTGGCGTGGCCCACGCGGAGACGGTGGCGGACCCCGATCCCGGTGTGGTGTCCCAGGATCCCGCGGCGGCCCAGTTCGGCCCGGTACTGGGCGGCTCGGTCGGCGGTGACGCGGGCCTGCTGGCCGTCGGCGGCGGCCTGGTCGTGGCGGCGGGCGGCGCGGCCCTCTGGCTGAAGCGCCGGCGCGCGGGCGATCCGGTGGAGTGACGACGGTACGACTGGTGTGACGCGAAGGGCCCGGTGCCGCCCCCTCGACCGAGGGGGCGGCACCGGGCCCTTGCGGTGCCGGGTGCCGGTCAGCCGGTGTTGCGCAGGCCGGCGGCGATGCCGTTCACGGTCAGCAGCAGGGCGCGGGCCCGCAGCGGGTCCTCCGGGCGGCCGGTGGAGGCCTCCTCGCGCTGGCGGCGCAGCAGCGCGACCTGGAGGTAGGAGATCGGGTCGAGGTAGGCGTCGCGGACGGTGAAGGTCTGCTTCAGCACCGGGTTGTGCTCCAGCAGTTCGCTCTCCCCGGTGAGGCGGAGCACCTCGCGCAGGGTCAGCTCGTGCTCGGCGGTGATCTGGTCGAAGATGTGGTGCAGCTCGGCGGGCACCAGCTGCTCGACGTAGTGGCGGGCGATCCGCAGGTCGGTCTTGGCCAGCGTCATGGCGACGTTGGACAGGAAGTTGCGGAAGAAGTGCCACTGGCCGTACATCTCGTCCAGGACGTCCCCGAGACCCGCCTCGCGGGCGGCGGCGAGGCCGGCGCCGACGCCGAACCAGCCGGGCACGATCTGGCGGGACTGGGTCCAGCCGAACACCCACGGGATGGCGCGCAGGCCGTCCAGGCCCGCGCCCGAGTCGGGGCGGCGGGACGGCCGGGAGCCCAGGTGCAGCGAGGCGAGCTGGTCGACCGGGGTGGCCGCGAAGAAGTACTTCGGCAGGTCCTCCTGCTCGACCAGGGCGCGGTACGCGGTGTGCGCGGCCGCCGAGACCTGGTCCATCGCGGCGTCCCAGCGGGCCAGCTCCTCGGGGGCCTGGCGCGGGGCGGTGTGCAGCGCCGAGGCGGACAGGGTGGCCGAGATGGTCAGTTCCAGGTTCTCCCGGGCCAGCGAGGGCAGCAGGTACTTGTCGGAGATCACCTCACCCTGCTCGGTGACCTTGATCTCGCCCTCCAGGGTGCCCCAGGGCTGGGCCAGGATGGCCTCGTGCGAGGGGCCGCCGCCGCGGCCGACGGTGCCGCCGCGGCCGTGGAAGAGCCGCAGCCGGATCCCGTAGCGGTGGGCGACGTCGCGCAGCCGGCGCTGGGCGCGGTGGATCTCCCACTGGGAGGTGGTGATGCCGCCGAACTTGGAGGAGTCGGAGTAGCCGAGCATGACCTCCTGGACGTCGCCGCGCAGCGAGACGAGCAGCCGGTAGGAGGGGTCGGAGAGCATCTCGTCCAGGATCCGGTCGGCCTCCTGGAGTTCGTCGGTGGTCTCCAGCAGCGGCACGATGCCGATCTTGGCGATACCGGCGTGCAGGTCGATCAGACCGGCCTCGCGGGCCAGCACGGTGGCGGCGAACACGTCGTCGGCGCCCTGGCACATCGAGATGATGTAGCTCTCGACGATCTCGTCGCCGAACCGCTCGAAGCCCTCGCGGATGGTGTTGAAGACGCCGAGGGTCTTGGTGCCCGCGGCGTCCAGCGGGGCCGGGGTGGGTGCGAGCGGGCGGCGCGAGCGGAGCTCCTTGGCGAGCAGCTTCTGCCGGTACTCGCGGGGCATGTCCGCGTAGCGCCAGGCCTCCTCGCCGAGTCGGTCGAAGAGCTGGCCGAGCGCGTGGTGGTGGGCCTCGGCGTGCTCGCGGACGTCCATGGTGGCGAGCTGGAGGCCGAAGGCCTCGATGGTGCGGATGGCGCGGGCGAGCCGCCCGTCGGCGATCAGGCCGCCGCGGTGGGAGCGGAGCGACTCCTGGATCAGCCGGAGGTCGGCGACGAGCTCGCGGGTGCCGAGGTAGTCGCGGCCCGCGATGTGCGGGGTGCCCTGGGCGAGCCGCTCGCGGGTGTTCTCCAGCTTGAGCCGGACGCAGGTGGCCTTGAGGCGGTAGGGCTCCTCGGCGTTCATCCGCTTGTAGCGCGGGCTCAGCTCGGGGAGCACGT
The DNA here is from genome assembly GCF_040630835.1 of Kitasatospora sp. NPDC005751. Taxonomy (NCBI): domain Bacteria; kingdom Bacillati; phylum Actinomycetota; class Actinomycetes; order Kitasatosporales; family Streptomycetaceae; genus Kitasatospora; species Kitasatospora sp. NPDC005751. Next base: position 14,938 of record NZ_JBEXYC010000046.1, read on the forward strand.
CCAGGTCGGCGTGGAGCGAGGCGACCAGCTCGGCCGAGGCGCCGGCCAGGCGCTCGGAGGTGGAGAGCGAGTTGCGCAGGTCGTCGACGGCCGCCAGGGCGTCCTTGATGCCGTACTCGTGCTGGAGGTTCAGGACGTCCCAGGTGACCTGCGGGGTGACGTTCGGGTTGCCGTCGCGGTCGCCGCCGATCCAGGTGCCGAAGGTGAGCGGGCGGACGCCGTCGGGCAGGGTGAGGCCGACCCGGGCGAGCTCCTCGTGCAGCTCCTCCAGGACCTCGGGGACGGCCTCGCGGTAGAGCTCGTCCAGGTAGTAGACGGCGTTGCGGGCCTCGTCGGTCGGCTCCGGGCGGGCGATCCGCAGCTCGTCGGTCTGCCAGAGCAGGTCGATGACCTCGGCGAGGCGGCGGTCGGCCTGCCGCTTGGCGGAGGTGGTGCGGGCCTGGTCGGCGTGCGAGAGGCCGGCGGCGATCTGCTCGCGGTGGATCCGGTCGAGCAGCTCGCCGATCCGGCGGAGCTTGTTGAGGACGCTGCGGCGGGCGGCCTCGGTGGGGTGGGCGGTGAAGACCGGGCGGACGGCCAGGTGGGCCAGGGTGTTCGCGAGGTGCTTCGGGTCCGCCTCGCCGAGCTGGTCCGCGGTCTGGGCGAGCAGCGAGCCCTCGCGGGCGCGGCGGGTGGCCAGCTCCCGGCCGCGGTGCACCTGCTCGGTGACGTTGGCGAGGTGGAAGTAGGTGGAGAACGCGCGGACCAGCTTGGCGGCGGTGTCCAGGTCGATGTCGGAGAGCAGTTCGGCGGTGGCCTCGCCGTCGGTGCGGCTCAGCAGGCGGACCTGTTCGACCAGGCCCAGCAGCTGGGGGCCCTCCTGGCGGACCAGCGTCTCGCCGAGGAGGTCGCCGAGGCGGCGGATGTCCGCGCGCAGGGCTGTGTTGTCGGCGTCGGCGCCGGCGGGGCCGACACGGCTGGGGCTGTCCGCCGGGGTGGGGACCGGAGCGGTCACGGCTGGCTCCCTGTGGTGGTGGGGTTCGGCAACGGCTCATCGTCACAGCTCCGCACACGTGTGGCGGGTGTGACGCGTGCGGACCGCGCTGTCCGACGCGACCCAGCATAGGTGTCGGGGCGGTTGCTGTCCGCGAGGTGGCCGGATGGCGGACAAGATCACAGCCGGTTCAGGTGGTCTGGACCACTTGAAGGCCCGCACGGGTGTCGGGGCGGAACCGGGTGGGGACGGGTCGGGGTTCACGCTTAGGCTGTGGGGCTATGAGCAAGTCGCCTGGGGAGCGCGAGCGGGACCGGTCGTTCTGGTGGTGGGAGCGCCGGCGCAGCGCTCTCCTGGACATCGGGCTGGCGGCGCTGGCGGCGCTGGAGTGCGCGGCCAGCGCGGTCGCCTTCCTGGCGCCCCGGGTCCACCTGGGCGTGGTGGCCATCGTCGGGGTCGCGCTGTTCGGCGCGGCGGCCGGCGCCACGCTGGTGCTGCGGCGGCGCTGGCCGGCGGTGCCGGTGCTGGTGGCCCTGGTGGCGATGCCCGGGATGCTGGGCGTGGTGCTGCTGACGGTGTCGCTCTACACGCTCGCGGAGACCTGGGAGTGGCCGAGCCGGCGCCGGCGGGTGGTGGCGCTGTCCGCCCTGGCCTTCGCCGAGGCGGTCGGCGTGATGCTGGTGTCCATGCTCACCCCCTCCGACCTGACGGTGGAGCAGCCGCCGCTCTGGGGGCAGGTGCTGCTGTCGGTGCTGGTGGCCGTCGGCCTGACCGTGCCGCCGGTGGTCACCGGCCTGTACGTGGGCGCGCGGCGGCGGCTGATCGAGTCGCTCAAGGACCGCGCGCACGGCCTGGAGACCGAGCTGGACCTGCTGGCCGAGCAGGCCCGTGAGCGTGCCCGCCGGGCCCGGCTGGAGGAGCGGACCAGGATCGCCCGGGAGATGCACGACGTGGTGGCCCACCGGGTGTCGCTGATGGTGGTGCACGCCGGGGCGCTGGAGCGGATCGTGGCGAAGGACCCGGAGCGGGCGGCCCAGAGCGCCAAGCTGATGGGGGAGGTCGGCAGGCAGGCGCTGAACGAACTGCGCGAGATCCTCGGGGTGCTGCGGATGTCGGACGACAGCGCGCCGGAGCCGGACTCGCTGGTCGCGCTGCCCCGGCTGGTCGACCAGTCGAGGGCGGCCGGGATGGCCGTCACCCTGACCGTCAGCGGCAGCCGCCAGGAGTTCACCACCGAGGCCGAGCAGACCGCGTACCGGGTGGTGCAGGAAGGCCTGACCAACGCGCACAAGCACGCCGGTGGCGCGCAGGTCGCCGTGCTGCTCGCCTACGCGCCCAACGGCGTGCGGGTCAGCGTGGTGAACGCCTGTCCGGGCGGCGAGCGGACGGCGGCGGCGCTGCCCAGCGGGGGCAACGGGCTGATCGGGATGCGGGAGCGGGTGGTCGCGCTGGGCGGCACCTTCTCGGCGGGGCCGGAGGCGGACGGGGGCTTCCGGGTCGAGGCGGTGCTGCCGTCCAGGCTGGCCGTCCGGGCCGACCGGCTGGGGTGAGGCCGCCGGCCGGGCGGCGTCCGCCCGGCGCGGCCCGGGCCGGAGCGCTCAGCCCTCGTCGGCGGTGCGCAGCCGCTCGGGCGCGGTACCGAGGACGAGGGTGCTGATCGCCTGGTCGACGCCGTGGCCGAGGAACCACTCCCCGGTGTGGTCCAGGCTGTAGACCCGGCCCTCCTCGTCCACCGCCAGCAGGGCCTGGCCGTACGCCTCCTCGCCGAGCGGGGCGAGCCGGGTGTCCAGGGCGCGGCCGAGGTCGGCCAGGGTGCGCGGCTGGTGGAGCCCGCAGAGCGGGTCCACCAGGAAGGGCGTCCGGGCCAGCTGGCGCCCCGGGCCGTCGAGGTCGAAGGCGAGGCCGCCGAACTCGGCCCAGGCCTCCACCGCGGCCGGGAACACCGCGTGACCGACGCCGGCCGGGCCGCCGTACGCCGCCAGGGCGTCGGCCCACTCCTCGGCCTGGCGGATCTGCCAGCGGCCGGGGTGCCATCCGGCCGCCTTGAGTTCGGCGGCGACATCGGCCGGAAAGCGCGGGCGGCTGCGCAGGGCGGACCCACCGGACGTGCTCGGCGGGGGCAGCGGCGGACTGGGCGGACTGGGCGGGTTCAGGGCGGGCTCCGGCGGCTCGGGGACGGGGGCGTACGCGGGTGCGCGGTCAGCGGGCGGGCGGCCCGACCGCGACGCTCCGCACGGCGAAGTGCTCCAGCAGCGGTACGCAGGAGCGGCAGGGCGGGGCGTGGGTGCCGTGCGCCGGGTCGTGCTCCTCGCGGATCCGTACGGTGGTCAGCCGCGAGCCCTTGAGCGCCTTGCGGGCCTCGGGCAGGCCCAGCGGCTTGCGGGCGGCGCGCTTGGAGCGCTTGGCGTCCACGACGGCCAGGTACTGGGAGAGCAGGACGGCCTCCGGGCAGCGGCCGGTGAAGCGCTCGCGGTGCTCCAGCGGCAGCGCGTCCAGGAAGTCGGCCACCAGGGGATGCAGGGCCGGGCGCCGGGCGGGCTTGTCGCCCGCCAGGGTGTGCACCTCGCCGCCCTTCAGCGACAGGGCGGCGGCGACGGCGGGCAGCAGGCTGTCGCGGAAGTGGCGCAGCACGGGCGGGCCGGCCGGTTCGCCGGTGGTCATACGTCGTCCTCCTCCTGTTCGTCCGCCGGTGACGGGACCGTGTGGGGTCAGTCCGGGGCAAGCCTGTCAAATGGCACCGACATCCGTACAACCGGGGGGCGACGGCCGGCCACCGGCGGGCCGGTGGGCACGCCGTGTCGGCCGGATCCGCACGCCGTCGTCACGACTCGTCCCCGGGTTTCCCGAATCCGCCTCCGGCCGGGGGCGGCGGCCGGTAGCGTTCCAGCAGCGAGCCAAGGGGGTGGCCGGTCCCTGGGGGGTTGATCGGCCGGTGCGGCAACTCCTCTGCTCGGTCTGGCCGTTGAGGCCGTCGGGGCAAGGGCGCCCCGGCGTCGAGCAAGGGGGGTCTTGCGATGACGGGGTCGGAAACCGCGAACGAGGCGCCCGGCGAGCACGTGGCCACCCCGGGCGCGCCGCCGCAGCCCGCGCCCGCGCACCCGATCGGGATCGCGGTGGTCGGCGCCGGCTACTGGGGCCCGAACCTGGTCCGCAACGCGCAGCAGACGCCGGCGCTGCGCCTGCACTGGCTCTGCGACCTGGACGAAGCCAGGTCCCGCCGGGTGCTGGGCGAGTACAGCACCGTCCGGTCCACCACCTCGTTCGCCCAGGTGCTCGCGGACGAGCGGGTCGGCGCGGTCGCGGTCGCCACCCCGGCCGCCGCGCACTACCGGCTGGCCCGGGCCGCGCTGGAGGCGGGCAAGCACGTCCTGGTGGAGAAGCCGATCACCACCTCCGCCGCGGAGGCCGCCGAGCTGGTGGCGCTCGCCGAGGAGCGCGGCCTGGTGCTGATGTGCGACCACACCTTCTGCTACACGCCCGTGGTGCGCCGGATCCGCGAGCTGGTGCACGGCGGGGAGATCGGCGACGTCCAGTTCTTCGACTCGGTGCGGATCAACCTCGGGCTGGTCCAGCCGGACGTGGACGTGCTCTGGGACCTCGCCCCGCACGACCTGTCCATCCTGGACTTCGTCCTGCCACCGGGCGTCGAACCGATCGGGGTCTCCGCCCAGGGCGCCGACCCGATCGGGGCCGGCCGGGCCTGCGTGGCCTATCTGACGGTCCGGTTGAGCAACGGCGCGCTGGCGCACTGCCACGTCAACTGGCTCTCCCCGACGAAGGTCCGCACGACGCTCATCGGCGGCTCGCGGCGCACCCTGGTCTGGGACGACCTCAACCCGCAGGCCCGGCTCGCGGTGCACGACCGCGGTGTGGACCTCACCCCGCCCGACGAGCTGACCGACGCGATCCGCCACCAGACGCTGATCTCCTACCGGGTGGGCGAGATGGTCGCGCCCGCGCTGGTCGAGCAGGAGGCGCTGCGCAACGTGATGGCCGAGTTCGCCGCCGCCATCACCGAGGGCCGGGCCCCGCTCACCGACGGCCGGGCCGGACTGCGCGTGCTGCAGCTGCTGGAGGCCGCCTCGCTCAGCCTGGAGCTCGGCGGCGCCACCGTCCCGGTCGGCGCCGGTCCCGACGAACTGTCCGACGCGAACGAGAGGGCCGCCGCGCGGTGAACGCTGTACAGATCGAGGGCTCCCGCTGCCTGGTCACGGGCGGGGCCGGCACCATCGGCTCCACCGTGGTCGACCAGCTGATCGCGGCGGGCGCCCGCGAGGTGGTCGTGCTCGACAACTTCGTCCGCGGCCGGGCGGCCAACCTGGCGTACGCCCGCGAGATCGCCGCACCCGGGCAGCTGCGGGTGGTGGACGGCGACATCCGCGACCGCGGCCTGCTGCGCGAGCTGCTGGGCCCCGGCACCGACCTGCTGTTCCACCTGGCCGCGATCCGGATCACCCAGTGCGCCACCGAGCCCAGGCTGGCCCTGGAGATCATGGTGGACGGCACCTTCGACGTGGTCGAGGCCGCCGCGGAGGTCGGCGTCGGCAAGGTGATCGCCTCCTCCACCGCCTCCGTCTACGGCCTCGCCGACGTCTTCCCGACGCCGGAGACCCAGCACCCGTACCACAACGACACCCTGTACGGGGCGGCCAAGGTCTTCAACGAGGGCCTGCTGCGCAGCTTCCACGCGATGGCCGGCCTGGACTACGTCGCGCTCCGGTACTTCAACGTGTACGGGCCCCGGATGGACGTCCACGGCAAGTACACCGAGGTGTTCATCCGCTGGATGGAGCGGATCGCCGCCGGGCAGCCGCCGCTGATCTTCGGCGACGGCGCGCAGACCATGGACTTCGTCTACACCGAGGACATCGCCCGGGCCAACCTGCTGGCCGCCGCGGCGCCCGTCACCGACCGGGTCTACAACATCGCCAGCAGCACCGAGGTCTCGCTGCGCGGGCTGGCCGACGCCCTGCTCACCGCGATGGACCGCACCGACCTCGACGTCGAGCACGGCCCCGCCCGGGGCACCGCCGGCGGCGTGGTCCGGCGCCTGGCGGACATCACCGCCGCCGAACGCGACCTCGGCTGGAAGCCCGAACTGGGCCTCGACGACGGCCTGCGCAGGCTGGTCGCCTGGTGGCGCGAGCAGTAGTCCCCTCGTCTGCACGGCAGTTCGGAGTACACCTGTGTCCACCATCCCCGTCATGATCCCCTGGCTCGGCGAGGAGGAGGCCCTCGCCGCCGCCGAGGCCGTCCGCTCCGGCTGGGTGGCCCAGGGCCCCCGGGTCGCCGAGTTCGAGCAGGCCTTCGCCGAGCACCTCGGGGTACCGCACGCCGTCGCGGTCTCCTCCTGCACCACCGCCCTGCACCTGGCGCTGATCGGCGCCGGGGTCGGGCCGGGGGACGAGGTCGTCGTCCCCTCGTTCTCCTTCGTCGCCACCGCCAACGCCGTCACCTACGTCGGCGCCGTCCCGGTCTTCGCCGACGTGGACGTCACCACCGGCAACCTCACCGCCGCCACCGTCGAACCCCTGCTCACCGAGCGGACCAGGGCCGTGATCGCGGTCGACCAGGGGGGCGTCCCGGTCGACCTGGACGGGCTCCGCGCGCTGGTCGAACCGCGCGGGGCCACCGTGGTCGAGGACGCCGCCTGCGCGGCCGGCTCCGTCCACCGGGGCCGGCCGGTGGGCGGCACGGCGGCGCTGGCCGCCTACTCCTTCCACCCGCGCAAGCTGCTCACGACCGGTGAGGGCGGCATGGTCACCTGCCAGGACGGCGCGCTCGCCGCCCGGCTGCGCCGGCTGCGCGAGCACGGGATGAGCGTCTCGGCCGCCGACCGGCACGCCGCGAAGGACGGCGCCGGCCGGCTGGAGACGTACGACGAGATCGGCTTCAACTACCGGATGACCGACATCCAGGCGGCGATCGGCCTGGTGCAGCTGCGCAAGCTGCCGGCCATGGTCGCCCGGCGGCGCGAACTCGCCGAGCGGTACCGGGAGCTGCTGGCCGGCGCCGGCGGCCGACTGGTGGCCGACCCGGCGCACGGCAGCACCAACTACCAGTCCTGCTGGCTGCTGCTCCCGGACACCGCCCCCGACCGCGGGGCGGTGCTCGCCGACCTCGCCGCCGCCGGCGTCTGCGCCCGGCGCGGCATCATGGCGGCCCATCTGGAGGCCCCGTACCAGGGCACCGCCCGGGTGCCGCTGCCCGCCACCGAGCTGCTCACCGGCCGCTCGCTGATCCTGCCGCTCTACCACGCGCTCACCGAGCGGCAGCAGGACCGGGTGGTCGGGGCCGTGCGCGCGGCGCTCGGCTGAACCGGCCCGGCCGGCCCCGCCCGTCCACGTCCACGGCCAGTCCACGTCCACGGCCACGGCCACCGCCCGGGGCCGGGCCGTCGCCGCCGTCCGCCCGCTCCGATCCGCCGAGACACCCCAGGGGGAGACCAGGATGAGCACCGATCAGCCCGTCGACGAGCCGGTTCCGCTGGTGGACCTGAAGGCCGCGCACGCCGAGGTGGAGGCCGAGGTCCGGGCCGGCTTCGACCGGGTGCTCGCCACCGGCGGCTACGTCAAGGGCCCCGAGACGGCCGGCTTCGAGGCGGAGTACGCGGCCTTCTCCGGCGCCCGGCACTGCGTCGGCGCCGCCAACGGCACCGACGCGCTCGAACTGGCGCTGCGCGCCCTCGACCTGCCGCCCGGCGGCGGCGTGGTGCTCCCCGCCAACACCTTCGTCGCCACCGCGGAGGCCGTGGTCCGGGCCGGGCTGCGCCCGGTGCTGGTCGACGCCGACCCGGACCACCTGCTGATCGACCCCGAGCGCGTGGCGGACGCGCTGCCCGGCGCCGTCGCGCTGCTGCCCGTCCACCTCAACGGGCAGCTCGCCCCGATGGGCCCGCTGCTGGAGCTGGCCGCCGGCCGGCCGGTGGTGGAGGACGCCGCGCAGTCCCAGGGCGCCCGGCAGCACGGCCGCGCCCTCCACGGGCTGGTCTCCGCCACCAGCTTCTACCCCGGCAAGAACCTCGGCGCGTACGGGGACGCGGGCGCCGTCGTCACCGACGACGACGCCCTGGCGGCCGCCGTCCGGCTGATCGGCGACCACGGCTCGGGCCGCAAGTACGAGCACGAGCGGTTCGGCTTCAACTCCCGGATGGACGCGCTGCAGGCCGTCGTGCTGCGGGCCAAGCTGCGCCGGCTGCCCGCCTGGAACGAGGCCCGCCGGGCCGCCGCCGAGCGCTACCACCGGCTGCTGGCCGGGATCGACGGCCTCACCCCGCCGCGGACCGCGCCCGGCAACGAGCACGTCTGGCACCTGTACGCGGTGCGGATCGGGCCCGGCCGGGACCGGGACGCGGTGCTGGCCGCGCTGCAGGCCACGGGCATCGGCGCCGGCGTCCACTACCCGGTACCCGTCCACCTCCAGCCGGCGTTCCGGCAACTCGGCCACGGCGCGGGCGCGTTCCCGGTCGCCGAGCGGGCCGCCCGGGAGCTGCTCACCCTGCCGCTCCACCCGCACATCACCGCGGCCCAGCAGGAACGCGTCGTGGAGACGCTGGCCAAGGCGCTCGCCGCCTGAGCCCCGGCGGGCCGGCGCGGTCCGGGCCCGCGGCCGTGCTCCCCGCCCGTGGCCCGCGGGCTGTCCGGTGTGCCCGGGCGGGGGGTCGGGGCCCGGGGGGACCCCCTACGCTGGTGTCCAGCAAGCGCACCGAATTTGCAGCAGCCAGTGGGGGCTCCCAGATGACGACAGGTCGGCCCGGCGTCGCCGCCGCGCCCAACGCGGCGTACGCAGGTCAGGTGGTGCAGTTCCCGGACCCGGTCCGCGCGGAGCGGCACCCCGCCGGGGTCAGGGTGGACGAGCACGGTCACCCGGACTTCGGTCCGTACGCGGCGGCCGCGGCCGAGGTGGCCGATCCGCCGGAGGGCTTCGGCGTCGACGAACTGCGGCTGACGGACTACGTCTCGGCCAATGCCGCGCAGTTCACCCAGGGCCATCCGCTCTGGGCCGACCTGGAGACCGCCGTGGCCACCCCGCCCGGCTGGACCTGGCACCACGCGGTCGGCCGGGCCGCGCCCGGCTGGCGGCGGATGGAGCTCGTCCCGGTCGAGGTGAAGGCGCTGCTGCGGCACCACGGCGGCCTGGCCACCTCCACCGCGGACCACACCCGCCGCGGCACCCGCCCCTTGCAGGAGCGCCGGCCGGTGCACTTCTCGCTCGCCCGGGACGGCGGCGACCCGATCGGCGTCCCCGAGGACCTGGTGCAGCGGGCCGAGGAGCGCCTCGGCTATCGGCTGCCCGGCGCGTACCGGACCTTCCTCAAGCTGGCCGGCGGCCGGGCCCCGGTCGGTGTGGCGCTCGACCCCGAGCTGGGGCTGCTGCTCGACCAGCCGTTCCTGACCCTCAGCGAGGAGTACGGGACGGAGGACGTCGTCTACGCCAACAAGTGCCTGCGCGACCACCTCACCAAGGACTACCTGGGCATCGCCTACGCCCAGGGCGGCATCGTGGCGCTCAAGGTGCGCGGCGACCGGGCCGGCTCGGTCTGGTTCTGCCTCTACGACGACGCCCGTGACGGCGGCGCCCCCGAGGCGCCCGAGGAGCGGGTCGCCCGGCTGCTGCTGCCCTGCGGCGAGGACTTCGACGACTTCCTGCTCCGGCTGGCCGGCAGTCCACCGGAACTGGAGACGGTCGCGGAGCTGATGGTGGACGGCGGGTTCGCCCGCGCCGTGCCGGTGGGCTGACGTGGCCCGTACGGCTGCGGCGACGGTGGTAGCGGAACAAGCGGGGACGAAGGGGACAGGGGTGAACCGGGCGTGGTGACGTACACGCAGGCGCAGGAGCTCGCCGACGAGTGGATCAACGGCGGGGTGCCGCGTCCGCAGCAGCGCGAGGTACGGGTCCGGGAGTTCGACCTGGGCTTCGTCTGCTGGGCGGTGCAGCCCGCGGAGGGCGCGGCCGGTGGCTCCGGCGGCCCGGCGGACGGTTCCGAGGGCTCGGCGGCCCCGGGCGGCTCGGCGGGTGAGGCGCGGCTGGTGATCGCCCGGGACTCCGGCGCCAGCACACTCTGGCCGGCGCTGCCGGTCAACGAGGTGGTCCGGCAGTACGAGGAGGTCTACGGACGGCCGGTCGCGGCCAATCCGGCCGGGGCGGCCAGGCCCGCGCCCGGGCCGGTGGAGGCGACGTCCTTCCTGCTCAGCCCGCCGCAGTGGCTCCAGGAGGCGGGGGCCGCGGCGATCGCCGCCGAGGCCGACCGGCTCGGCGCCCCGGCGCCCGCGCATCCGGCCCCGCCGGCTCCGGCACCCGCCGCCGCTCCGGCCGCTCCGGTCGCTCCGGTCGCTCCGGTCGCTCCGGTCGGTCCGGCCGGTCCGGCCGGCTCCGAGGCGCCGCCGGTGCCGCCGGCACCCGCCGTGCTGACCACGCCGCCGGTCTCCGAGCGGCCGGCCGGGGACGCGCCGACCATGCTCGCCCCGCCGCCCGGCCAGGGCGGCCCGCCCCCGGCCGCGCCGGCGGTCGCCCCGCCGGTGCCCGCCACGCCGCTCGCCCCGCCCGCGCCGCCCGTCCCGTCCCCGCCGGCCGCCGGTGCCGAGGCGGCGACCGTGCTGCTGCCCGACGGTCTGCGGACCAACGGCGCCGGTCTGGCCGGCGAGCCGCGGCCCGGCGCCGAGGCGGCCACCGTGCTGCTGCCCGAGGGCGGCTACGGGATGGCCCCGGTGCCCCCCGCCGCCGCTCCGGCGGTCGAGCCCGCCCCGACGGTGCTGGCGCCGCCGGACGCGATGCCCGGCCTGATGGGGCTGCCCGGTGCCCCGGGCCCGGGCGCCCCGGCCCCCGGTGCGCCGGCCGCGCCGGTGCCGCCGTCGGCCGAACAGGCCCCGACCGTGCTGGCCTCGCCGGACGCGATGCCCGGCCTGATGGGCCTGCCCGGTGCCCCCGGTCCGGGCGCGCCGGCTCCCGGCGGCCCGGCGATCCCGCCGGGCGGCCCCGGTGTCGAACACGCCGCGACCATGCTGGCCTCGCCGGACGCGATGCCCGGCCTGATGGGCCTGCCCGGTGCCCCCGGTGCCCCCGGCGCGCCCGCTCCGGCGCCCGACGCGTCGCACGGGGCGCGCGGCCGGAGCGCGGCGGCCGCCCCGCCGCCGCCCCCGCCGGCCGCCCTGCGCGGCGGCACGGCCGCTCCGGGCGGAGCACCGGTCTCGCTCGGCCGGAGCGCGGCCGCCGCCCCGCCGCCGCCCCCGCCGGGCGGCCTGCGGCAGTCCTCGGGCGCGGGTGCCCCCGCCGCGGCCGCGGGCGGTCGCGGCGCGGCCGGTGCCCCGCCGCCCCCGCCGCCGGCCGGCCTGCGCGGCCCCGCGGCCCCGCCCGCGCCACCCGCCGCCGGCCCGCCCGCGGGCGGGGTCGCGTACGAGCGCACCCAGCTGGCGGGAGCGATCGACCCGGCGCTGCTGGGCGGTGCCCCGGCCGATCCCGGCACCCCGCCGTCCGGCGGCCCGGCCGTGCCGCCCCCGCCCGGCCCCGGCGCGGCCGGCTACGGCTACCCCGGCGCGGCCTCGCCGGCCGCCCCGGCTCCCGCCCCGGCCGCCGCCCCGGCGCCGGTCCCCGGTCCGCCGCAGGGCGCCCCGGTGCCGCCCGGTGTGCCGGCCGTCGGCCCCGGCTACTTCGCCGCGCTCAGCTACCGCGGCCCGGACGGCTCGGAGCAGAAGCTGCTGCACCGCAGCGAGCCCGGCACCCCGCACCCGGAGTGGAAGATCCTCCAGGACCTGCGCCGGCTGAACGTCCCGCCGGAGCAGGTCCTGGAGCTCTACACCGAGCTGGAGTCCTGCGACCTGCCGGGCGGCTACTGCAACCGGATGATCGCCGCCTCCTGGCCGAACGTCCGGCTCACCCACACCGCCGACTACGGCCGGGACCACCACTCCCGGCAGGCCGGCATGGCCCAGCTGCTGGACCACCTGGACGAGCTGCACCAGCTGGCCTCCGGCGCCCAGCGGGTCCGCCCGTTCCGGGTGCCGCCGCCCGCCCCGGGCAGCGTCCCGGTGCTGCCGCCGATCGCACCGCAGCAGCTCGGCCAGGAGGTGAGCCAGGCCTTCGGCCCGAACGTGTTCCACTTCGAGCAGCGCGCCGTCTCCCGCCAGGGCGTGCCCGAGCCGGTGGCGCAGACCCTGATGTGGGGGGGCCTGCCGCGCGAGTTCGGACCCTTCTTCTGGGCGCAGGCCCAGGAGGGCCGCCCGATCCCGACGCTCGCCGAGCTGGCCGCCGAGCGCGGACTGACCGGCGGCCCGGACTTCGGCGGCTACCTGGTGCTCGGCAACGACTACGGCCGCCAGCTCTGCGTGCAGTACGGCACGGCGCACGTGGTCGCGGTGGACATCGACGGAACCGGCGAGCCGCCCCGGTTCGTCAACAGTGGTGTACCGGAGTTCGTTCGCGCCCTGGCCCTGCTGGGCCGGATGTGGCGGCTGCGGTACGGGCTGACCCCGGACCAGGCCGGTCGCTGGACGACCGACTTCCAGGCTCAGCTCGCCGCGATCGACCCCGCGGCCCTGCAGTCGGCGGACACCTGGTGGGCCGTCCTCCTGGAGCAGTTCTGGGACGGCCTGCTGTAGCGGGCCGACGCGGATCCGTGCAGGTGGAAGGGGTCGTTCCGGTGTCCGGAACGACCCCTTCGGCGTGCCGTCGCGGCTCTGCCTCGTTGGGGTTTCGCCCTGATCTGCGCAAAATAGGTCAAGAGGATGGGTCTATTCGTCCATTCCTCGCCGCGTTCCGATCCGTACGGCGTCCGATTCCGGACCGCCTTCCGGATCCGGTTCCGGATCCGTCCGTTCCGTCCGATCATGGGCTCCGCAGCCCGCGACACGAGGGGAAGAGCCCATGAGCGATGCCGTCCCCCAGCACGGCTTCACCGCTGCCCGGCGCGGTTACGCGCCCGAGCAGGTCGACCGAGCCCTGACCGTTTTCACCGCCCAACGGGACGAGGCGTGGGAACGGCTGAGCGTGCTGGGCGCCGGAATCCGGGAGATGGAGCGGCGGCTGGCCGAGATCCGGCAGGCCGCCGCCGACGCTCCGGACCCGGACTACCAGGTGCTCAGCGAGCAGGCCGCCGGACTGGCCACGATGGCCGCGAACGAGGCCCGGGCGGTCCGGGAGGCCGCCGAGCGGTTCGCCGAGGACCTCCGCGACGAGGTCTACGAGGCCGGTCAGGCGCTCGGCCAGGCCGCCAAGGAGTACGCCGCCACCACCCGCGCCGAGGCCGACCAGGCCGCCCGGCGCACCGAGGAGCGGACCCGCGCCGAGGCCGAGGCGATCCGGGCCGACGCCGACCGCGAGAGCCGGGCCGTGCGGGACGCCGCCACCGCCCACGCCGCCAAGGTGCGGGTCGCCGCGGCCGAGGCCTCCGAGCTGGCCGAGGCCAAGCTCGCCGAGCTGCGCCGGGAGGCCGACGAGACCTTCGCGGCGACCGAGGCCCGGGCCGACGCCGAGGACGCCCAGATCTCGGCGACCGCGGAGCGCCGGGTCAAGGAGGCCGAGCAGTACCGGGAGACCGTGCTCGGGCAGATCAAGCAGTCCGACGCCGAGGCGCAGGCCCGGGCGGACCAGCTGATCGAGCAGGCCCGGCGCGAGGCCGAGCGGATCAACGCGGAGAGCGAGCGCGAGCAGCGCGAGTTCGCCGCCCGGCAGGAGACGGTGCAGCAGCACCTGGACCACATCAAGGGCACCCTCGCCTCGCTCACCGGCGCGGCGGTGGGCGCGATCGAGCCCGACCTGGCGGCCGAGACCCCGGCCGGGCCCGCGCCGGCGGTCGACTCCGAGGCGGACACCGGCGAGATCGCGGTGGCGAACCTGCGCAAGACCGTCGCGGTGGGCGGCGGGCAGCGGGCCGTCACCGAGGCGGCCACCGCGGTGCTGCCGGTCACTCCCGGCCCGGTGGGTCCCTTCCACGCCGCTCCCGACGACGCCGCTCCCGACGATGCTGCCCCGGCCGCGGACTCCGCTCCGGCCGTCGCCGGCGCGGTCGCCACCGGGCCGGTCAGCCCCGGACCGGTCGCGCCCGGTCCGGTGGCGCCCGCCGCCCCGGCGGGGGTGCCGCCCCGGCCGAGCACGCCGCCGAGCACGCCGAGCACGCCGCCGAGCGGGTCGGCCGCGACCGCGGCCGACGAGGTGGCCGACGACGAGGCGGCCGACGCGCCGGGCCGGCCCGCCGAGGACGAGACCCGGATCATTCCGAAGATCGTGATCGTCGACGACGGCAGCGACTACGCCACCCCGAACACGGTGGGCCTCAACCGGCGGCGCTGAGGCACCGCGAGCGCCGGTCCCGGCACCGGGTGGCCCGGCGGCTCGTGACCCCGTGAGGGCCTCACGAGCCGCCGGCCACCAGCCGGGTGAGTTTCGCGTCCTGGGCCCTGACCGCCTCCTGCTGGGCGGTCAGGGCCTGCGCGTTCCGGTCGATCTGCTGCCGCTGGTAGCCGGCCAGCACGGCGAACCAGATCCCCGCCAGATTGCTCCGGGTCGTGCAGTCGGCGTCGGCGCGGGCCGTCGCCAGCTCGCCCGGGGTGATCTCCGCGACCGCCCGGTACCGCTCCGGCAGGGCCGCCGGGTCGTCGACGCGGAAGCCGGCGGCGGCCATGCAGGTGGACCACTCGCCGGTCGCCGCGGCCACCCGGGCATCGCGGCCGGTCGCCCCGATCGATTCGTCGAAGAGCCGGCCGACCAGCTCGGCCCCGGGCCCCGGCGGCGAGCCGATCCGTTCCGCCGCCTGCCGGTCGCAGTCGACCCGGGCCGCGTCGTAGGCCTCGGCCGGGCCGGCCGCCGGCGAGACGGGCCGGGGCAGCCCCCGCTTCGGGGGGTGGAACCCCTGGACGGCGGCGGCCTCGGCCCCGAGGTACCCCCAGGCGCCGGCCGGCAGGGCCGTCGCGTTGTCCGGGGCCTGCGCCGCCTGGAGGCCGTCGCCGCCGAAACCGGTGAATCCGGCCCGCTGCATGCAGGAGACGACCAGCATATTCCTGGCCTGAATCTCTTTCACGGCCACCTGGTCATTGGCCTGATAAGCGGAAAGCGGCAGTCCGGTCATTCCGGCGCGGCCGGATTCCGGGGGTTCAGGGGTGCCGATCGCGGGGGGCGTTGGCGCGGATTTCACCGCGGTCCCCCCGGTATCCTCGGCACAGCCTGCGGAAATGGCCGACAGCACGGCCGCCAGGGTGATGGCGGCGAATCGTCCGAAATGTGGTGGACGTGCCAATCGTCTGCTCCGATCCTCGGGCACGGCAAGCTTGTTCGGACCCTAGCGCATTCCGCTCGGCCCCGGCCCGGCGGCCCGTCCCGGGGGTTTCGGCTTGGCCGGAAATCAGCTGTTCGGCGACTGGCCCCCATGTAAATCTCTGGAGTCGCAACCGCTGTCGATGGAGGGGTTTCATGATTCGCCGCACAAATCCCGCAAATCCCCGCAGGGATCGCCGCACCGGAAATGTACTGGCCCGCCGGATCGGTGCCCTCGCCGTTCTCACCGCCGCTGCCGCCGCACTGCTGCCGACGACCGGCGCGAACGCGGTGAGCCAGGTCGAATGCGGAAACCGCACCGATTTCGCGAAGGTGTACAACTACGGTTACAGCGGCCGGCTCTGCTTCGCGAATGACGGCTGGATGTCCGTCCGGATCTACAACGTGGACCGGATCGACGCGGGCAACAACCGGGTCATCACCTATCTGGGGGGTGGCCTCGGCTCCTGGACCGTCTTCAACTGGGAGCAGTACGACTTCAACGGCAACCAGGGCCACCAGGTGACGATGTACGACATCAACCTGTCCCGCTGGTAGTCACCGGGAGCCGGGGCGGGCCGGATCCCTTGTGCGCGGTGCCGGGCGGGTGCGGACGCCCGGCACCGCGTTCGCGCGGGCCGACCGGCCCTACAGCACCTCGACCGTCGTGCCCGAGAGCCGGCGGCGGCAGTCCAGCACGTACCGGGCGTGCGCGGTGACGGCCTCGTAGTCGAACTCGTCGTGGTCGGCGAGCAGCACCACCGCGTCGGCCCCGGCCAGCTCCTCCGGAGTCGCCTCGACCCGGCGGACGGCGGCGAACGGGTCGCCGTGCGGGTCCAGCTCGGCCGCCCGCTGCCCGGGGAGCACCGGCTCGGGGACGTGCACCCCGACGACCACGTGCGGGTCGGCGGCCCGGACCTCGGCGCCCATCCGGGTCAGCAGCTCGGCGACCCGGGCGGCCGGGGTCTCCCGGGCGTCGCCGGTGTTCTTCTTGTAGGCGAGCCCGAGCAGCAGCACCCGGGAGCCCTTGACCGAGCGCTGCCGCTCGTTCAGCGCCTCGGCGAGCCGGCGCACCACGTAGTCGGGCATGTGGCTGTTCACGTCGTTGGCCAGCTCGACGAAGCGGAACGACTGGCCGAGCGCCCGCTCCACCCGCCAGGACAGGTAGGAGGGGTCGATCGGCAGGCAGTGCCCGCCGACCCCCGGCCCGGGGGTGAAGCGCAGATAGCCGAACGGCTTGGTGGAGGCGGCGTCGATCGCCTCCCAGACGTCGATGCCGAGGTCGTGGGCGAACATCGCCAGCTCGTTGACCAGCGCGATGTTCACATGGCGGAAGGTGTTCTCCAGCAGCTTGGTCAGCTCGGCCTCCTTGCAGGAGGAGACCGGGACGGTTCGCTCGACCAGCCGCCCGTAGAAGCCGTCGACCGCCGCCAGCGCCGCCGGGTCGATGCCGGAGACCACTTTCGGGGTGTTCTCCAGTCGCCAGTTCGGATTGCCCGGGTCGATCCGCTCGGGGCTGTAGCCGAGGTGGAAGTCCCGGCCGGCGGTCAGACCGGACCCCTCCTCCAGCAGGGGTGCGAGCAGCTCCTCGGTGGTGCCCGGGTAGGTGGTGGACTCCAGCACGACGGTGGCGCCCGGGCGCAGGTGCTGGGCGAGCAGCCGGGCCGAGGCCTCGATGTAGGAGAGGTCCGGCACCCCGTCGCGCAGCGGCGTCGGCACCGTGATCACCGCGATGTCGAAGCCGGCCACGTCGGCCGGCTCGGCGGACGGCAGATAGCTGCCGTTCTCCAGCAGCGGCCGCAGCCGGGGTGCCGGGATGTCCTCGACGTAGGACTCGCCGACCGCCAGCCGTTTGATCCGGCGCTCGTCCACGTCGTAGCCGACCACCTGGTAGCCGACTTCGGCCGCCCGGACCGCCAGCGGCAGCCCCACATACCCCTGACCTGCGATGACAACGCGCATGACGAAGAACCCCCTCCATCGCGACGCCCCCTGGTCCCCTCCGGGGCATCCCCACACGGCCTTCACCACAGGGTAGGGAGCGGCGCCGGGCCGCGTGGCCTTTCGGCGAAGTGGGCGGAGCCGTGCCGCGCGGGCGGGTGGCGGCCGTTCAGGTGGTGGTGGCCGGGGTGGTGGCCGGGGTGGTGGCCGCGCGGGCGCGGAGGTCCGGTGGGTGGTGGCCGGGGGCGCGGTGTGGCGGGGAGCGTGGCCGGGGTGCGCGGTGCGGCGAGGGCGCGGAAAGGGGGTGCGCGGCGGGGGACGGGCGCGCGGAGCGGGTGCCCGCGCACCACGAAAGAGGCCGAGACCCGTGGCGCCCTCCAGGAAAGGGCGCCACGGTTCCCGGCGCTTGGGCGGGCGCCCCCACCCAGGGTCGCCCGGCCTCGCACCCCCGACCCCCATCGGGTGTGCGACTGTGCCCTCCGCAGCCATCCCCCACGGTTGGGTGCGGCGGGCACAGTCACCATGGTGCGCGATCTCCATGGACGGCCAGTGACAGGAGTATGTCCAGTTCGTGGCGGATCGCGGAGGCGGAGCCGCAGCGTGCGGCCGGTGCTTCGTCCCCGTCCGGGCGCCGGCCCGGTCCGGCCCCGTGCCCGCCGCACCCGTCCCACGGCCCCGCCGGGCCCGTGCGCCGCGTGCGTGTCGGCCCTGCGGCGTAGGCTGGAGACCCCCGGCCGCTCGGCGCGCCGGGCCGTTCGCGTTGCCCCGGCAGGCTGGTGCCGCCCGGGCGGCACCAGCCACGGCACGAAGAAGAGACTCCTGATGAGCCTGACCGGACTGCTCGATGTCGTCGCGCGGGACGCGGCGCTCGCCGAGGCGATCGAGGCCGCGACCGCGATCGGTACCGCGGCCGGCGCTCGCCACCACCTGGACCTGGTCGGCCCGCCCGCCGCCAGGCCGTTCGCCATCGCCGCGCTGGCCCGCGCGATGGCCGCGCAGTCGGCCGGGGAGCGCGGCCGCCCGGTGCTGGCCGTCACGGCGACCGGCCGGGAGGCCGAGGACCTCGCCGCCTCGCTCCGCTCGCTGCTGCCGCCCGACACGGTCGCCGAGTACCCGGCCTGGGAGACGCTCCCGCACGAGCGGCTCTCGCCGCGCTCGGACACGGTCGGCCGCCGGCTGGCGGTGCTGCGCCGGATCGTGCACCCGCGGGCGGACGACCCGGCGGCCGGACCGGTGCAGGTGATCGTGGCCCCCGTCCGCTCGGTGCTCCAGCCGCAGGTCAAGGGGCTGGCCGAGCTGGAGCCGGTGGCCGTCCTGCGCGGTGAGTCGCACGATCTGGAGGCGGTGGCCCGGCGGTTGTCGGCAGCCGCCTACGCCCGGGTCGAACTGGTCGAGAAGCGCGGCGAGTTCGCCGTCCGCGGCGGTATCCTGGACGTCTTCCCGCCGACCGAGGAGCACCCGCTGCGGGTGGAGTTCTGGGGCGACGACGTCGAGGAGATCCGGTACTTCAAGGTCGCCGACCAGCGCTCGCTGGAGATCGCCGAGCACGGCCTCTGGGCGCCGCCCTGCCGTGAGCTGCTGCTGACCGACGAGGTGCGGGCGCGGGCCGCCGAGCTGTCCGCCCAGCAGCCGGGGCTGGCCGAGATCCTGGACAAGATCGCCGAGGGCATCGCGGTCGAGGGCATGGAGTCGCTGGCGCCCGTCCTGGTGGACGACATGGAACTGCTGATGGACGTGCTCCCGCTCGGATCGGTGGCCGTGGTCTGCGACCCGGAGCGGGTCCGCACCCGGGCGGCCGACCTGGTGGCGACCAGCCAGGAGTTCCTGCACGCCTCCTGGGTGGCGGCCGCCGCCGGCGGGGACCGGCCGATCGACCTGGAGGCGATCGACGTCTCGGCCGCCTCGCTGCGCTCGCTCGCGGAGGTGCGCGAGCAC
The DNA here is from genome assembly GCF_040630835.1 of Kitasatospora sp. NPDC005751. Lineage (NCBI taxonomy): Bacteria > Bacillati > Actinomycetota > Actinomycetes > Kitasatosporales > Streptomycetaceae > Kitasatospora > Kitasatospora sp. NPDC005751. The sequence goes on from NZ_JBEXYC010000046.1 coordinate 34,031, forward strand.
GCCGCCGAGATCGGGCTCCCCTGGTGGTCGGTCAGCCCCTTCGCGACCAGCGAGTCCAGCATCAGCGAGGTGCTGGAGTTCGACGTCAACACCCTGACCCTGGGCATGCACGCGGTGGAGGCGTACCGGGGCGACACCGCCCGGGCCATCGCCGACGCCAAGGAGCGGCTGGCCGCCGACTGGCGGGTGGTCATGGTGACGGAGGGCCACGGCCCGGCCTCCCGGCTCGCGGAGGTGCTCGGCAACGAGGGCATCCCGGCCCGGCTGGTCGCCGACCTCGGCGAGGCGCCGACCAGGGACGTCGTCTACGTCTCCTGCGGCTCGATCGAGCACGGCTTCGTCGACGAGGCGCTCAAGCTCACCGTCATCACCGAGACGGACCTCTCCGGGCAGAAGTCCTCCACCAAGGACATGCGCCGGATGCCCTCCCGGCGCCGCAACGCGATCGACCCGCTGGCACTGGCGGCCGGCGACTACGTCGTCCACGAGGCGCACGGCGTCGGCCGCTACGTCGAGATGGTGCAGCGTACGGTGCAGGGGGCCACCCGCGAGTACCTGGTGCTGGAGTACGCGCCGGCCAAGCGCGGCCACCCCGGCGACCGGCTGTTCGTGCCGACCGACCAGCTGGACCAGGTCACCAAGTACGTCGGCGGCGAGGCCCCCACGCTGCACCGCCTCGGTGGCGCGGACTGGGCGAAGACCAAGCAGCGGGCCAAGAAGGCGGTCAAGGAGATCGCCGCCGACCTGATCAAGCTGTACTCCGCCCGGATGGCCGCGCCCGGCCACACCTTCGGCCCGGACACCCCGTGGCAGCGCGAGCTGGAGGACGCCTTCCCCTACGCGGAGACGCCCGACCAGCTGACCACCATCGCCGAGGTCAAGTCGGACATGGAGAAGTCCGTCCCGATGGACCGGCTGATCTGCGGCGACGTCGGCTACGGCAAGACCGAGATCGCGGTGCGGGCGGCTTTCAAGGCCGTCCAGGACGGCAAGCAGGTGGCGGTGCTGGTGCCGACCACGCTGCTGGTGCAGCAGCACTTCTCGACCTTCGCCGAGCGGTACGCCAACTTCCCCGTGACGGTGAAGGCGCTCTCCCGCTTCCAGACCGACAGCGAGGCGAAGGCCGTGCTGGAGGGCCTGTTCGAGGGCTCGGTGGACGTCGTCATCGGTACCCACCGGCTGTTCTCCTCGGAGACCCGCTTCAAGGACCTCGGCCTGGTCATCGTCGACGAGGAGCAGCGCTTCGGCGTCGAGCACAAGGAGCAGCTGAAGAAGCTGCGGGCCAACGTGGACGTGCTGACGATGTCCGCCACGCCGATCCCGCGCACCCTGGAGATGGCGGTCACCGGCATCCGGGAGATGTCCACCATCACCACCCCGCCGGAGGAGCGGCACCCGGTGCTGACCTTCGTCGGCCCCTACGACGAGAAGCAGATCTCGGCCGCCATCCGGCGTGAACTCCTGCGCGAGGGCCAGGTCTTCTACATCCACAACCGGGTCGAGTCGATCGACAAGGCGGCGGCCCGGCTGAGGGACCTCGTCCCCGAGGCGCGGATCGCCACCGCGCACGGGCAGATGGGGGAGACCGCGCTGGAGAAGGTGGTCGTCGACTTCTGGGAGAAGGAGTTCGACGTCCTGGTGTCGACCACGATCGTCGAGTCGGGCATCGACATCTCCAACGCCAACACCCTGATCGTCGAGCGCGGTGACACCTTCGGGCTCTCCCAGCTGCACCAGCTGCGCGGCCGGGTCGGCCGGGGGCGCGAGCGCGGCTACGCGTACATGCTGTACCCGCCGGAGAAGCCGCTGACCGAGACGGCGCACGAGCGGCTGGCCACCATCGCCCAGCACACCGAGATGGGCGCCGGTATGTACGTGGCGATGAAGGACCTGGAGATCCGCGGCGCCGGCAACCTGCTCGGCGGCGAGCAGTCCGGGCACATCGCGGGCGTCGGCTTCGACCTCTACATGCGGATGGTCGGCGAGGCGGTGGCCGAGTTCCGGGAGTCGCTGTCCGGCGGCGGCGAGCCGGAGGAGGAGCCGCTGGAGGTCAAGATCGAGCTGCCGGTGGACGCCCACGTGCCGCACGACTACGCGCCGGGCGAGCGGCTGCGGCTGCAGGCGTACCGCTCGATCGCGGCGGTCAACTCGGAGCAGGACATCCAGCAGGTCCGGGACGAACTGGTCGACCGGTACGGCAAGTTGCCCGAGCCGGTGGAGAACCTGCTGCTGGTGGCCGCGCTGCGGCTGTACGCCCGCCGGTGCGGCATCGCGGACATCACGCTGGCCGGCGCCAACGTCCGGTTCGGGCCGGTGGAGCTGCGCGAGTCGCAGCAGCTGCGGCTGAACCGGCTCTACCCGCGCAGCCAGGTGAAGGCGGCCGCCCAGCAGTTGCTGGTGCCGCGGCCGTCCACCGGGCGGATCGGTGGCAAGCCGCTGGTCGGGCGGGAACTGCTCGGCTGGTGCCGTGAGTTCCTGTCCGCGATGTTCGACGACCTGGCGGGGTCGAAGAAGTAGCGGCCCGCTCCGGCGGATGTGCGGCGGCGGTCCCGGGCGATGCGCCGGGGGCCGCCGCTCTCTGCCGTGCCGCGGATCCTCGTTCCTGACTCCTCGCCCTGGGACCGGGGCCCGCGAAGCCCGCCGGCGGGTCGGTGCTGGGCGGTACGGTGTGCGGGGTTCGTCCGTGCCGCGGCCGACCGCCGTCCTCACCCGCTCAGGAGCGCACATGTCAGGGCAGTACCCCGGGCAGTTCGGACCACCGCCCGGCGGCGCGTTCCCCGGTGGCCTGCCCCACGGCGGGGCGCCGGGCACGGTGCCGTACCCCGCTCCGCCGCCGCCCGGTCCGGCCCGGCGGCCCGGGGAGGCGGCCGGCCCCTACGGGGTGCTCGGCCGGGTGCTGTGCGTCCTCACGCCGCTGGTGACGGTCGGCCTGCTCGGCATGATCCCCTCGCTGCTGCTGGCGGTCCGCCGCCGCCGGGCGTACGACATCCTCGGTGCGGCGGTGTTCGCCGCGCTCTTCCTCACCTACCTGGTCTGCGCGGGCGTGGCCGGCGGCACCGGCGACGCGCCCACTGCGGACACCGTCGGCATGGTGGCCATGGTGCTGATGTGGCTCGGCGCACCGCTGCACTTCCTGGCGATGGACCTGCGCGCGGTCTGGGAGGCGGGCCGGCCGAAGGCGCCCGCCGCGGCGGCGTACTACCCGTCGCCCGCCGCACCGTACGAACCGCCCGTGTCCGGGCCGGCCTACCCGCAGGCACCGGTCTCCGGGTACGGCCCGCCCTTTGGGACCCCGACCCAGTCGCCCGCGCCCGGCTACGGGTACCCGGCCCCGTAGTCGACCCCGGTCCGGCTGGTCACCGTCTTCGACGCCGGGGAGGACGACGGCGAGCCGTACCTGGTGATGCAGCGCCTACCGGGTGTCAGCCTGGCCGGCCTGATCGCCGAGGACGCGCGGTGCCCCCTGGAGCGCGCGGCCGCCGTGGCGGCCCGGCGCTGCGCGGCGTCGGCCACGCGGTACCCGTGGCCAACCGCGACCTGCAGCCCCAGCAATGTAACGTTCCGTGACGACGGCCGCACGATCCTGTTGGCCCCGAGGCGCACGCCGCGTACCGGGCCCTGCTCGGCGCCGCCCCGGGCCCCGACCCGGACGGGCGTTCGACGTGAGGGAGTGGATCGGCCCGCTACTCGCGGCGGGCGGTGACGCCGCGAATGCCTGGCAGTGGCTGCTCCAGCTCCTGTTCTACCGCGAGTGCCGTGACGGCCCGCACCACCCGGCCGTCCGCCGACTGCGGCAGACCCTGGACACCCTCCAACCGCACCGCACCGCACCGCACCGCCAACGCCCCACGCCCCCCGGCACGAGTGCCGCTCCCTGGCCGCGGGCCCGTTGAGCTGGAGTGGGAAGTCGGCGGGTCCGACTTCCTGCGCGCGTGCAGCGTGAGTCGGGCGAGCAGCGTGGCCCGCTGGGGCGGCTCGCCTGGGCCGGGTATGACTTTCGGCAGATTCGGTGCTGCTGCCCGCCTCCTACTGTCGTAGCCGTGAGGGTGAACGGTGAGTGGTGGAGCAGGTGGAGCAGATGGCTCGACGGGGCGCTGCTGGTGGGTACGGCGGTGGCCGCGGGGGCGTGCGCGGTGAGCATCTGGTGGGCGCTGCCCGCGATCGCCACGGCGTTCCTGGCCGGGTGGCGGACGGATCGCGTGCGGTGGGCCGTGACGGTGCTGGCCGCGGTCGTGGCGGGCGGGGTGACGGTGGCACTGGCGGTACCGGCCTGGATGGTCCCGGGGACGTCCTTCCTCTCGCTGGTGGTCTGCGCGGGCATGGCGCCCTGGATGGCGGGCCGGTTCTGGCGGCAGTCCCAGGAACTGGTCCGGGCCGGCTGGGAGCGGGCGGAGCGGCTGGAGCGCGAGCAGCAACTGGTGGCGGAGCAGGCCCGGCTGCGGGAGCGGGCCCGGATCGCCCAGGACATGCACGACGCCCTCGGTCATGACCTGAGCCTGATCGCCCTGCGGGCCGGTGCCCTGAAGCTGGCACCCGACCTCGCCCCGGCGCACCGGGAGGCGGCCCAGGAGATCCGCAAGGGCGCCGGAGCGGCCGTGGAACGCCTTGCCGAGGTGATCGGCATCCTCCGGGAGGAGACGGACGCGGCGGGCGAGGCCGCCCGGGGCCCCGCCGACGCGGGGGTCGCCCACCTGGTGGAGGAGGCGGCCGCCGCCGGTCTGCACGTCCGCCTGACGATGACGGGCCCGGCGGACGCTCTGCCGCGCGCGGTGGAGCACGCCGTGTACCGGGTGACCCAGGAGGCGCTGACCAACGCGGCCAAGCACGCCCCTCAGGCGAGGGTCGGCGTGCGGGTCGCCCACACGCCGGAGGGCGTCCGCGTCCAGGTGGTGAACGGGCCGCCACCGGTGGGTCCTGCAGCAGCACCGGCAGCACCGGCAGCACCGAACGCGGGCGGCCGTGGGCTGATCGGTCTGGCCGAGCGGGTCAGACTGGCCGGCGGCACCTTCCGGTACGGGCCGCGCGCCGAGGGCGGCGGGTTCGAGGTGCTCGCCCAGCTGCCGCGCGCCGGCGCCGCCGTCACTCCGCCGCCCGGGCCCGCCCCGGTCTCCCCCATCCGTGAACTCAGCCGCGCCCGCCGCCGGGTGGGCCGGATGATGGCGGCGACCGTACTGGTGCCACTGGTCACCGTGCTGGCGCTGACCGCCGTCCTGCGGGGGTGGACGATCTACACCGCCGGCCGCGCCGTGCTGGAGCCGGCGGACTACGCGTCGCTGCGGATCGGTCAGGACCGGGCGACGGTCCAGCGGTTTCTGCCTGCCCATCAGTTTCCGTACCATCCGTCCGTGGGGAACCCGCCACCCCGGGGAGAAGGAGTGACGTGCGAGTACTACGCGATCACCGCCGAGCCGTTCGACGACGACCGTTCCGGCGATGCGTACCGGCTCTGCTTCCAACGGGACGTACTGATCTCCTTGGAAGCGTTGATCGCGTGAGCGCCGGATGAGCGGCGGCGAGCGGGCCGCCGCCGGTACACCGATCCGGGTGGTGATCGCCGACGACGAGCCGATGGTCCGGGCCGGCGTCCGCGCCGTGCTCACCACCGATCCGGGGATCGAGATCGTCGCCGAGACCGGGGACGGCCGGGAGGCCGTCGAGCTGGTCCGCCGCCACCGCCCCGATGTCGTGGTGCTGGACATCCGGATGCCCGGCACGGACGGCATCACCGCCGCCGCCGAGATCCGCCGCTCCGGCTCGACCACCGGGATCGTCATGCTGACGACCTTCGGCGAGGACGACTTCATCCTGCGGGCCCTCGGCGGTGGCGCCAACGGGTTCCTGATCAAGTCGGGTGAGCCGGAGGAACTGATCGCCGGGGTGCGGGCGGTGGCGGACGGCGCCGCCTACCTCTCACCCAAGGTGGCCGCGCGCGTGGTCGCCCACCTCGCCGCCACCGGAGCCGGCGGGCCGGCCGACCGCCGTTCCGCCGCGCTTGAACAGGTGGCCGCGCTGACCACCCGGGAGCGGGAGGTGCTGACGCTGATCGCCGCCGGACTGTCCAACGGGCAGATCGCCCGCCGGATCGGGGTGGTGGAGGGCACCGTGAAAGCCCATGTGAGCTCCGTCCTGGCGCGGCTCGGAGTGGCCAACCGGGCGGCCGCCGCCGTCCTCGCCCACGAGGCCGGCCTGACCACCGGCGGAACGTGCGCGGGCGGTCCGCGCGCCTGACGGCCGCGCCGCCGCCAGCGGGCCCAGCACCCGTATCCCGACCGGCGATGCCACCGCCGCCGTGGCGAGCGGCAGGAGCGCGACGACCACCGCCGCCGTGATCGCCCCGCCGAGAACGGCCCCGGCGACCACGTCGTGCGGATAGTGCACCCCGGCGGCCACCCGCAGCGCGGCCGTCGCGACCCCGACCGGGACGACCAACAGGGCCCAGCGCGGCCGCAGCAGGACCAGACCGGTCGCCAGGGCGGCGGCCAGGGTCGCGTGGTTGCTGGGGAAGGACCAGTCGCCCGGCGGCGGGCAGTGCGCGACGACGGGGTGTGCCGACAGGGCGTCGGGCAGCGCGTCGGGCAGGGCGCGGCAGGGCCGCTCCTCGTCGACACCGACCTTCAGCACCTCGCTCGCCCCGTAGGCGAGGACGGTACCGAGGCCGGTGAGCGCGACCCCCGCGACCGCGTCGGCGGCGCGTCGGCCCCGGGCCGTCCACCAGCAGAGCACCAGCAGCAGCCCGAGCACCAGCAACCCCGCCTCGCTGGCGGGCTCCAGCAGCGAGGCGAGCCGGTGCGGCGCGTCGACGACGACATCGGCCACCCGCCGGTAGCCGTCGGCGGACGCGCCGCCGGTCACCCGTACCGGCCCGCCGTGCCCGGCCCGCCCACCGCCTGTCGGTGCCAGCCACCCGACCACGGCGGTGCCCGCGCCGAGCACCGCCACCGCTACCGCCACCCGGGTGCCGGTCGCCCTGCTCGCCCCGACCCTTCCGGCCCCGACCGCGTCCGCCTCGACCGTCCTCGTCCTGACCGCTCTCTTCCTGGCCCTGTTCGTCATGGTCAGGACGGTAGGGGTGGCCGGGGGACCGGGGCCCGGGTCGAAAGGCAGAGGGAGACCTGGACGATCGTCGGGGTTGACGCCGCACGCGGGGTGAGCCGTTCGGGGCACGGTCCGCGCCGAGGGGGCCGGGCCGCCCTACCCTCGGGACACCGTCCGGCCGCTCGCGGGAAGGCGCCTCCGAACGCCTGCCGCCCCCACCCCGGAGACCAGCCATGCACCGTCGGACCGCCGTCGTCGTCGGCGCCCTGCTCGCCGTCCCGACGCTGGCCGCCTGCGGGGCCGACGGGCTGACGCCGGGCACGGCGGCCGTGCTGGACGGCCGGCGGATCCCGGTGGCGGCCGTCGAGGCCCGGGTCGCGGAGCTGCGCGAGGTGGCCGGCGGCGCCTCCGCGGACGCCCGCCGGCCGCCGGACGGACTGGTACGACGGGCCGTCGCGGACCTGGTGCTCGACGCGGTCGTCGCCCGCGCATTGGCCGACCGCGGGCTCGCGGTGGGCGGTGCGGAGGTGGCGGCGGCGCGGACGGCGGCGCAGGACCGGTACGGCGGTGCCGGCCCGCTCGCCCGCGTCCTGGCCGCCCGGGGTGTCGCCGGTCCCGGGGTCGACGACTACTTCCGTCGCGAGCTGAGCATCCGCCGCCTCGCCGCCGCCACGGGCCAGGACGCCGCCACCCCGGCGGGCGACCACACCGTCCGCCTCGCCCTGGCCGAAGCCGCCCTCCACCTGCGCGTCAACCCCCGCTACGGCACCTGGAACGCCGACCGGGTCGCCCTCCTCCCCGACACCCCGCCCTGGCTGGCCGGCTGACCCTCAGGCCCGACGAGCACAGGAAGTCGGACCGGCCGACTTCCCACTCCGCGCGCCGCGACCGGTACGCGCCCCTGCGGCCGCACGGGGCGGGCGGGGGCCCATGCCGGCTGGCCCTCAGGTTCGACGGCACGGGAAGTCGGACCGGTCGACTTCTCACTCCGTGCCGCGCGACCGGCCCGCGCCGCTGCGGCCGAACGGGAGGGGTGGGGACCCATGGGCCTGCCGCCGTCCTTCGACCGAGGGGGCGGAGCCGGACCGGCACCGGGGCCTGCCGCTGCCCCTCTGTGTCGGGTGCATCAGGCGGTGCGGGGCGGCGGGCCGGCACGTACCCCGAGGTCGTCTTCCGGGTCGGGCGGAGGGCGGTGGGGCGCGGCCGACACCCGGGCCAGCCTCGCCCTCGGGGGCGGGCGGAGTGCGGCGGTGGGGCCGGTCCGGTGCCGTGGTCCCGCCGCCTCGGGCGCTGGTGCCTGTCGCCCGTCGGGTCGGGCGGAGTGCGGTGCCGGACCCTGACCGGCACCCGCCCCCTGGCCGGGCGATACCCGGTACGCGGCCTGACCGGCACCCGGCCCCGCCGTCCCCCTGGCCGGGCGAAACGTGGAGGCGGGGGCTCACCGGGGCCGGGTAGGTTCGGGGTGTGACGAATCTTCCGGGCGCGAAGCTGATCCTGCTCACCACCACCCACCGGGTGGCTCCCGGCCTGCTGGCCTGGCCCGCCTGGGAGGCGCTGCGGTCGGCCGGGCGGGTGCTCGCCGGGGACGCCGCGCACCCGCAGCTGCCGGCGGTGCGGCAGGCGGGGGTCGAGGTGGAGGTGGTGGCGCCCGGTTCGGCGCCCGCGCTCGCCCGGCTGCTGACCGGACAGCCGGCCGCCTCGGGGCCGACGGTCTGGCTGGGCAGCCCGGACGGCGACCCCGGGCTCACCGACGCGCTGGCGCGCCTCGCGGTCGAGCACGCGGGCGAGGTGCCCGAGATCGAGGTGCTGCCCGGTTCGTACGACCTGCCGGGCGCGCGGCTGCTGGACCTGGTCTCGGTGATGGACCGCCTTCGCTCGCCCGGCGGCTGCCCCTGGGACGCCGAGCAGACCCACGCCAGCCTGGTGAAGTACCTGGTGGAGGAGTCCTTCGAACTGGTCGAGGCGATCGAGGAGGGGGACCGCGACACGCTCCGCGAGGAGCTGGGCGACGTCCTGCTCCAGGTCTTCTTCCACTCCCGGATCGCCGAGGAGCACCCCACCGACGCGTTCTCCATCGACGACGTGGCGGGTGACATCGTCGAGAAGCTGATGTACCGCCACCCGCACGTGTTCGGGGACGTCGAGGCCGAGGGCGCCGCCGAGGTGGAGGCGAACTGGGAGGCGCTGAAGGCCGCCGAGAAGTCGGAGCGCGAGTCGGTGCTGGACGGCGTGCCGGCCGGTCTTCCCGCGCTGGCGTACGCGGCGAAGCTGGTGTCCCGGGTGCGCCGGGCGGGCTTCACCGGTGTGCCGGACGCGGCCTACGAGCTGCCCGCGGAGCTCACGGCGGAGTCGGCGGGCCGGCTGCTGCTCGCGGTGGCGCAGCGGGCGTTCGACGCGGGGGTGGACGTGGACGCCGCGCTCCGGGCGGCCGCGCGCGGCTACCGGGACGCCGTGCGCGCCGCCGAGGGGCTCAAGCCCGAGTAGCCCCGAGCGGCCTCCGGAGCACGCCCGAGACCCGCGCCCGGGCACGCCCGGGCCGAGACCCGCGCCCGGGCACGCCCGCACCGCGACCGCCGCCCGGGCACGCCGCCCGCGCCGCGACCCGCCGCGCCCCCCGTCAGACCGCCGCCACGTCCTCCACCGCCCGGCGCTGCACCGGGACCACCTCGTCGACGACCTCGGCGATCGCCTCGCCGACCAGGGCGAGCAGTTCGGCCAGCCGCTCCAGGTCGAGGTGGTCCGGCAGCTCGGCGAGGGAGAGGACGCGCTCGCCGCCCGGCCCGGCGACGCAGAACAGGTCGATCGGGCCGAGGTGCTTCTCGGTGGTGTCGACCAGGGCGGCGATGTCGCTCGGGCGGCGGATGTCGCCGCAGACGCCGACGACCGGGCAGCCCGGCCGGTCGAGTTCGGTGGCGAGGTCCTCGGCGATGCCGACCTGCTGGTCGGCGATGAGGACGCCGGAGGCGCCCGCGGCGGTGAACCGGCGGGCGAGGCCGGCTCCCGACCCGCCGGCGAGTACGGCGATGACCACGACTGCCCCGGTGACCCGCATGGTGCGCTCCTCCCTGTGGGCGGCTCCGCACCGGCGCCCACGCATTTTGCTTGCGGAGGATCGTAGGCAGGTCCTGACCCTCCGCAACAGGGATTACCCCTCAGGTGACCAGGCTCACGCCTGCCACGCCGGGGTTCCCCACCGGATACGGTCGACACATGCCAGTTCAGCCCGATTCAGCCCGCCCGCCGCTCTTCACCTGGGAGTTCGCCGCCGACCCGTACCCGGCGTACGCGTGGCTGCGGGAGCACGAACCGGTGCACCGCACCACCCTGCCGAGCGGGGTCGAGGCCTGGCTGGTGACCAGGTACGCGGACGCCCGGCAGGCGCTCGCCGACAGCCGGCTCTCGAAGGACCCGGCCCACCACAGCGGGCACGCCCACCGCAGCGGCCGGGTCGGCATCCCCGGCGAGCGCCAGGCCAATCTGATGACCCACCTGCTGAACATCGACCCGCCGGACCACACCCGGCTGCGCCGGCTGGTCTCGAAGGCGTTCACGCCGCGCCGGGTGGCGGAGTTCGAGCCCCGGGTGCAGCAGCTCACCGACCGGCTGATCGACGGCTTCGCGGAGCGCGGCTCGGCGGACCTGATCCACGAGTTCGCCTTCCCGCTGCCGATCTACGCGATCTGCGACCTGCTCGGCGTGCCGGCCGAGGACCAGGACGACTTCCGGGACTGGGCGGGCATGATGATCCGCCATGGCAGCGGGCAGCGCGGCGGGGTGGGACGCGCCGTCAAGCGGATGCGCGCCTACCTGGCGGAGCTGATCCACCGCAAGCGGGCCGATCCCGGCGACGACCTCATCTCGGGGCTGATCCGGGCCAGCGACCACGGTGAGCACCTGACCGAGAACGAGGCCGCGGCGATGGCCTTCATCCTCCTCTTCGCCGGGTTCGAGACGACCGTAAACCTGATCGGCAACGGCACCTACGCCCTGCTGCGCAACCCCGGGCAGCGGGCGCTGCTCCAGGACTCGATCGCCCGCGGCGAGACCGCGCTGCTGGAGACCGGTATCGAGGAACTCCTGCGCTACGACGGGCCGGTGGAGCTCGCCACCTGGCGGTTCGCGACCAGCCCGCTGACCATCGGCGGCGTGGACATCCCGGTCGGCGATCCGGTGCTGGTGGTGCTCGCGGCGGCGGACCGGGACCCGGCACGGTTCGCCGACGAGAACACCCTCGACCTGGCCCGGACGGACAACCCGCACCTCGGCTTCGGGCACGGCATCCACTACTGCATCGGTGCTCCGCTGGCCCGGTTGGAGGGGCGCGCGGCGCTCACCACCCTGCTCACCCGGTTGCCCGATCTGCGACTCGCCGCTAGCCCGGAGGAGCTCCGCTGGCGCGGTGGCCTGATCATGCGTGGACTGCGCGATCTCCCGGTGGAATTCACCCCAGAGAAGCCCTCCGCAGCACCGGTGGACGGGCTCTGAGCAAATCCGTCCGGCGCCCCCCGGCGGTGTCTCGATCTCGTCGCGCCGAGACCCCGACACGCTGACGGGATGTCGCCGACACGCCCTGGCAGCGGGTATGAATCAGCATCAAACCGGACATAGCCCTGTCGTTGGTAGGCGATCGGCCACGCGCCGTAATTTATGTGTGATACCTGCGATATGAGCTTGTTATTGATGTGAGGATCTGTCTACCCTCCCTGGAGTTCGCAGCTGCGGACCTCGTGCGCGGAACGCCGAATCCTGCCCGCCGCGTTACGGGAAACCGACCAGAACCCTTGGGCAGGGGCGGGGGAACCAGGTTTGTTGCCGTCCCCCACGGCTTGGGGTGAAGCCGCCCGCGCGGGCAGAAGGCGTCCGCGTCGTGCGGCCGGGCCACCTCCCGGTCCGAACCCGACAGCTCACCTCGCAGGCGTGCGGAGAGGACTTCCCCATGCTCTTCGTCGGAACCGGCCGTCACCGTCGTCGCACCCAGACCGAGAAGGCCATCGCCGTTGCCGGCGTGGCCGGTGTCGGACTCGCCCTGCCGCTCCTCACCGCCACCGGCGCCTCGGCCGCCCCGGCCTCGACCTGGGACGCGGTCGCCCAGTGCGAGAGCGGCGGCAACTGGGGCATCAACACCGGCAACGGCTTCTACGGCGGCCTCCAGTTCACCTCCAGCACCTGGAAGGCGTTCGGCGGCACCTCGTACGCGCCGCAGGCCCACCAGGCCAGCCGGGCGCAGCAGATCTCGGTCGCCGAGAAGGTCCTCGCCTCGCAGGGGCCGGGCGCCTGGCCGGTCTGCTCCCAGAAGGCGGGCCTGGCCAAGGGTGGGGCCGCGGCCTCGGTCGACACCTCCTCGGACGCCGAGCCGACGGCCGCCGCCAAGCCGGCCCAGTCGAAGCCCGCGCAGAAGCCGGCGCAGAAGCCCGCCCAGAAGCCGGCCCAGCAGCCGGCCCCGAAGCCCGCCGCCCAGCAGCCCGCCCAGCAGGACGACCGGGCTCCGGGCTTCGCCGGCCAGCCCGGCTGGGACGCCGACGCGAAGGTCTTCTGGTACCAGAGCGACGGCGCCTGGTACTGGACCAGCCACCAGAGCGTCTACCAGCAGTACGCCGGTCAGCAGGCCGCCCAGCAGACGAGCGGGTACGCGGGCCAGGACAGCCGCCCCGCCGCCGCCCACGGCGCCCCGGCCGCGGCCGCTCCCGCCGCCCAGCAGCGCACCGGGCACGGCTACACCGTCCAGTCCGGTGACACCCTGTCGACGATCGCCGCCGCCCAGGGCGTCGAGGGCGGCTGGCAGACGCTGTACGACGGCAACCGCGGCACCGTCGGCACCGACCCCAACCTGATCCTCCCGGGCCAGCAGCTCGACCTCGGCTGACCGCCCGTGTGGTGACTCCCCGTGCGGTGACGCCACGAAGGGGGCCGGCTCGGCCCCCTTCGTCCGCATCCGGCCGCATTTCGTGGGACAACCAGGTGAACTACCGGTGGGTAGCCCGGCCACACGCTGAGACGGGACCGAGGTCGACGTGGTCCCGGGAGCCCGTGCGGTTAGGCTCTGGTCGTAACGACTCCGCAACCATCCGGCCGACAGCACCCATCGTCAGCCGAACCTGCTTCCGCTAGGAGATGCCTCGTGCCGTCCATCGATGTCGTCGTAGCCCGTGAGATTCTCGACTCGCGTGGCAACCCCACGGTCGAGGTCGAGGTCGGCCTCGACGACGGCAGCACCGGCCGTGCCGCTGTCCCGTCGGGTGCCTCCACCGGTGCCTTCGAGGCGCTGGAGCTTCGCGACGGTGACAAGAACCGCTACTTCGGCAAGGGCGTGGAGAAGGCCGTCCTGGCCGTCATCGAGCAGATCGGCCCCGAGCTGGTCGGCTACGACGCCACCGAGCAGCGCCTGATCGACCAGGCCATGCTCGACCTGGACGCCACGCCGGACAAGTCCTCGCTCGGCGCCAACGCGATCCTGGGCGTCTCGCTCGCCGTGGCGCACGCCGCCTCCGAGGCCAGCGACCTGCCGCTGTTCCGCTACCTGGGCGGCCCGAACGCCCACGTCCTGCCCGTCCCGATGATGAACATCCTCAACGGTGGCTCGCACGCGGACTCCAACGTCGACATCCAGGAGTTCATGATCGCTCCGATCGGCGCGGAGTCCTTCTCCGAGGCCGTCCGCTGGGGCGTCGAGGTCTACCACACCCTCAAGGGCGTGCTGAAGGAGCGCGGCCTGTCCACCGGCCTCGGCGACGAGGGCGGCTTCGCGCCGAACCTGGACAGCAACCGCGAGGCCCTGGACCTCATCACCGAGGCCATCCAGAAGGCCGGTTACGTGCCCGGCCGGGACATCGCGCTCGCCCTGGACGTCGCCGCCTCCGAGTTCTACCAGGACGGTGCCTACCAGTTCGAGGGCAAGGCGCTCTCCGCCGCCGAGCTCATCGAGTACTACGCCGAGCTCGTCGCCGCGTACCCGCTGGTCTCCATCGAGGACCCGCTGGACGAGTCGGACTGGGACGGCTGGAAGGCCATGACCGTCAAGCTGGGCGACAAGGTCCAGCTGGTCGGCGACGACCTGTTCGTCACCAACCCGGCCCGCCTGGCCAAGGGCATCGAGACCGGCACCGCCAACGCGCTGCTGGTCAAGGTGAACCAGATCGGCTCGCTGACCGAGACCCTGGACGCCGTCGAGCTGGCCCAGCGCAACGGCTACCGCTGCATGATGTCGCACCGCTCCGGTGAGACCGAGGACGTCACCATCGCCGACCTCGCCGTCGCCACCAACTGCGGCCAGATCAAGACCGGCGCCCCGGCCCGCTCCGAGCGCGTCGCCAAGTACAACCAGCTGCTGCGCATCGAGGAGATCCTCGACGACGCGGCCGAGTACGCCGGCCGCGGCGCGTTCCCGCGCTTCCGCTCCGCCGAGTAGTGACCGCGCGGCCGAGCAGTCGTCGGCCCGGGCCCGTCACGAGGGCCGATCGCGCCCAGTAGCGCAAGCCTGACCGGTGCCCCGCCGTTCACCCCGTAGGGTGGACGGCGGGGCACCGTCGCGATCAGGAGGGGACACGGGAGATGGCAGGCTGGAGGATCCCGGGCTTTGCCGCCCGGCCTCGCTTCACGAGCCGGGCGACCGTCCTCGTCCTGGTGCTCTGCTCCCTGGTCGCGATCCTGGCCTACCCGACCAGGCAGTTCATCTCCCAGCGTTCCGAGATCTCCGCCCAGCGGGCGAAGGCCGAGCATGCCCGGCAACAGGTCGAGCAGCTGCGCCGGGAGAAGACCCGCTGGCAGGACCCGGAGTACGTCAAGGCGCAGGCCCGCAGCCGGCTGCACTACGCGATGCCGGGGGAGACCCCGTACATCGCGGTGGATCCGGCGGGCCGGGGCGCCACCCAGACCTCCGCCGTCCCGCCCGCCCCCTCCGACGGCGCGGCCAAGGCCGCCAAGCCCTGGTACGCGAGCGTCTGGGACTCGGTGGACGCCGCCGACACCGCCGCTCTCGCCCCGCCCTCTTCACCCGCCCCTGCCCCTGCTGGAGCCAGCTCCCCCCATGACCACTGAGAACCACCCCTCTGTCTCCGACACCGACGTCGCGGCCATCGCCGCACAGCTCGGCCGGGTCCCGCGCGGCCTGCGCTCGGTGGCGCACCGCTGCCCCTGCGGCAACCCGGACGTCGTGGAGACGGCCCCCCGGCTCGCGGACGGCACGCCGTTCCCGACGCTCTACTACCTGACCTGCCCCAAGGCCGCCTCGCTGATCGGCACGCTGGAGGCGGACGGCGTGATGAAGGAGCAGACCGCCCGGCTCGCCGAGGACCCGGAGCTGGCCGCCGCCTACCAGAAGGCGCACGAGGACTACATCGCGCGCCGCGACGCCATCGAGGTGCTGGAGGGCTTCCCCAGCGCCGGCGGCATGCCGGACCGGGTGAAGTGCCTGCACGTGCTGGTCGGCCACTCGCTGGCGGCCGGCGAGGGCGTCAACCCGCTCGGCGACGAGGCGATCGGCATGCTGGAGGACTGGTGGGCCAAGGGCCCCTGCGTCTCCCCCGACGAGGTCGAGGCCGCCGGCGAGCGGGTCGCGAGGAACCGCGCCAAGCAGCAGGACCACGAGGCCGTGATCGCCGCCAAGCAGCAGAAGGCCGCCGAACGCGCCGCCAAGCGGGCCGCGCAGGAGAATGCCGAGGAGCCCGACGCATGAGTGTCACCCGGGTCGCCGCGATCGACTGCGGTACCAACTCGATCCGCCTGCTGGTCGCCGACCTCGATCCGGAGACCGGGGCGATCACCGACCTCGACCGCCGGATGGTGATCAACCGGCTGGGTCAGGGAGTGGACCGGACCGGCCGGCTGCACCCGGACGCGCTGGCCCGCACCTTCGCGGCCTGCCGCGAGTACGCCGAGGTGATCGCCGGCTTCGGGGTGGCCCCGGAGCGGATCCGCTTCGTGGCCACCAGCGCCTCGCGGGACGCCGAGAACAGTGACGAGTACGCCAAGGGCGTGCGCGACATCCTGGGCGTCGGGCCCGAGGTGGTGAGCGGCGAGGAGGAGGCGCACCTCTCCTTCGTCGGCGCCACCAAGGAGCTCACCGGCGGACAGTTCCCGGCGCCGTACCTGGTCTTCGACCTCGGCGGCGGCTCCACCGAGTTCGTGCTCGGCGCCGAGGACGTCCGGGCCGCCCGCTCGGTCGACATCGGCTGTGTCCGGCTGACCGAGCGGCACTTCGGCGGCGCCGAGCTGCCCTCGGCGGAGCAGGTCGCCGAGGCGCGGGCGCACGTCCGGGCCGAGCTGGACAAGGCCGAGGAGGTCGTCCCGCTGACCGGTGCGGCGACGCTGGTCGGTCTGGCCGGGACGGTCACCACGGTGTCGGCGATCGTCCAGGACCTGCCCGGGTACGACTCCGAGCGGATCCACCACTCGCGGATCACCCGCGAGGACGTGGCCCGGATCGCTTCCGAGCTGCTCGCCGCCACCCACGCCGAGCGTGCGGCCATCCCGTCGATGCACCCGGGCCGGGTGGACGTCATCGCGGCCGGCGCGCTGGAGCTGCTGGAGATCATGGAGCGGACCGGCGCCGCCGAGCTGGTCGTGAGCGAGCACGACATCCTGGACGGCATCGCCTGGAGTATCGCCTCCTAGCCCGGTGCGAGGCTTACCGCCCCGGCCCCGGAACCCCTTCGGGGGGTCCGGGGCCGGGGCGCGCCCGGGGCCCTGCGAGAAAGTTCGTGAATTTCTTCACATGGCGATCCAGCCATTCGTCGCGCTGACCGGTCCGCTACGTCCGAAATGTGGGACCGAAGGCCTGTCCGTCGTGTCGCCCGCTGGATCGCAGGTGACGCCCCCGTGCGGGTTTGAAAATCGAAATCACGCGCGGGAACCCAGGCGTGCCATGGATCGTTGCTGCTCAGCAGGGCCGTTCGGGTCCATAGCCTCACGGGGAGGCGGGGAGGGCTGTGAGACAGCTCCCCGGGGCCGAGAAAGTGGCCGCGAAGTGTAGCACAGGGTGTCCAGGAGCTTGTGACCGGCCTCACGAAGGCTGCTCCGGACGGTGCTGGATACTTTCGGATATGAGCACCACGGAGCGTCCTCGCATCCTCATTGTCGGCGGTGGTTACGTCGGCCTGTATGCCGCGATGCGCATCCTCAAGAAGATGCGCTATGGCGAAGCGACCGTCACGGTCGTCGACCCGCGGTCGTACATGACGTACCTGCCCTTCCTCCCCGAGGCGGCCGGCGGCAACGTCGCGCCCCGCAACCTCGTCGCGCCGCTGCGCAGCGCCCTCAAGAAGGCGGAGGTGCTCACCGGTGCTGTCACCGGTGTGGACCACGCCCGCAAGGTCGCCACCATCCAGCCGGCGGCCGGCGACTCGTACGAGCTGCCCTTCGAGTACCTGGTCGTCGCGACCGGCTCGGTCTCCCGGACCTTCCCGATCCCGGGTCTGGCGGAGCACGGCATCGGCATGAAGACGGTCGAGGAGGCCATCAGCCTCCGGAACCACGTCATGGCGCAGCTGGACAAGGCCGAGTCCACCACGGACGAGGCGATCCGCCGCAAGGCGCTGACCTTCGTCGTCGTCGGCGGTGGCTTCGCCGGTGTCGAGACGATCGCCGAGATCGAGGACATGGCGCGCGACGCCGCCAAGATCTACAAGACCGTCAGCCGTGACGACATGCGCTTCATCCTGGTGGAGGCGGCCAACCGCATCCTCCCGGAGATGGGCCCGGACCTCGGTCTGTGGACCAAGGAGAAGCTCGAAGAGCGCAACATCGAGATCTACATCGAGACCTCGATGGACTCCTGCGTCGACCAGCACGTCGTGCTGAAGAACGGCGTCGAGGCGGACGCCTCCACCATCGTGTGGACGGCGGGCGTCAAGCCCAACCCGGTGCTGGCCAACTTCGGCCTCCCGCTGGGCCCGCGCGGCCACGTGGACACCGCCCCGACCCTGCAGGTCAAGGGCTTCGACTACGTCTGGTCCGCCGGCGACAACGCCCAGGTGCCGGACCTCGCCGCGGGCGAGGGCGCCTGGTGCCCGCCGAACGCGCAGCACGCCGTCCGGCAGGCCGCCGTCCTCGGCGACAACGTGATCTCGGGCATGCGCGGCTTCCCGCAGGCCGAGTACAAGCACAAGAACCTCGGTGCGGTGGCCGGTCTCGGCCTGCACAAGGGTGTGGCGATCCTCTTCGGCAAGTACAAGCTGAAGGGCCGTCCGGCCTGGTGGTTCCACCGCCTGTACCACGGCGCCATGGTCCCGACCATGAACCGCAAGGTCCGCGTCTTCACCGACTGGACGCTGGCGGTCTTCCTGAAGCGCGAGGCCGTCGGCCTGGCCCAGATGGAGAAGCCGTTCGAGGCGTTCCAGGAGGCCGCGGCGCCCGCGCCGAAGCCGGTCGAGGCCGCCAAGCCGGCCGCCGACAAGGAACTCGCCAGCAGCAAGTAAGCGACTGAGATCCCGGTGTGGGAGCACCGGGAAATGAGTCGGAGGCCCTCCGCCCGGCAGCGTCGCCGGACCACGACCTCCGTGGTGCTCAGCCGGCCGTGCGACCGGGCGGAGTACAGAAGTAGCGAAAGACCCCCACCGAACCCTCCGGTGGGGGTCTTTCCGTGTCCGGCGCCGGTGCGGTGCCCGGCGCCGGTGGGTCAGTCGGTCTTGATGCTCTCCAGGATGTCCAGCTTGGACGCCCGGCGGGCCGGCCAGATCGCGGCCACCAGGCCGACCAGGCCGGCGAGCACGAGGAAGAGCAGCAGCTGGCCGTAGGGGAGCGCCGTGGTCAGGCCCGCCATGCTGGACTTCAGGGTGCCGAGGATCCCCCAGGCCGTGTAGCAGCCGAGCAGCACGCCGATGCCGGCACCGAAGACCGAGATCACCACCGACTCCAGGCGGACCATCCGCTTGATGCCGCTGCGGTCCAGGCCGATCGCCCGCAGCATCCCGATCTCGCGCTTGCGCTCGAAGACCGACATGGCCAGCGTGTTGACCACACCGAGGACCGCGACCAGCACGGACATCGCCAGCAGGCCGTACATCATGTTCAGCGCGATGGTGATGATCTGGCTGAAGTCGTCGCGGACGTCCTGCTTGGACTTGACCTCGATCACCGGGTTGGCGCCGGTGGCGTCCTTGAGCGCCTTCTTGAGCGAGTCGGTGGCACCGTCGGCGCCCTTGACCAGGACGTCGCTGATGTACGGCGTGGGCTCGTGCTTGACGATCTCGCTGTTGGCCAGCACCACCGGGCCGAGCATGCCGCCCGACTCGTAGACACCGCCGACGGTCAGCCGGCCCGTGGACTGGTCCGGGTAGGTGACGGTCAGGGTCGAGCCGGTGGTGACGTTGTTCTTCTTGGCGACGTCCGTGTCGATCAGGGCCTGGCCCTGGGCGAAGCCCGCGGTGGATCCGCTGGTCAGCTTGACGGAGACGAGCTGGTCGAAGCTGTCCGCGTCCAGGCCGCTGATCGACTTGTTCGTGCCGTTCAGGTCCCAGTAGACGGTGGTGAGCGGCGAGGAGGCCGTCACTCCGGCGGTCTTGGCGACCTCGGCGGGGACCTTCGGCGACAGGCTCATGTCGTTCGCGGTCGAGATCAGGTAGTCGGCCTTCATCGAGCTGGTGACGGCCTTGTCGAGGGCTCCGCCGACCGAGGCGCCGATCACCGTCAGGCCGGTGACCAGGGTCAGACCGATGGTGAGGGCGGCGGCGGTGGCGGCGGTGCGGCGCGGGTTGCGCACCGCGTTCTGCCGGGCGAGCTTGCCGGGCGTACCGGCCAGCTTGCCGAGCACCGGGCCGACCAGGGCGATCACCGGCCGGGAGAGCAGCGGCAGCAGGATGAAGACGCCGATCAGGGCGAGCCCGGCGCCGAGGGCGACCGGTGCGCGGCCGTCGCCGTTGCCGGTGGAGGCGCCGTAGGCGACCAGCGCGCCACCGCCCGCGGTGAGGATCGATCCGATGATGTTGCGGACCAGCAGGCTCTTCTGACTGGTCGGCTGGTCGCCGCTGCTCATCGCGGCCACCGGGGCGATCCGCGAGGCGCGGAGCCCGGGCAGCAGCGCGGAGAGGACGGTGACCAGGACGCCGACCACCAGGGTGACCATCACGGTCAGCGGCTTGACCACCAGCGCGCCGGTGGGCAGGCCGTCGTTCAGCGAGTGGACGGCGGACTGCAGCCCGGCGCCGATCGCGATGCCGACCACCAGGCCGGCCGCGGCCGAGAGGGCGCCGATCACCAGGGCCTCGATCAGCACGGACAGGGTGACCTGCTTGCGGCTGGCGCCGATCGCCCGCAGCAGGGCGAGCTCCTTGGTGCGCTGGGCGACCAGCATGGTGAAGGTGTTGGCGATGATGAAGATGCCGACGAAGAGTGAGATCCCGGCGAAGGCGAGCAGCATGGTCCGCATGCCGTCGGTGCTGCTCGTGATCATCTTCTGCTCGTCGTCCTTGAGCTGCTGACCGGTCTCGGCGTCGAACTGCCGGCCGGCCGGGAGCTTCTGCTGGGCCTCGGCGAGCAGCGCGGCCTCCGTGGTGCCGGGCTTGGCGGCGAGTACGACGCTGCTGTAGCGGCCCGGCTCCAGCAGCAGCTGCTGGGCGGTGGCGCGGTCGAACAGGGTGAGCGTGCCGCCGGTGTTCACCACCGGGTCGTCGGTGGTGAAGACGCCGGTGAGCTTCGCCTCGGCGACCGGGCCGTTGGAGGCGATCCGGACGGTGTCGCCGACCTTGTAGCCGCCCTTCTCGGCGGTCCTGCGGTCGAGGGCGATCTCCTGGGCCTTCTTCGGTCCCTGACCCTCCGCCATCGGGTAGCGGACGTCCTTGCCGTCCGCGCCGGGCGCGAAGTTGGCGCCCTTGGCGGTCCAGGCCTGGCCGATCAGGTCGCCGCTCCGGTCGGCGACGCCGGTGAAGCCGCTGACCACGCCGCGGGCCGAGGCGGCCCCGGGGAGCGCGCCGAGTTGCTGGACGGTGGCGTCGGTCAGGGTGGCCGCGCTCGTCTCGCTCTTCTCCCGGGCGGAGGCGGAGGAGCCGGCCGACCGGTCGACGATCTGGACCGACACGTCGGAGTAGCTCTTGGAGTTGCTGTCCTGCATGGCCTTGCCGAAGGTGTCGGAGAAGACCATGGTGCCGGCGACGAAGGCGGTGCCGAGCATGACGGCGAGGGCCGTCATCAGGAGTCGGCCCTTGTGGGCCAGCACGTTGCGCAGTGCGGTGCGGTACATGGGGTGTCCTGAACTCTGCGGAGGGGCGGGCTGCTGTCGGCGGGGGGTCAGCTGGTGCGGCCCTTGGCGTCGAAGCGGCGCATGCGGTCCAGGACGGTGTCGGCGGTGGGGCCGGCG
>NZ_JBEXYC010000047.1:0-54628 GCF_040630835.1 Kitasatospora sp. NPDC005751
CCACTGACGGGCTCACAGATACGCACACACACAAGAAAAACCAAAAAACCGTGCTCCGCGCGGCGGCGGCGCCCGCCCCCCCCCGCCGCCGCCCGGCCCCCGGCCGCCAGGGCAGTATGGGAACGCCGCCCCAGCGGTCGCCGAAGAGTCGAGGAGAGCTGACCACGTGGCACGAACCGAGTTCTACGACGATCCCGGCGCGCCGGAGCCGAACCGGCTGGTGGTGGCGGCGTCGGCCGTGGTGGCCGACGAGGAGGGGCGGGTGCTGCTCCAACGGCGCACCGACAACGGCCTGTACGCGCTGCCGGGCGGCACGATGGACCTCGGTGAGTCGCTTCCCGGCACCGCGGTCCGGGAGGTCCGCGAGGAGACCGGGCTCGTCGTCGAGATCACCGGGCTGGTCGGCACCTACACCGACCCCCGGCATGTGATCGCCTACTCCGACGGCGAGGTGCGGCAGCAGTTCAACGTCTGCTTCACCGCCCGCGTCACGGGCGGGGAGCTCCGGATCTCCGACGAGTCGACCGACCTGCGGTTCGTGGCTCCGGACGACATCGGGGACCTGCCGATGCACCACACGCAGCGGCTCCGGCTCCGGCACTACCTCGACGACCGGGCGACGCCCTACCTGGGGTGACCGCCGGGACGGTGGCCAGGCCGCCCCGGGCTTCGGGTACATTCCGGGTATGTCGGTCATCGCCGTCCTCGTGCCCGACGGGCTGCCCGGACACCACCTCACCACGCCGGGGCTGGTGTTCGGGACGGCGGCACGTGAGCACCCGGGGGTCGCCTACGAGGTGCGGTTGTGTGCCGCGCCCGGGCCGGTCGGGATCGGGCTGCCGGCGCCGCTGGGCATCACCGTCCCGCACGGGCTGGAGGGCCTCGCCGACGCCGACACCGTGCTGCTGGCGGGGCGTGACGGCGCCCCGGTGGAGCCGCCGTCCGAGGTCCTCGACGTGCTGCGGGCCGCGGCCGCGCGGGGCGGGCGGATCGGCGCGATCGGCACCGGGGTGTTCACCCTCGCGGCCACCGGCCTGCTCGACGGCCGGCGCGCCACCACCGGTTGGCGGCACACCGCGGAACTGGCCCGGCGGCACCCCCGGATCGAGGTCGACCCGGTCGGCGCGGCGGTGGCCGACGGCCGCTTCCTCACCTCGGCCGGGATCTTCGGCGGGCTGGACGTCTGCCTGCACCTGCTGGCCCAGGACCACGGGGAGCGGACGGCCGGCGAGACCTCGCGGGAGCTCCTCACCCCCCTGCTGCGGCACGCGGACCGCGTCCAGGAGGGCATCGACCGCGAACTCGCCGACAGCGCGGGCCTCGAACCGACCCTGCGCTGGCTGAAGGCCCGCCTGCACCTCCCGCTGACCCCCGCCGACGTCGCCGCGCACGCCGGAATCAGCGTCAGCAGCCTCAACCGCCGGTTCCGTGCCCAGGCCGGCGTCAGCCCGCCGCAGTACCTGCTCCGGCTGCGCCTGGACCGCGCCCGCGAGCTGCTCACGGAGACCGACGAGCCGGTGGAACGGGTGGCGGCGCTGGCCGGTTTCGCGTCGGCCGCGAGCCTGCGGCAGCACTTCGCCCGGCTGACCGGCACCACGCCGCGCTCCTACCGCGCACGCCACCGGGCGGCCGCCGGGGCGCCCGCCCCAGGGTCTACCCCGTAGCCAGGACCCGCGCGAGCGCCGCCCGCCCGGCCGGACCCCAGGTCCGCTGCCCACCGGGGAGGCCGCGCTCCCCGGCCAGGCCGATGCCGATCAGGGAGAGGCAGCGCAGCAGCGCCCAGCCCCGGGCGCGCAGCACCGTCGCCGTGTCCACCTCGGCCGCGGTGGCCTCGGCGTAGGCGTCGAAGAAGCCGTCCGCCGCGCCTTCGGGCAGGAGCAGCCAGGCCGCCGCGAGGTCCGCCGCCGGGTCGCCGGCGCAGAGTTCGCCGAAGTCGAGCACGCCGGACAGCGTTCCGTCCGTGACGACGACGTTCGCCGGGTGGAGGTCGCCGTGCAGCCAGCTCGGCGGGCCCTCCCGGTCGGGCGCGGCGACGGCCTCCGCCCAGACTCGCCGGACGTCCGCCGCGACGTCGGCGGCGACGAGGTGGAGCAGCTGCTCGAAGCCACCGGCGGCCTCCCTGGGCGGAGCGCCCCGGTTCGAACCGGGGAACGCCCCGGCGGGCGCCTCCCGGTGGAGCGCCGCGAGGAACTCCGCGAGCACGCCCGCCGCGTGGTCGCCACGCTCGATCGGCGCCCGGTCGGCCGGCTCGCCCGGGACCCAGCGGACCACGCTCCACGGCCGGGGGAAGAGCGCGGACGGCTCACCGGCCCGAACGTGGACCGGGATCGGCAGGGGCAGCCGCGGGGCCAGCACGGACAGCCACTCCCGCTCCTTCCGCAGCAGCTCCGGCGCCCGTTCCGTGCGGGGGATCCGTACGGCCGACTCCTCGCCGAGCCGCCACTGCTGGTTGTCCCACCCGGCGTCCACCCGGCGGATGTCCAGCCCGGCGAGGTCCGGGTGCTGCTCCCGCAGGAGTTCCCGCACCAGGGTCTCGTCGATCGCGAAGTCGGTCATGCGGGGCTCCGGGTTCCTGTGCTGTGGAGGGTCATTGTGCCCCGGGCGGGGGGGGAGCCCGATTGCCTCGTTCGGGTGGTCTCGGGTCGATTCCCTGGCGGAGGTGGCGAGTTGGGTATTACCGTGCGGCCATGACCGAGCTCGTCCGCCGTCGTCACGTCGACTACGGCCGCGTGTCCAGCGCGAGTTGTCCGCTCGACCGCTGACGTACGGCCTTCCGCGCGCGCCTCTCCCGTGCCCCGCGCTGTCGCCGTCCGGTCCCCGCCGGTCCCGCGAGCCGGCCCCGTGTCCCGAAGCGCCCGAGGCGGCCACGCCGTTCCGGCGTACCCGCCGGTGCCCCGCGGTCGGGCGCCTCCCGCGGTGAACCCCTGTCCTCGCATGTCCTCGAATGTCCTGGAACGTCCTCGAACGTCCTCGAAGGAGACAGTCATGACCGAAGCCGGTGCCGCCACCGAGCACTACCTCCGCAACAACGCCGCCTACGCGGTCGACTTCCAGGGGCCGCTGCCGCTCCCGCCGGGCCGCCGGAGTGCCGTCCTGGCCTGCATGGACGCGCGGCTCGACGTCTACGCGGCGCTCGGGCTCGACGAGGGCGACTCGCACGTGATCCGCAACGCCGGCGGCGTCGCCACGGACGACGCGATCCGCTCGCTGGCGATCAGTCAGCGGCTGCTGGGCACGCAGGAGATCATCCTGATCCACCACACCGACTGCGGCATGCTGACCTTCGGCGACGACGCCTTCCGGGAGGCGATCCGGGAGGAGACGGGCATCAAGCCGCCGTGGGCGGCCGAGGCCTTCGCCGACCTGGAGGCGGACGTCCGGCAGTCCGCCGCCCGGATCCGGAACAGTCCGTTCGTCCCGAGGACCGACGCCCTGCGCGGCTTCGTCTTCGACATCGCGACCGGGAAGCTCGCGGAGGTGGTGCTGTAGCGGGGTGGTGAGCGGTCCCGGTGCCCCGCGTCGTGCCACGTCGCGCGGGCGGGGTGCCGGGGCCGTCACCAGGCCTGGGCGGCCAGCCAGTCGGCGATCGCGCCGCCGATCGCGTCGGGCCGGTCCTCGGGGGCGTGGTGCCCCGCCGGGCCGCAGTGCTCGACGGTCAGATGGCTGATGTGCTCGCGGCTCCAGGCGACCGTGGCCTCGTCGATCAGCAGGGTCGGCGAGGAGTCGAAGGTCAGCAGCAGCTTGGGCACGTCCGTGCTGTTCGCGAGCCAGATGCCGTAGGCGGTCATCCGGGCGACGACGTCGGCCGGCTCGCCGTCGATCGGCATCATCCGCGGCCAGGCGAGCAGCGGGCGCCGACTCGCGGGGGTGGGGTAGGGGGCGCGGTACGGCCGGACGTCCGGCTCGGCGAGCGGGGTCAGCACGCCGCCCGTGAACGCGGTCTCGATGAGGACGTTCTGTTCGAGGACCAGTCGCTCGCCGACCCCGGGGGTGCGGAAGGCCTCGAAGCGGGCGCGGGCGGGCGCGGGGAGTTCGGCGGCTGTGAGGGGCTTGAGCATGGTCTCCAGCAGGACCACGCCGCGTACCCGCTCGGGGTGGCGGGCGGCCCGGTCGAGGGCGAGAGCGCCGCCCCAGTCGTGGCCGACCAGGACGACGTCCCGCAGGTCCAGCGCGTCGAACCAGGCGTCCAGGTAGCGGGCCTGGTCGGCGAAGTCGTAGGCGATGTCGGGCTTGCCGGAGGCGCCCATGCCGATCAGGTCGGGGGCGAGGGTGCGGGCGCGGCCGGCGACGTGCGGGGTGACGCCGCGCCACAGGTGGGAGGAGGTCGGGTTGCCGTGCAGGAAGACCACGGGCGGGTGGCCCGGGCCGCTGTCGGTGCCGCCGGCGGGGGCGCTGTCCGTGTAGGCGATGTGGGAGTCGATGACGTCGACGGTGGGCATGGTCGGTCGGTCCTCTCGCGGTGCCGCGTAATTCGTTAGCTGCGCTAACGTTCGTAGCACTAATGGTTTCGATATGCTCCCTACCGTATGTCGTTAGTGCGACTAACGCAATGAGTAGAATCAGGGCCATGGACACCCAGGGCGCCAAGGGCCCGACCCCGAGCTGGACCCCGACCCCGACCCCGACGGACTCCGCTGCCGCCGTCCGCGACGACCGCCCGGCCGACCATCCGGCGCCCGCCCGGGTGCGCGCGCTGCCGAGCAGGCTGCTGGCGATGAACGCGATGTACGCCGACCGCCTGGTGGGCGACGGCCTCGCCGCCGAGGGAGCCCGCAAGTGGCACTTCGTGGTCCTGGTCGCCCTCGCCGACGCCGGCCCGGCCAGCCAGTCGACGCTCAGCCGACGCACCGGCGTCTACCGCAGTGACATGGTCGCCGTCGTCAACGACCTCGCCGACCGCGGCTTCGTGGAGCGCACGCCCGATCCCGACGACCGCCGCCGCAACGTCGTCACGGTCACCTCGGAGGGGCGTGGGTATCTGCGCCGCCTCGACGCGATCGTCGACGCGGCGCAGGAGGAGCTGCTCGCGCCGCTGAGCGCCGCGGAGCGCGGCACGCTGACCGGGCTGCTGGCCAGGCTCATGGGCCACCACGCCAAGGTGGCGCCCCCCGGCTCCGCCGGCTGACCGCCCCGGGCCCGCGGCTGCCCGACAACGTCCTGCGCTTCCCCAACCACTGACCGGACCGGTCGACGGTCGGCCCGCTGGTCCCGGCAGCACCGCTGTCGGGACCAGCCAGGATCAGGCGGCGACGGTGAGCTCGCTGCGGGTCCGATGGAGGAAGTCGCGGACCGCTGTCTCGCGGCGCCAGGGGGTAAGGGCGGCGTTGAACTCGCGAACATAGTCCTTGGCCCGGCTGGACTGGACGCGGGCGAGGATGTCGACGGCTTGGTTGCCGAGTTCCAGGCCCTGGTCGAGGTCCTTGCTCTGGAGGTGGGCGGTTCCGACGATCGCCAGGCGCATCCCGACCGAGCGGGTGAACACCCCGGGCTGCATGGCGGCGGCCTGAGCGTTCCAGGCCAGGGCCTCCTTGGGCTTCTCAAGATCGCGGAAGACCTCGGCGGCGTCGGCGGAGAGCCGGGCGTGGTGATAGAAGTCGATCCAAGCCGGCTCGTCGGCGCGGTCGCGGGCTCGGTCGAGCAGTATCTCGGAGGCCGCCAGAGCGGAGGCCGCCGCCTTCGCGTTGTCGTCGCGGGCATGGGCGCGGGCCTCGATGAGCTTGGTGAAGGCCAGCACCCGGGGGGTGGCCTGGCCGTTGGCGCGCGCGAAGGCGCCCTGGGTCATGTCGATGGCCTCGCTGGGGAAGCCCCGCAGCAGGGCCTGCATCGCCATGGTGGTGAGCACATAGCAGCCGAGCTGCACGTCGCCGCCGGCCCGGGCGAGGCGGAGGGCCTGGATGAAGTGGCGCTGGGCGACGTCGTGCTGGCCGATGTCGAAAGCGGTCCAGCCGGCCAGGCGGGACAGCTCGGCGGTCACCGAGAACAGCTCGCGGCCCACCTCGTCGGAGAACGTGCCGGACAGCAGCGGGGCGGCCCGGCGCTGGAGGCAGTCGGTGACGGAGTTTGCCTTCCAGTTGCCGCCGCCATACTTCGAGTCCCAGCGGCGGGCCTCGTCGGCGGCGTCGCGGAGCTCGTCCAGGTCGGCCCGACCGACGCGGGCGCCGCCGCGGTGGTCGGCACGGTCGTCGGCCGGGCTCACCAGCCACCGGGTCACCGGGGTCGTGAACGAGGCGACGGCGAAGCTGGATCCGGTGAGGAAGTCGCGGCGGTTCACGGAACTCCAGAACGAAGTGGCGACGCGCACGGCGTCGGCGGGCTCTCGCGGGAAATCCAACCCCACCGCGGCGCCCGGTGTCTCCGCATCCGCCATACCGATTTCCGCCAACTGCACGGGCCGGCCGAGCCGTTCGCCGATCGCCCGTGCAAGGAGCTTGGGCACCGGCCAGTCGGGGACCATGCCCCGGCGGCACCAGTTCGCGACCGAGGTATGCGTATATGTGGTGGCCAGCCCGGCCTCGTCGGCCAGCTGCTTCACGCGGTGGGCCAGCGACTTGTGGCTGGCGCCCTCGCATTGTTCGATCATCCGGGCCAGCGCGTCGTTCGGCGGCTTGGCCCGGCGGGTGGTCGACGCCACAGCGTCCCCCTCAATCCGTTCCCCGGCTGGGCACGGGGAGTCGTACTCGACTGGGCACGAGAATTCGTACGCCCGGCACCTGATTCCGGATCACCGAGAGTATTGCCTCCACCGCTCGCAGTGAACCGCTTTCACGAGTTGTGAGCCCCCCTGCGAGCCCTGCCTTCATCGGCCGTCAGGCGGTTGCCTGGTGTTCCGGGCCTCTGCCGGGACCTGGGGGGAAACCTCCCGGCGGGGGCCACCACTGATTTCACGCTCAGGGGTGACAACCAGATGTGCGGAATCGCAGGACTGGCCGGCGCCGACGCCGTCCGCCACCAGACCACAGTCGCCGCGATGGGGCTCGCTCAGCACCACCGCGGACCGGACGGCACCCGGCACCTCACCTCGGCCGACGGCCGGGCGGTGCTGTCCATGAACACCCTGCTGATCGTCGACACAGCCGGCGCCCCCGGCCCGTACCAGGACCCGGCCAGCGGCATCGTCCTCACCTTCAACGGCGAGATCCACAACTACCGGCAGGTCGCCGCGGCCTGGGGCATCGTCCTAGAGCCCGGCGAGACCGACGCCCACCTGGTCCTGCGGGCCTGGGCCAAGCTCGGCCCCGGCTGCCTGGCCGGCCTGGACGGCATGTTCGCCCTCGCCGCCTACGACCCGCGCGAGGGACGCCTGTTCCTGGCCAGGGACCGGCTCGGCGAGAAGCCGCTCTACTGGCGCCTGGAGGTGGCCGGCTCGCGTTCGCCTCCGAGGTCACCACCCTGACCGGCTACGGCGCCGCCCCGCTGGTCGTCCGCCCGGAGATGCCCAGCATCGAGACGCCCACCGGCGCCGACACCCCGTTCCAGGGCATCCAGCTCCTCCCGCCCGCCGGGCTTCTTGCCTTCGACGTCGCCACCGGCTCGCTGGTCCAGCGGACCTGGTGGACCTTGGAGGGCCTGGAGCCCTGGCAGGGTGACTACCGCACCGCGCTCGCCAGGCTCTCGACCCTGCTGGCCGACCGGATCCCGATGCGGGCGCCGGCTGGCGACTTCGCGCTGCTGCTGTCGGGCGGACTGGACTCCTCGGTGCTGGCCTACCTGATGCGGCCCCAGCTCTGCATCACGGTCCGCTACCCCGGACAGGACCGCCTCGACGAGTCCGCGACGGCAGCCGTCGTCGCCCGGGACATCGGTGCCGAGCTGGTCGTCATCGAGCCGACCGCCGCCGACTTCGCTCGCACGCTGCCGGAAATCATGCACGCACTGGACTATCCGATGGGCAACGCGTCCACGTTCTCCGAGCACATGGCCTACCGGGCGATCGCCGAACGCGGCATCCGCGTCGCCGTCGGCGGACTCGGGCCGGACGAGTTCCTGATGGGCTACGTCCGCCACGCGCTCGTCCTCTTCGGCCCGGTGGCTGTGCTGGGCGCCGGGCTGGACGCCTACCGGCCGCTCGCGTCCAACTCCTTGGCGACGCTGGCGGCACGCTGGAGCCAGCCGAGGCGATCGTGAGGCTCATCCTGCGCGGGCAGGACCCGGACGGCCGCCTGCGGGAGGTTGTCGCCGACGCCCTCCGCCGGGCCGACGGGGACCTGGCTCGGGGGCTGACGCTGGCGGACCTGGCCACGGCCTGGCGTCCGCTGGTGATGACCTCGGACAAGCTGGCCTCCGCCTTCGCGCTGGAGCGACGCTCACCGTTCCTGGCACGGGACCTGGTCGAGTTCGCCTACCGGCTGCCGGTCGAGCACAAGATCGCCGATCCGGCGGCTGGGAAGCGGATCCTGCGGGACGCCGCGAAGGCCCTCGGACTGCCCCGAGAGGTCTGGGGAAGCCGGGACAAGCTCGGCTTCGCCTCCCCGGTCCCGAGCTGGCTGTCCGGCCCGCTGGAGCCCTGGGCGACCGTGCAGATCTCCACCGCTCTCGACCAGGCCCCCGTCTCGCTGCGGCCGCTGCTGGCCGGCGGCCTGAAGCCGGGCGGGCGGTTCGACCGCACCCGCATGCAGGCGCTGATGGCCGCGGCCTGGTTCTGCGACCACGCCCTCACGGCCGCGGCATGACGCACCGTCGGCTCACTACGGTGAGTGCATGGATCCCCAGACTCTCCCCACCGAGCCGTCCGCCGCCGAGCCGCGCGGAGCGGTCGCGATCATCACCAACCGGCGCGGCGAACTCCTCCTGCACCTGCGCGACGACCTCGACGGTGTGACCTGGCCCGGCCATTGGAGCCTCCTGGGAGGCGGCTGCGACCCCGGCGAGCGCCCGATCGAGGCGATCGTCCGCGAGCTCGACGAGGAAGCCGGCCTGGCCGTCGACGGCGGCCCGGCCGAGCTGTTCGAGACCCGGGACGTTCACGGCTCGGGGCAGATCATCACCTTCTTCGCCGGCTCCTGGGACGGCGACGAGACCGTGCTGCCGCTGGCCGAGGGCGTCAAGCTCCAGTTCTTCGCCCCCGAGTACCTGCCCGTTCTGACCATCCCGCCGTTCATCCGCGACGGCATCCACCGCTTCCTGGCCGCCCAGCCAGGCGCCTGACGCCCCGTCCCCAAAGGGGGTTGGGGCGCCTGGCCGGGCGGCCCCCGCCCCCTTGGAAGGACACGTTTCGTGAAGCTCACCATGATCGGCTGCGGCTACCTCGGCGCGACCCACGCCGCCGCAATGGCCGAGCTCGGCCACCAGGTCCTCGGCATGGACACCGACACCGACAAGGTCGACGCCCTGAACAAGGGCCAGGCCCCGTTCGTCGAGCGCGGCCTGGACGACCTACTCGCCAAGCACACCGCCGCAGGCGCTCTGCGGTTCACCGCCTCCTACGCGGAGGCCGCCGCCTTCGCCGACGTCCACTTCCTGGGCGTCGGCACCCCCCAGCAGGACGGCAGCGGGGCCTACGACCTCACCCCCCTCCACACCGCCGTCCGCCGGCTGGCCCCACGGCTCGGCGACGGCGCGCTGATCATCGGCAAGTCCACCGTCCCGGTCGGCACCGTCGCGAAGCTGCGGCAGACCCTGGACGAGCACGTCCGCGCCGGGGCGAGCGCCCGCCTGGCCTGGTCGCCGGAGTTCCTGCGCGAGTCCTTCGCCGTCCTGGACACCCTGGAGCCGGACCGTCTCGTCCTCGGCATCGAGGACGGAGACGCCAGCAGCGAAGCCGTCTTCCGGACCGTCTATGCCGACATCCTGGCCACCGGCTCCCCGCTCATCGTCACCGACATCCCGACCTCCGAACTGATCAAGGGCGCCGCGAACGCCTTCCTCGCCACCAAAATCTCCTTCATCAACGCGATGGCAGAGCTCTGCGAGAAGACCGGCGCCGACGTCCAGCAGATCGCCCTCGCCCTGGGCTATGACCACCGGATCGGAGCCAAGGGCATGCGGCCCGGCCTCGGGTTCGGCGGCGGCTGCCTGCCCAAGGACCTGGCCGGCTTCACCCACCGCGCCGAAGAACTCGGCGCCGACACCGGTCTGCTCCGCCAGGTCGCGGCGATCAACCGGCGCCGGCGCGAGCACACCGTCGAGCTCGCCCGCGAGACCCTCGGCGGCACCGTGATCGGCAAGCGGATCGCGGTCTGGGGCGCCGCCTTCAAAGCCCACACCGACGACATCCGCGACTCCCCGGCCCTCTCGGTCGCCGACGCCCTCCAGCGGGCCGGCGCCGAGGTCACTGTCCACGACCCAGCCGCGATGGAGAACGCCCGCAGCGCCTACCCCCAGCTCGACTACGCCGATGACCCCACCGGGGCCGTCACCGGCGCCGGGCTGCTTCTGCACCTGACCGACTGGACCCAGTACTCAGACGCCGACCCGGCCGACCTCGCCCGGCACATCGCTGTCCCCAAGGTCATCGACGCCCGCGGCAGCCTCGACGCGAACCGCTGGCGCGCGGCCGGCTGGACTTTCCGCGCCCTCGGCCGCCCCTGATCCGCACCGGCCACACGGCACATCCACAGACTCCCGGCCCGGCCGCCGCACACGGATGCACGGCGGCTGGGCACGGGCCTGGCACCCCCCGAAACAGGAGGTCAAGGAGGAGCACCATGAGTGACATCCTCACCAGGTCGCGCGGCGCCGAGCTGCTGGCCGGTGCTCTCTCCGAGTTCGCGGCCGACCTCGCCGTCCCTTGTCCCGGCAGCGGCGTCGCCCCCATCAAGCCGAGCGCCTGACCCACCACACATGAGTGCGCCGAGCCGTCCGGACGGCTCGGGGGCACCCCACATCCGCCCTGCCCCTGCCGACGGCCGGATTCTGCCGGGCGATGGGACGCAAAGATCTGAACACTAGAACTTGACAGGGGGCTGCCCGACCGGCTGGATCTCGCCCCGGTAGCCGGTCTCCTCCAGCAGTTCCCGGGCGATGGCGTCGACCGGGAGTTCGCCCGGCTCCAGCAGGCCACCGGGCAGCTCGTACAGCACCCGGCCGGGCCCGGGCCGGTACTGGCGGGCGAGGACGACCCGCCGGTCGGGAGTGAGCGCGAGCACCGCACCGGCCGGGCTTTCGCGCTTCAGGTAGAAGTCCGCCCGGCTGCCGTCCGGCAGTTCGAAGTCGACCCGGTCGACGGACCGGCCGAACTTGCCGAAGACGGTGGCGCGTTCGAGCTCGCGCCAGGGTGGGGTGGGGGTCTCGGTCGCCATGGCCAGGACTGTACGGCCCCGGCCGGGCGACTCGGCGGACGGCGGCGGGCGGGTGGGCGGGCGGCCGCGCGACGGCGGGTGGGCGACGGCGGGTGGCGGGGGCGGGCAGGATGGGCGGATGGACACGGTGACGATCAGCGACGAAGACCGCCGGCTCCTCGGAGCCTGGACCGCAGACTGCGCCGAGCGCGTCCTGCCGCTGTTCGAGGCGCGGGCCCCCGCCGACACCCGCCCGGGCGAGGCGATCGACGGCATCCGCGTCTTCACCCGCGACGGGAAGCGGACGGGGAGGCTCCGCGCCGTCGCCCTCGCGGCGCTCGCAGCCGCGCGTGACGTCGCCGACCCGGCGGCCACGGCGGCCGCCCGCGCCGCGGGCTACGCGGCGGCGAGCCCCTACATCCACCCGCTGGCCACCCCCCACCAGGCGAAACACGCCCTCGGCCCGGCGATGTACGCGGCGCACGCGCGGGAACTCGCGGCGGCCGGCGACCGGGCGGCCGGTGATGCGGAGATCCGGTGGGCGATCGAGCACGCACCGCCCGCCGTCGGCGCGATCCTGCGCCAGCTGCCGGTCTTCACCCCCGGCCGCAGCCGCCTGGACGCCTTCCGCGACCGCCTCGAAACCGAGCTGCGGGGCTGATCGGGGGCCCGGCCCTGGAGGGCGGACGGCCGCCCGGGGCGGCGGCGGCCGGGCGGGGCCTGCCGGGCTGCGGAAGGTGCCGAACCACCAGCAGGGGGAGCGGTGTTCGGCGCGGTCCGGCTACGGGCCCTCGATGCCGACGACGGTGCCGAACGGGTACCTGGTCGAGGTCGTCCACGCCCCATTACACGACCGGGCCGGCGCCCCGGCGATTGCGCTCGTCATCGGCGGGGTGGAACCCGAACTCAACCCCGGCGATCTCCACCCAGGCGTAGACGGACCCGGTGTCGCTGAGTTTCGTCTTCACGGGCACGCCCAGGAACTCCCCCCACCGCGGGCCGACGCCCCGGGGTCGAGCGCGAAGGTCATCACGGTGGTGACGCTCTTGAACATTCCATGCCTCCAGCGATGTCGGCTACCACCTTGCCGGAATCGGCGGTGTCCTCCTGGGTCGCGCGTACTTCGCGCGTCGCGGCCGGCCGTAGTGGTTCCGCCGGTTCGGTCGGCGCGGCCGGAAGCCGACCGTGCCGTGCGTCCGGTCGTCGTAATCGGTTGGGGGTTGCCGGGGTCGCTGGTTAGCGTGGCGGTATGACTGAGACCCCGGGAGCCGCTGACTGGCGCGCGGTGAATCGTGCCAACTGGGACGAGCGCGTCCCGATCCACACCGCCGGGGCGTTCTACGACGTGCCCGGCTTCGTCGCCGGCCAGGACCCGCTGCGGGACTTCGAGCTCGCCGAGGTCGGCGAGGTCACCGGGAAGACGCTGGTCCACCTGCAGTGCCACATCGGCCTGGACACGCTGGCATGGGCCCGGCGGGGCGCCACGGTCACCGGGCTGGACTTCTCGGCGCCGGCCGTGGCCGAGGCCGAGGGGATCGCCAAGGAGATCGGCGCGGCCACGGCCCGCTTCGTCACCGCCGATGTGTACGACGCCGTCGAGGTGCTCGACGCCCGCACGTTCGACATCGTCTACACCGGGCTGGGCGCGCTGTGCTGGCTCCCCGACATCGACCGGTGGGCCCGGACGGCGGCCGCGCTGGTCGCTCCGGGCGGCTTCCTCTACCTGGCCGAGTTCCACCCGTTCGCCGACATCCTGGCGGAGGACGGCCGGACCGTGGAGACGGACTACTTCCGGCGCGACCCGATGGTCTGGGACGAGCCCGGCACCTATGCCGACCTGGGCGCGGCGACCACCGCCAACGTGACGATCGAGTGGCAGCACGGGATCGGCGAGGTGCTCAGCGCCCTGGTGGCGGTCGGCCTGCGGGTGGAGTTCCTGCACGAGCACGACTTCACGCTGTTCCCCCGCTTCCCCGTCCTGGAGTCGGAGGACGGCGCCTACCGCTACCCGGCCGGGCAGCCGCGTGTGCCGCTGATCTACTCGATCCGCGCGACGAAGCCGGTGTAGCGGGGCCCCGCCCCGCCGGGGTCACTTCTCGTAGACGAACTCGTTCGAGGGGCCGGCCGGGGACGAGTAACCGTTCGACAGCACGGTGACGTTGACGGTCTTGGTCTTGCCGAGGCCCACGCCGATGCCCTGCTCCGGCGCGGTGGCGACGATCGTGTCGGGCGGGCTGACCTTGACGTGCTTCGAGGCCTTGTCACCGAAGTGGACGGTCGCCGTCGAGCCGAAGTTGACGCCCGTGATGGTGACGGAGGTGCCGGACTCGCCGGTGTCCGGGCCGATGCCGGTCACCACCACGGGGGCCGGGCCGCCGTAGGCGAACTGGCCGAACGGGACCGCCGGAGAGGTGCCCAGGCCGGTGGTGACGCGGACGGGGACGACGCCGACGCCCTGGGGCGCGGGGGTGGAGATCCGGATGCCGGTGGGGAGAACGGCGATGGCCACCTGTGAGCACGGCACCGTGCCGAAGTCGACGCCGGTGTACTGGTCGAACCCGCTGCCGGTGACGCTGATGACGACCTGGGTGCCCGGTGCGCCGGTACTGGGGCTCACGCCGGTCACCACCGGACCGGCGTCCACGTCGGGCGCGTAGAGCAGCCGCAGATAGGTGGAGTTGGCGTGCTGGAAGGCCACCTGCCCCATGAAGTCCTGGACCGACTTCTTCACCACCGACGGGTCGTAGGACCCGGGCGGCCCGTACGTGCCGTTCAGCCTCATGTCGTCGCCCGGCTGGGCGTAGACGTTGGGACCGGGCAGGCCGGCGATCGCCCCGATCACGGCCTTGACGTCCTCGTTCGCCGCCGGGCCGGGCGGATCCGGGTACCACGTCCTGGCCTCGTCGAGGTTGTTCCAGGCCTGCGGGACGAGGTCGTAGGCGTTGTAGTAGCGCTCGTTCGCCTGCCACTTCAGGGAGTTGACGTAGGTCGCGAAGTCCGTACCCCCGGCGGTGGGGGCGGCGAAGGTGTAGAGCGAGAACTGGGGGGTGCCGTCGGGCCAGGTGAACGTCCGCAGGTACGGCGCGACCATGGTCGCGATGGCGCCGCCCAGGCTGTGGCCGATCACGTGGACCGTCGGGTTCGACGGGGCCTGGCGCAGGGCGGTGGTCAGGGCCTGGACGAGGGTGACACCCGCGCTGGTCATGGTGACGACCTCGGTGAACGCCTCCATCGCGCCCTTGGCGACCGAGACCGGGCCGGGCGGGGTGCCGACGGCGGTGAACGGGACGACCGTGCCGACGCCGAGGTCCTCCAGCAGGTCGGTCACGTTGGCGTCGGTGCCGCGGATCACCACGGCGAAGGTGTTGGAACCGTCGGTGTTGACGGCGAGGTACGCCATGTTGGCGTTGTCCGGACTCAACCCGACCCAGGAGAGCACCCAGGTGCCCCCGGTGGCGAGCGAGGGGTCGGCCAGCTGCAGGGTGATGCCGCGGGCCACCCGGGTGCTCTGGTCCGCGAGGGCCTCGCCCGAGGGGCGCGGGGTGGCGGCGGTCGCCGCGATCGCGGCGAGCGTCATGGCCGCCTGGGCGGCGGCGGAAGGGGGCGCTGCGGTCGCCATGCTCACTCCTGCGTGTTCGTCGGCCGGTTCACGATGGATCGTGTCCAACCTACGGACCGGAGAGCCTGCCCGGCGGGAGCACAACTGTGGGGTCACGCCATCGGGCTAGCGGAGGAGGGAGCGTTCGCCGGAGGTGCGGTGCAGGCCCTGCCCGGGCGGGCAGGGCCTGGGACCTCTGTCAGGCGGTGAAGTTGGGGGAGTGGGCTTCGATGGCCTTCACGAAGGCGCTCCACTCGGCCTGGTCGAAGGCGAGGTGGGGGCGGGTGAGGTCCTTGTCGTCGCCGAGCCAGACGTCGCCGTTGGGGAAGCGGGCGATGATCACGCAGTCGCCGTTGCCTTCCCCGGAGAACGGGGACTTGACCCAGTCAGCGGTGGCGGGATCGTGGTCATACGGACTGTGCTTCTCGCTCACGTCAGCTCTTCCAACTTGCGCTCAAGGGCGGTGATGGTGTCTTCCGGAGACAGCGCGCACCGCTCGACTCGTGCGAAGGCCCGCTCGGCTCGCCGTACGTCGCGTCCCGTTCTCCGGGGGAGCATACCGCCGATGGCTTCGACGAATACGAAGCCATTTTCGGGGTCGTCGGGGAATCGCATGAGAGTGATGCCCGAGTTCAGGATGCCCTGTCGTCCCGCGCTCAAGGGGACCATTCGCAGGGTGATGTTGGGCTGTCCGGAGACCCTGATCGCGTGCCGAATCTGTTCGACAAGTACCTTCTGGTCCCCGGCCACGAGCAGCGCGACCTCGCCGAAGTACGCCTCAAAGCTGAGCGTGGGCGCCTCACTCAGCCGTCGCTGGCGAAGGATACGGACCTCCGCTCCAGCTTCGACCAACTCCTCGTTGGGCGCGTCCGTTCCGGCGGCGATCATTTCTTTCGCGTAGCCCTCGGTCTGAACGAGTCCGGGGAACCCTGAGGGGAAGTAGTTCTGCATGTGTGAGGCGTCGGCTTCGAGAGCGAGATACTCCGCGAAGGCCGGCGTGATCGCCTCGGCGTAGTCGAGGCTTCGCCACCACTGCTTGGGCGGACCGCTCCCGAGAAGGTTCTCGAAGTAGTCCCGATCCGCACCCGTCACGCCGTAGTAGTCCATGAGCGTTGCCAGGTCGTTGGCACCGACAGGTTGGTCTGCCCGTTCCATCTTGCTGAGGCGAGCCGGACTCC
The DNA here is from genome assembly GCF_040630835.1 of Kitasatospora sp. NPDC005751. Lineage (NCBI taxonomy): Bacteria > Bacillati > Actinomycetota > Actinomycetes > Kitasatosporales > Streptomycetaceae > Kitasatospora > Kitasatospora sp. NPDC005751. The sequence continues at coordinate 15,993 of NZ_JBEXYC010000047.1, forward strand.
AGCCGTCCAGGCCACTCGTCACATCGATGAGGGTCTTGTTGTTCTCCAGCCGCAGGGCGCGCAGCTCGTCGCCGAGCCTGATCTGCCTGATCGCGGACAGGTCCTTGCTCAAGTGGGGCCCCTCCCCTCGGGTGTGGACGACCAGTCTTGCCGGACAGAACCGTTCGACTCAAGCCGTTTCAAGATCCACCGATTTTCTAAGGCGTTCTAGTTGCTATTTCGAATCGCCAAGCTCCACACTCAACGTGACCGCACGAACACGCTCCTGACGGGGTGTTGAGATGCGAAGGGGCGAACGATGTCCACTTTGAGCAGACCTGTCCTCCAGACCTGGGAAGCAGTCCTCACCGAGCACGCCGGCTCGGTGCGGACGGCTCGCCATCAGGTCCGTCAACGACTCACCGAGTGGGGGTGGCAGGGCGAGCGCGTCGACGATCTCGTCCTGATCACCTCGGAACTGGTCACCAACGCCGTGGTGCACGCCTGCCAGGGCCACGGTGAAGTCCGGATCTACCTCCAGGAGTTCGGCGGCGATTGCCGCCTGGAGGTGTGGGACCCGCGTTACGACCTGCCGCTCCAGGAGCGGCGTCCGCGCCGCTTCAACGAGGGCGGGCGCGGGATCGAGCTGGTCCGGGAGCTGGCCTTCGACTTCGGCGTGGTCGTGCGGCGCGGTGCGGGCAAGCGCGTCTGGGTGCGCGTCCTGCTGGCGGACGCCGATCCTCCTCCCCTTCTCAGGAATTGAGCACCATGCACTGCCGAGCGAAGCACCGCCGCCGTCCCAAGCACCGCCGCCACATCCTCACCGGACGTGATCACGCCTCGCGCGAAGGTCATCCGGTCCCGCGAGCCGGCTCCGCCGATCGCCCCTCCAGCCGCCCCTCGACCGCCGAACTCGTCACCGTAGCGGTCGTGTTCGCGCTCAGCCTCGGGCTCGCCTTCCTCGCTGCGGCCCTGGTCGGACCCGGTGAGCCCGCCACCGCCCGCGTCGTCTGGTGGACGACCCTCGCCGCCGCCCTGATGCGGGGCGTCACCTGGTCGGACACCCTCCTCGACCGCCGCCACCGGGGGAGGGAGCAGCCCATGGACCCGAGGGGCTCGGGATCGTCCACCCCACCGTGACCAACGTGCCGTTCGCCTGCATGGCGGAGCGCCGGGGCCCGGTCTCCGTACATGTCCAACACGCAGCTGCCCAACCGGGACGCGACCGTCGTCGTCGCCCGTGACTCCCGAGGCTTGGTCGCCGTACTGACCGCGCCGTTTCCTCCGTGCCGGGCTCCACGCGCGACTCCAGCTCTTCGAGGCCCGTGGCCTGACCGTCGGCCCGCGCAGCTCGCGCCCGGTGAGGACGGGTTCGGGCTGATGTGGTGGTCGATGGACGACGCCCTCGCCGCAGTCGGCGAGGGGTGATTCCTCCTTCCGGGCGGCCCGCCGGCCCTGCTGCTCGCCGACCGGTGGCCGGTGGCGGTCTGAGTCCGGTCGCCCGTGCCCGTCACCCTCGGTGAGAGCTGTGGCGGTGGGCCCCGGGGAGGGGCGGTCGAGGGGCGGTCGAGGGGCGGTCGAGGGGCAGGAACAGCGCTCCGTCACCGCCTCCCGGTCGGGGCACCGGGGGCGTGAGGTTGTTCGGTGCGCTGATCCGACCGGTGCCCACACGGGTGTGTCAGGCTTGTCGGAGAGGGGCTGGAGCACGACCGCGGTCGGGAGGCTCGCGATGGCCGAGATACAGGTGAACGGGGTGGCGCTGTACTACGAGGCCCGGGGTGCCGGGCCGGGCGTGGTGCTGGTCCACGGGTCCTGGAGCGACGCCGACAGCTGGGCGCGGGTGGTGCCCGGGCTGGCCGAGCAGGCCACCGTGGTCGCCTACGACCGGCGCGGGCACAGCCGCAGCGACGACCTGCTCACCCAAGGATCGGTCCACGAGGACGCGGCCGACCTCGCCGGGCTGATCCAGGGCCTCGGTCTCGCGCCCGTCTTCGTCTGCGGGGACTCCTACGGCTCGCTGATCACGCTGCGCCTCGCCGCCGCCCGCCCGGACCTGGTGCGCGGCGTCGCCGTGCACGAGCCGCCCGGGACGTCGATGCTGCTGGCCGACCCGGACCTGCGGCCCATCGCCACCGCGTTCGCCGGCCGGATCGCCGACGTGCGGGAACTGCTGGAACAGGCGGAGTCGGCGGCCGCGGCGGAGCTGTTCGTGGAGACGCTCGCCTTCGGCCCGGGAGCGTGGGCCCAGCTGCCCGCGCCGATCCGGCACACCTACATCCGCAACGCCCCGACGTACCTGGACGAGCTGCGGGACCCGGACGCGCTGGACCTCGACCTGACCGCGCTGTCCCGTTTCACCGAGCCCGCGCTGCTCACGCAGAGCGATGACAACGCGCCGATGTACGGCGAGGTGCTGGACATGATCGATCTCGTGCTCCCGAAGGCGGAGCGGCACCTGTACGCGGGCGCCGGTCACGCTCCGCATCTGTCGCAGCCGGAGGAATGGGTGCGGGTCACCCTCCCGCGCATCCTGGGGTGAGGCGCGTCCGGGGGGCGTGCGCCCGGAGCGTGCACGCCCCGTGACGGCCGCCGGGGGTTGGTTCACCTGAGGGGAGGAAGGATGTGTGCGGCCCTACGGGAACTCCGCCCCCGTGGGTGGGCCTCGGCGGAGCGCCTCACGCGGCTCCGGGGGTCCTGCGGGTGGCGACGTTCATCCGGTTCCAGGTGTTGACCGTGAAGATCAGCGCGATGAGCTGGGCCAGCGCCTTCTCGTCGAAGTGCGCGGCCGCCTCGTCGTAGACCGCGTCGGAGACGCCCTGCGGCAGCAGCGTCACCGCCTCGGTGAGGGCGAGCGCCGCGCGCTCCTCGGCCGTGAAGAGGCTGGAGTCCTCCCAGGCGCTCAGCTGGTAGATGCGCTCCTCGCGCTCGCCCGCCCGGCGGGCGTCGCCGGTGTGGTAATCGATGCAGTAGGCACAGTGGTTGAGCTGCGAGGCGCGGATCTGCACGAGTTCGACCAGGACCGGGTCGAGGCCCTGGCGGGAGGCTGCGTCCAGCGCCAGGACGGCCTTGAAGACCTTCGGGGCGACGGCGGAGAGGTTCATGCGCTGGGGGATCTGAACGGGTGTCATGCGTACGAGCCTAGGAGCGGATGCGGCCCGCGAGATGGTGCTTTCCGCAGGGGATTCGGTGGGTCAATTCTGCGAGGAAGTCCCGGCTTCGCCGCCCCGCAGCCGGTCGCGCTGCACCCGGTGGGCGAGGGCGCGGCGCACCGAGGCGGAGGCCATGGCGGCCTTCGGTGGACCGGTCGGGGGTGCGGTACGCGCGGCGGGGACGTCCAGGGCCCGGCTGATCGCGTCGTAGGCCGCGCGGTGGCTGCCGGGCAGCCGCTCCCGGTGCACCCGCAGGTCCTCTTCGAGCAGCCGGCGCAGCTCGTCGACGCCCTGGGGGGTGAAGCGCTTGCGGCCCCGGGCGAGTGCGGTGACGTGCCGGGTGCAGTGGGCGCGGTCGTCGAGGGTCTCGGAGACCTCCTCGGCGAGGCCCCAGAGGCGCCCTTCGAGCCAGGGCGTGTCGTGCTGGTCGAGCGAGACGTCCAGCGGGGGTTGCGGCTCGCCGCTCCCGTGCCTGGCCACCTGCTTGGAGACGGCCGGCTGGCTCATCTCGGTGAGCCGGGCGATCCTGCTCTGGCTCCAGCCGAGGCCGACGAGCACCTGGATCATCTCGGTGCGCAGGGTCCGCATCTCCTCACCGGCCCGGATGACCTCGTTCATGCCGGCGATGATCCGCTCGGCCTGGTCCTCGGTCAGGGCCTCGTACGTCGGGTGGGTGTCGCGGTCGCCTGCCATGACTCGGTTATACACCTGCGGCGGCGCTGCCCATAACCGGGTTGTATAACCTGGTTATGAGTGCCATGATCCCTGCCATGCCCACCTACTCCGCACCTGACGGCACCCGACTCGCCTACCGCGTCCACGGGGACGGCGACCCGCTGCTCTGCATCCCCGGCGGACCGGCGGACTCCCGCTACCTCGGCGACCTCGGCGGCCTGTCCGCGCACCGGCGGTTGATCGTCCCGGACCTGCGCGGCACCGGCCGCTCCGCCCTCCCGGAGGATCCCGACTCCTACCGCTGCGACCGCCTGGTCGACGACGTCGAGGCCCTGCGCCGCCACCTCGGACTCGACCGGGTGGACGTGCTCGGCCACTCCGCCGGCGCGAACATCGCCACGCAGTACGCGGCCCGCCATCCGGCGAACGTCCGCAGGCTGGTGCTGGTCGGCCCCGGGACGCGGGCCGTCGGCATCGAGATCGACGGGGGGACCCGGCGCGAGGTGGCGCGGCTGCGCAGCGGCGAGCCGTGGTTCCCGGCGGCGTACGCCGCGCTGGAGGCGATCACCGAGGGGACCGGCACCGACTGGGCGGCCGTCGACCCGTTCTTCCACGGGCGGTGGGACGCGTCGGCGCGCCAGGTCCAGGAGGCCGGGCGGCCCGGCAACCCGGAGGCCGTCGAGCGGTTCGCGGCCGACGGCGCCTTCACCCCCGGGGCGACCAGGGCGGCGCTCGCCGCCCTCCCCTCGCCCGCGCTGCTGCTGACCGGGGAGTTCGACCTGAACAGCCCGCCGCGCCCGGTCGCGGAGTTCGCCGCACTGTTCCCCGACGCCGAGCCGGTCGTCCAGCCCGGGGCAGGCCACTACCCGTGGCTGGACGACGCCGACCGGTTCGTGGCGACGGTGGCCGGCTTCCTGGGGTGACGGGCCGGCGGGTTGTCCGGGCCGGGCTTTTCCCGGGGTGGCGTGGGCCGGCTTCCCCGGGGTGACGGGCCGGCGGGTTGTCCGGGCCGGGTGCGGGCCGGGTGCGGGCCGGGTGCGGGCCGGTGCGGGTCAGCGGCAGAGGGCCGTGCGCACCACGTCGTCGACGCGGGACCGGGACGGCTGGTCGGTCAGCTGGACGGTCACCGCCACGTTGGCGGCCCGGCCGTCGGTGGTGACGCCGCCCCGGGTCTCGAACCCGGGGAAGCTGCCGCCGTGACCCCAGTAGACGCCGGGGCCGCACGGCAGCGGCATGCTCACCAGGCCCAGTCCGTAACCGGCGCCGGGGCCGAAGGTCTCCTCGGCGGGAACGGTGTCCTGCATCTGGCGGAGCTGCTCGGGCAGGAGGAGGCGGCCGGGGGTCAGCAGCGCGCTGTAGAAGCGGTTGAGGTCGGAGTTGGTGGAGACCAGCTGGCCCGCCGCCCAGCCCCAGGAGGGGTCCATGTCCGTGATGTCGACCAGGGCGCCCGCCTCGTCCCGGTAGTAGCCGTGGGGGTGGGCCTCCCGGATGGTCGCGTCACCGGGGGCGGGGAAGTAGGTGTGGCGCAGACCGAGCGGCTTGATGATGCGCCGATCGATCTCCGTGGCGAGCGACCGGTGGGTGACGCTCTCGACGATCAGGCCGGCCAGCACGTAGTTGGTGTTGCTGTATGCCCAGCCCTTCCCCGGGTCGAAGTCGGCCGGGTGCCGCAGCGCGATGCCGACGAGCTCGCGGGGGTCGTAGTAGCGGACGTCGTCGTCGAGGTACTTGCTGTAGTTGGGGAGTCCGCTGGTGTGCTGGAGGAGCTGGCGGACGGTGATGCCGTTCCCGTCGATGCCCGCCCCGGCGCCCTCGCCGCGGACCAGGCCCGGCAGGTAGTCCTCGACCTTGGCGCCGAGGTCGATCCTGTGCTGGCCGACCAGCTGCAGCACGACCGCCGCCGTGAAGGCCTTGGTGTTGCTGCCGATCCGGACCTGTCCGTCGTCGGGCACCTTCGCGCCGGTCGTCACGTCGCCCACCCCCGCGGTGTAGGTGCGGGTGCGGCCGTACCGGTCGGTGACGCTCGCCAGTGCACCGGGAGTGCCGTCCGACTGCAGCAGCGCGGTCAGCCCCTGCTGGACGGCGTCCGGCCGGGACGTCCCGGAGGCCGCGGACGTCCCGGAGGTCGCGGAGGCCGCGGGCGCCGCGAGGAGCCCCATCGTCATGGCGCCCCCGGCCACGGCGGCCGCGGCCCGCAGGGCCCTGCGCCGGCCACCGCCCTGCTGCCGGTCGGAAGAACGGAACCTCTGCGATGCCTGCTCGCGCACGGGGCAACTCCTGGGTGATCGTCGGGAATCCAGCGGTAGGTGCTGGTCCCAGCATGTCCAGGGGCGACCGTCCGGGACGATCCTGCTGTCCGCCCAGGTGAGGGTGGGGCTAACCCCCCGTCATACCGGTCCGATCGGGCAGCGGTGGAGAGGGGGCGGAGGCCAGGTGCGGGGTGGCGGCGTCAGTCGGGCGTGCCGGGCGTGCCGGGCGTGGCGGGCTTACCGGGAGTGTCGGGGACGGCGAGGGCATCGGGGACGGCTCGGGTGTCGGGCGTTCCGGGGGTGGCGGCGGCGGTTCCGGTGGGGCTCGGTCTTCTGCACATGAGGGGCTCTCCACGGTTCGACGGCGTGTGCCCGGGACTCTAGTCATGGACGCGTCAGGCCGAAAGGGGGCGTACGGGCGCAGCCGCGCGGGCCCCCGTGCGCCGGGGCCCGCGCGCAAAGGTGAGGTGGTCAGTCGCCGAGGCAGTCGCGGACGGCCTCGACCAGGCGATCGGCCCGCGCGTCGCCGTGGCCGATCATGCGGTTGGCCGTGTAGGCGAAGCCGATGCCGAACTCGTCGTCACCGAAGGCGAACTGGCCGCCGGCGCCGTCGTTGCCGAAGCTGCGGGCGCCGAGCATCGGTCGGAACGACGGCGAGGGGAGCAGGACCCCCGAGCCCCAGCGGGCGCCCAGGTCGAAGCCCAGGAAGCCGGCGCCGGAGGAGAGTTCACGGATGGCGTCGGTGACGGTCGCCGGGGAGAGCAGTCGCTCGCTCCGCCCGCCCGTGGTGCGCTCGACGCCGGTGACGGCGGCCGCGTACAGGCCGGCCAGACCGGTCGCGGAGGCGACGGCGCCCGCCCCCGGCAGCTCGACGGCGTGCAGCGCCGGGTCGTTCCACCCGCGCGGCTCGTCCAGGCCGGGGAAGACGAGCGCGCCGTTCATCGTCACGATCCGGGTCAGCAGGTGCTCCGGGCCGGGCAGCGGGCGGCGGCCCTCGGCCTCCACCAGCCGCGCCAGGCGGCCGAGTTCGGACGGCGGAAGGCCGAGCCAGGCGGACAGCCCGAGCGGCTCGCCGATGGTCCGGCGGAAGAAGGCGCCCGGGGTGAGGCCGGTGATCCGCCGGACGACCTCGCCGAGCAGGAAGCCGAAGACGTGGCCGTGGTACTCGAAGGTCGAACCCGGCTCCCAGAGCGGCTGCTGCTCCTCGATGGCGCGGACGACGGGCGCCCAGGCGGCGATCTCCTCGAAGGAGAGCGCGGCGTCCAGGGCCGGGAGCCCGGCCCGGTGGCCCAGGACCATCCGGCAGGTGATCGCGTCCTTGTCGTACCGGCCCGTGCGCTTCGGATCGGCGTCCGGGCCCGCGAACTCGGGCCAGTAGCGGCTCACCGGGGCGTCGAGGTCGAGCAGGCCCTGCTGCGCGAGGAGGTGGACCGAGATCGCCACGAGGCCCTTGGCGCAGGAGAAGACCGGGACGACGGTGCCGGCCTCCCACGGCCGGCCGGTCCGCTCGTCCGCGACGCCGCCCCACAGCTCGACGACCTTGCGGCCGCCGGCGAACACCGTGACGGCGGAGCCGAGTTCGGGGAAGTCGGCGTAGTTGCGCGCGAAGGCGTCGGCGACCGCCCCGAACCCTTCGTCGGCCCACCCCTGGTGCTGCTGCATCGTCCGTCCCTCCGTGTGCGACCGCACCCGGCGGCCAAGATCATCGACCGGCCCACGGTACGGCGCGGGGCGGCCCGGCCACGAACGATTTACGGGGGGAGCGGGGGCCGGAACGGGCCTGCCCCGCCCCGCTCCCGCGCCGTCCGTGGTCACTTGTGGTTACTCAGGAACCGTAGGAGAGTGAGCGCTGACATGGAAGAACGCCCTTTCCAGTGACGGGGGAGCCTCATGGTGACCAAGCAGTTCGGTGACTCGCCCGAGGAGGCGGACCTCCGGCGGGCGGACTCCCTGGCACGGGAGATCTTCTCGGACGTCGCCAACAAGTGGGCGCTCCTGATCATCGAGGCCGTGGGTGAACGCACCCTGCGGTTCGGTGAGTTGCGTGCCGAGGTGGAGGGCATCAGCCACAAGATGCTGACCCAGAACCTGCGCATGCTGGAGCACAACGGGCTGGTGGAGCGGCGGGTGTTCCCCGTGGTGCCGCCGCGGGTCGAGTACACCCTCACCGAGCCGGGCCTGGGCCTGCGCGACACCGTCCACCGGATGTGCGACTGGACCCGCCGCAACCTCGACCACATCGAGACCGCACGCAGCCGCTTCGACGCCTGAGGTGTTGCGTCCGGCCCGTGTTGTCCGGACTGCGCTGTCCGGCCTGTGCTGTCCGGACTGTCCCGGCCGGTGCGGTGTTCGACCGGCGCCGGGCGCGGGACCCGCCGGGCGCCGGACCCGCCTGACCCGCCGGCCGCCGGACCCGCCGGACCTGCTATCCGGTCGGGGGAATGTGCTGGACAGCGGGGCCGGAGCGGCAGATGGTGGGCAGCATGGAGTTCACCCATCTCGGCCGTACCGGCCTGACCGTCTCCCGACTCTGCCTGGGCACCATGAACTTCGGCCCGCACACCACGGAGTCCGACGCCCACCAGATCATGGACACCGCCCACGAGCGGGGCATCAACTTCTTCGACACCGCCAACTCCTACGGCCGCGACGAGGAGGGCAACCAGAAGGGCCGCACCGAGGAGATCATCGGCAGATGGTTCGCCCAGGGCGGCGGCCGCCGCGAGCGGACGGTGCTCGCCACCAAGGCGTACGCGCCGATGGGCGACTGGCCGAACGAGGGCCGGCTCTCCGCGCTCGCCATCCGCCGCGCCGTCGAGGCCAGCCTGCGCCGCCTGAACACCGACCACATCGACCTGTACCAGATGCACCACATCGACCGGGACACGCCCTGGGAGGAGATCTGGCAGGCGATGGAGGTCCTGGTCGCCCAGGGCAAGATCATCTACGTCGGGTCCAGCAACTTCGCCGGCTGGCACATCGCCCAGGCCCAGGAGGCGGCCCGCTCCCGGCACTTCCTCGGCCTGGTCAGCGAGCAGTCCCTCTACAACCTGATCGACCGCACGATCGAGCTGGAGGTCGTCCCCGCCCTCCAGCACTACGGCCTCGGCCTGCTGCCGTGGTCCCCGCTGCGCAGCGGCCTGCTCGGCGGCGTGCTGCGCAAGCTGCGCGAGGGCGCCGCCGTCCGAGGCGCGATGGGCCACGCGAGCGAGGTCCTGGAGGCCAACCGCGAGCGCATCCAGGCCTATGAGGACTTCGCCGCCGAACTCGGCGCCGACCCGGCCGACCTCGCCCTCGCCTGGCTGCTCAGCCGCCCCGTGGTCACCGCGCCGATCATCGGCCCGCGCACGGCCGCCCACCTCGACGCGGCCGTCGCCGCGCTGGACCTCAAGCTCGACCAGAAGACCCTCGACCGCCTGGACGAGATCTTCCCCGGCCACCGCCCCGCCCCGGAGGACTACGCCTGGTAGGACGGGCCGGCCTCTGGCGCGGTGCCTCTCGTCCCGTCCCTCTCGTCTCATCCCGCTCGTCGCGCCCTTCGCGCCGTGCCCCGGTCCCGGGCGCGGCGCGAAGGGCTTCGGCGCGGCGCGCACGTGTGGGCCGCGGGCCTTCGGCGTACCCGCCGGTCACCCCGGTGGGCTGTGGTAACACTGGCTGACATGACGGAAAGGCCTGCCGAGCGCAGTAGTTACCACCACGGGTCCCTCCCCGCGGCGCTGGTCGCGGCGGCGCTCGCGCTGCTGGACGAGGAGGGGCAGGCGAAGGTCACCATGCGGGAGGTGGCACGGCGGGCGGGCGTGTCCCCGGGGGCGCCGTTCCGGCACTTCCCCGACCGGCAGGCGCTGCTGACCGAGCTGGCGGACCAGGTGCTGGCCGACTTCGAACGGTGGCAACTGGCCGAGATCCAGCGGAGCGAGGGCCCCGCGATGAAGGCGATGGGGCTGGGGTTCGTCCGCTACACCATCCATCACCCGCACCGGTTCGAGCTGGTCCGCTCCCGGGTGTTCACCGCCTCCCGGCAGCCGGAGCTGCGGGAGCGGCTCGCCGGGATCGACGAGGCGCTCACCGGCTTCATCGTCGCGGACCAGGAGGCGGGCCGGCTGCGCCCCGGGGACCCGGCCCTGGTGGGCCTGGCCGGGCAGGCGCTGGTCTACGGGCTCGCGCAGATGATCCTGGACGGGTACCTGCCGCCGGAGAAGGCGGAGGAGCTGGCGGTGCGGGTGCTGGACACCTTCGGCCAGGGGATCGCCGGCCGGAGCTGACTGAGCGTCAGTCCCGATCGTCAATCACCTTTTCCGGTAGCGGATTTGATGGAACGCGGAGCCTTGACCGGACTCCCGCCCGCTGATGTAATCACCGCTTACATAGGTGGAGCAGAGAGCTGGGGGCACACATGTTCGCCAAACCGACTCCGGGATACACCACCGCGGCCGTCACCGGGGACACCGTGGTGCTGCTGATCGGGATGCGCATCAACCGCTTCTGGGCCGTCCACCACTGGATGCCGGTGATGGCGGCGATGTTCCGCATGCTCCACGACCTGGCCAAGGAGCCGGAACGCGGCCTGCGCGGCCGCATCCTCCTGACCGCCTCGCCCCGGACGTACTACATCGTCCAGTACTGGGAGTCCAAGGAGAAGCTGTACGCCTACGCGTCCGCGCCGGACGCCTTCCACCACAAGGTGTGGGGGATGGTGAACCGCAAGATACGCGCCGGGAAGGTCCGCGGGCACGTGGGGCTCTGGCACGAGACGTACATGGTGCCGGAGGGGTCGTACGAGGCGATCTACTTCGACATGCCGCCGTTCGGGCTGGCCGGGGCGCACGGGTCGCTGCCGCTGGAGAGCCGGGGGCGCCGGGCGTCGGACCGGCTCGCCTACCGCTCGGCGGCGGGCGGCCGGAAGGCGCCGGGGGAGACCTCCGGGGGCGGGACGGCGCCGCAGTAGTAGGCCGGGCGACCCCCGGGGGGTTCGGCGGGCCGCCCGGGCCCCGGCCTGAGCGAGTGTGTGTCGCGGGCCCGTGGCGGCCGGGCGGCGTGAGAGCGTCGGGGGATGGTGGAGAGCGGTGGCCGGGCGGCCGTGGTGCACGAGGTGCCGTACTACGCGCAGTGGGAATCCCCGGAGCTGGTACAGGAGATCATCGACGGATCGGTGGGCGCGGCGGACGACCCGCGCTGGGGGCAGTCGGGGGCGCAGACGCCGGAGGACTACGCGTACTGGTCCTGGCGGCTCTGCGGAGTGGCGTGCCTGCGGATGGCGCTCGACCGCTGGTGGGGTGTGGCGCCGCCGCAGGTCCCGCTGGCCGCGGAGTGCCTGGCGGCCGGTGCGTACGAGCAAGACGGCGAGCGGCTGCACGGGCTGATCCACACGCCGTTCGCCGCGTATGTCCGGGAACGCTGGGGACTGGCCGCGCAGGCGCGGGAGCTGACGGCCGACGAGGTGGCGGCGGAGGTGACCGCCGGGCGCCTGGTGATGCTGTCCGTGCACCCCACGATCCGCGAACCCGAGGGGCCCGAGCCGCACCGGCGCGGCGGGCACCTGGTGCTGGCGGTGGGCGTCACCGGCACGGCGCTGGTGATCCACAACCCGTCCGGGTTCGCGGGGGAGTCGCAGGCCTACGCGCACGTGCCCTGGCGGCTGTTCGACCGGTTCTACGCGGGGCGCGGGATCGTGCTCGGCCCGCCGGCGCACGGCCGGTCGGCCGAGGCGGGAGAGCGGGAGGCGGCGGAGACGGCGGACGCGGCGGGGGCGGCGGACGCGGCGGGGGCGGCGGGTGCGGCGGGGGCGGCGAACGCGGGGAGTTGAGCGGCGGCCGGATCGGGCGGCTGGGGGGAACCGGCCATCAGCCCGGCCGCCCGGCACCGGCGGTCGAAGTGGCCGGTGCCGGGCGTCCGGTGTCGATGGATCAGGTCCTCGGTGTCAGGCCGTGGTGGCCGGCAGGCCGATCGGGTTGATCGGGGGCAGCGCACTGCGACAGAGCGCCGAGATCGGCGTGAGCGCGGCGGCGAGCCGGTCGAGTTCGGTGCGCGGATGGCTCTCCCACACCCGGGCGGCGGCCAGGTCGGTGGCGGCCTCCAGGGACTGGTGACGGATCCGGCCGCACTCGGTGATCGTGCCGCGCTCCGTCAGCCAACCGCGTTCCACCAGACGGGCGGTGGCGGCCGCCCACTCCTCGTCGGTCCAGCCGCGCATCGGCTGCAGCACCTCGCGGCGGACGTCCAGCGCGCAGCGCACCACCAGCGCCTCGCAACCGTCCAGCCCGGCGGAGACCAGCGCCGCGACATGGCCGTCGCCGCGGTGCTCGCGCATCACGGTGGCGGCCTGCCAGAGCCGTCCGTACAGGCCGGCCGGGCGGGGGACGGCGGCGTTGGCGGCGGCCAGCACCCGGCCCGCGCAGTCCAGCCGGTCGACGGCCCGCTCCAGCAGGTCGGCCACCCGTTCGACCTGTTCCGGCTCCACGTGCTCCAGCAGCCGGGCGAGCGCCGCCGAGGCGCCCGCGACCCGGGCCGCCAGGGCGCTGTCCGGATCCGCCCGCTTCCAGACGTCCGGCAGGGCGCGTTCCACCATCGAGGGCGCGAAGTTGAAGAACGCGGCGACCACCGGCGGTGCGTCGACCGCGCCCAGCGGCGCCGCCCGCCCGGCGAAGTAGCCGCGCCAGCCACCGCGCAGTCCGGCCTCCTCGAACGCCGCGCGGCCCTCGGGGGAGAAGTAGGTGACGGCGTGCACCGGCTCGAAGAGCCACCACAGGGCCCGGGCGGGATGGACCAGATCGGCCAACGGAGGACCTTCCTCGGAGTGAGCACGAAGAGTGCGTGAGGGGGTGGGAGGGGGTAATTCTGCGGCTGCGTGAGGGAGCAGGGAGGGGGGTGGCTCCGCGGAGCGGGCAGGGGCCCGCGGGGGGAGTTCCGGTGCGGGCTCCGCGGAGGGTGTGTGGCGGAAAAGGGGCGGGAACGAGGGCGGCCGGAGGTGCGAACGACGGGTTTCACAGGGCTGATGACCACGGCGGCGCTCGCGTTAACCCCCGAGCGGGTGTGATGCGGGTCACGGGGAGGGTTCGCCGTTCAGTTCCCGCCCGCTCCCCGCGAGATGATGGGGCGAGGTGGCCGTTTCGGGCGCCGGGAACCCTCGTAGGAAGCGAAGCATCGGAAATGGCGCAGATCAACCCCAGCATCCTGTCCGCGGACTTCGCCAGGCTCGCCGACGAGGCCGAGGCCGTCAGGGGTTCGGACTGGCTGCACGTCGACGTGATGGACAACCACTTCGTGCCCAACCTGACCCTGGGCGTCCCGGTGGTCGAGGCCCTCGCCCGGGCCACCGGCACGCCGCTCGACTGCCACCTGATGATCGAGGAGCCGGACCGCTGGGCCCCGCAGTACGTCGAGGCCGGCGCCGGCTCCGTCACCTTCCACGTCGAGGCCGCGGCCGCGCCCGTCCGGCTCGCCCGGGAGATCCGGGCCAAGGGCGCCCGCGCGTCCATGGCGCTGCGGCCCGCCACGCCGATCGAGCCGTACGAGGACCTGCTGCCCGAACTGGACATGCTGCTGATCATGACGGTCGAGCCGGGCTTCGGCGGCCAGGCGTTCCTGGACATCATGCTGCCGAAGATCCGCCGCACCCGGCAGCTGATCGACAAGCACGGCCTGGAGCTGTGGCTGCAGGTGGACGGCGGGGTCTCCGCGAGCACCATCGAGCGCTGCGCCGAGGCCGGCGCGGACGTCTTCGTGGCCGGCTCGGCGGTGTACGGCGCGGAGGACCCGGCCGAGGCCGTCGCCAAGCTGCGCGCGCTCGCGGACGCGGCGACCGCGGACTCCTGGTGGGCCTGCAAGCACTGAGTCGTCGGGGACACCGCCCCCGGGCCGCGGTGACGAGTTGTTGATCAGCTGTGACGGACACGGTGCGGCCCGCGGGCCGGGCCCGACGTACAGTGCCGGCTGACTGTCGGAGGGGAGAACCGTGGACCTGGACCAGCAGGGGAGTGGACACGCCGGAGCGGTGGGTGTCGGAGCGGTGGGTGTCGGGGTGGCGGGCGGCGTTCCGGTGCCGCCGCCCCCCGTCGCCCCGCCGCCGCCCGTGATGGCGCCGCCGCCCGCCGTGCCGCCCGTGATCGGCGTGACCGGCCCGGCCCGCACGGGCTTGTTCGGCCCGGGGGCGTTCGGCCCCGGCACGCTCGGGCGGCGCCGGCTGCTCAGGGCGGGCCTCGGCCTCGGCGGCCTCGCCGTCGTCGGCACCGGTACCGCGGTGGCCCTGTCCGGCGGTTCGGACGGCCCGGGCAGCCGGTCCGGCGGCTCCGGTGGCCCGGGCGTGCCCTCCGCCGCCGGTACGACCCCCGCCACGGCGCCCACCGGTACGGCGGCACCGTCCGGCGCCACGGCCGTCGTCCCCTCGCTCCGCAGCGAGGAGCAGCACTCGGCGGCCCGGAACGGCGCCGCGGTGAAGATGATCACGATCGTCCCGGAGGGCATCGCCCGCCCGGCCGACCTGCCGGTCTGCGTCGCCCTGCACGGGCGCGGCGCCACCGCCCAGGCGTGGACCGACCTCGGACTGCCGCAGATCCTGGTGGCCGCCATCGCGGCGGGCGTCCCCCCGTTCGCGGTGGTCGCCGTCGACGGCGGCGACGCCACCTACTGGCGGCGCACACCGTCCGGCGACGACCCGCAGAAGATGCTGCTGGAGGAGCTGCCGGGCTGGCTCGCCAAGCAGGGGCTGCGCGCGCCCGACGCGGCGATGGGCATATCCATGGGCGGCTTCGGCTCGCTCCGCTACGCCCGCAACCGGGGCGCCGGCTTCGGCCCGGTCGCGGTGCTCAGTCCGGCGCTGTTCCGCAGCTGGGGCGACGCCAAGGCGGTGGGCGTCTTCAAGGACGAGGCCGACTGGCGCGAGAACGAGCCGCTGCTCCACCAGGACCAGCCGCACGGCCGCCCGATCGGCGTCTGGTGCGGCACCGAGGACCCGTTCTGCGACGCGGCCCGCAAACTGGCCGGCGACACCGTCCAGGCCCGCTTCACCCCCGGGGTCCACGACGCGGCGTACTGGCGCAAGGTCCTGCCGGACGCGGTCGCCTTCCTCGGCCGCGCGCTGGCGGGCCGCGGCGCCGGCTGACGGGGCGGGGCGGGGGGCCGGCTGATCGGCTCACCGGGGGCCGGCCGTCCGGAGTGGGTGGAGCGCCGCCCCCGCATGGTGGATGATCATTGTCGACGCCCCTCCGGCCCGGACCGCACGGCCCCGGCCGGCCCCGACCCGTACGGTGGTGGATCCGCGACATGAGCAACCTCGACCAGAAGCCCGCTCCGACCCCCTGCGGCGGCGAGTCCGGCGCCGGACCGGTCCGCGAACTGCTGACCGGACGCCAGGTCCCGCTGGGTGAGAGCACCGTCGTGCGCCGCCTGCTGCCCAACCTCGGCCGCCGGATGGTCGGCGCCTGGTGCTTCGTCGACCACTACGGCCCGGACGACATCGCCGACGAGCCCGGCATGCAGGTCCCGCCGCACCCGCACATGGGCCTGCAGACGGTCAGCTGGCTCCACCAGGGCGAGGTCCTGCACCGCGACAGCCTCGGCAGCCTGCAGACCGTCCGCCCCTACGAGCTGGGCCTGATGACCTCCGGCCGTGCGATCTCCCACTCCGAGGAGTCCCCGCGCGCGCACGCCCGCTTCCTGGAGGGCGCCCAGCTCTGGGTCGCCCTCCCGGACGCCCACCGGCACACCGCCCCCGCCTTCGAGCACCACGCCGACCTGCCCGTCGTCACCGCCCCCGGCCTGCGCGGCACCGTCATCCTGGGCAGCCTCGACACCGCGACCTCCCCCGGCACCGCCTACACCCCCCTGGTCGGCGCCGACCTCGCCCTGACCGAGGGCGCCGACCTCAAGCTCCCCCTGGAGCCCGGCTTCGAGTACGCCGTGCTCGCCATGTCCGGCAGCGTCGACGTCGACGGCGTCCGCGTCGAACCGGGCTCCATGCTCTACCTCGGCACCGACCGCCGCGAACTCCCCCTCCTGGCCCGCACCGACGCCGCCGTCCTCCTCCTCGGCGGCGAGCCGTTCGAGGAGAAGCTGGTCATGTGGTGGAACTTCATCGGCCGATCCGGTGAGGAGATCCTCCAGGCGCGCAACGACTGGGAGAAGAGCTCGCGGTTCGGCGAGGTCCACGGCTACGAGGGCGCCCGCCTGCGCGCGCCCTCGCTTCCCGACATCCCCCTGAAGGCTCGGGGTCGAGTGCGCTGACCTGCGGAAATAGAGGCCATTGACCTCGTCCCGGCTGGATTACATGCTGCTCGGCGCCGCCGAGTGAGCACCGGCCGCACGAAAGAGCCGGTGGAGCGGCTGGGAATCCCCCTGCCCGGCCGCTCCGCCACCACCCTGGCTGCGGCGGTCACGGTGCCCGATGGCCGGCCACCGGACGCGGTCGCCGTGCTCTGGCCCGCGCTCGGCGTCAAAGCCGCCCACTAGGGGGCGTTCGGCGCCGGGCTGGCCCGCGCCGGGCCACAGCCTCGGCGGACAGCTCTCGCTGCTGCACGCGGCCGCCCACCCCGGCGAGGTCGACGGCGTGGTGCTGGTCGCGGCTGGCTCCGTCGACCAACGCGACTTCCCCGGCCTGGCCGGCCCGCGCGTGCTCGCCGCCACCCACCTCACGGCGGCCGTGGCCGGCGCGGTCGGCTACTGGCCCGGCGACCGGCTGCGCCTCGCCGGCCGCCAGTCCGCCATCCTGATGCGCGACTGGGCCCGGATCTGCCGCACCAGGCGGTTCGAGCCCGCCGGCGCCGACCGGGACTACGAGGCGCTGCTCGCCGCCGCCGGGCCCGTGCTGGCCGTGTCAGTGGCCGGCGACCGGCTGGCGCCCGTCCCGGCCGTCGACCTGCTCTGCGCCAACGTCCCGGCCGCTCCGCTCACCCGGCGCCACCACGGCCCCGACGCCACCCGGACGCCGGACCAGCCGCTGGACCACTTCCGCTGGGTCCGCGACTCCGGCGCGATCGCGGACCGGATCCGCGCCTGGTCCGACACCCACCACTGAGACCGCGGGCCCGCCCGCCCCCGCTCCCTGCCGCCCGCTCCCCGCTCCTTACCCCCTGCTCCCCCCCGAGAGGAAACGCATGCGCGCAACGGCCATCTGGCGCCGGCCGAAAGCCTGGCTGACCGCCATCGTCGGCGCCCTGCTCGCCGTCATCTGCCCGTCCACCTACCTCGGGTAGAGCATCGACCCGCAGGGCCGGCTGCACGACCTGCCGGTCGGCATCGTCAACGCCGACACCGGCGCCACCACCGCGAGCGGCGAACGGGTCGAACTCGGCCGGACCATCTTGGACGGCGTCCTCCAGCAGGGCACCACCCAGCACCGGATCGCCTGGCAGGACCTCGGCCCCGGCGCTGCGCCTGCTGCTCGCCGACCCCGTCCAGGTCACCACTGTCCCCGGCCACCGTCCCGGCGAAGTCCGGCGGCGGCACCCTGCCCCTGTACTGCGCGATCATGCTGCTGCTGGCCGGACTGCTCCCTGCCATCATGGTCACCACCGGCCTGGACGTCGCCTTCGGCTACCTCCCGATGGAACTCGGCCCGAAGCGTGTGCTCCAGCTGGCCGCACCGATCTCCCGCACCCAGACCCTGCTCGCCAAGGCCGGCATCCGCGCCGGAGCCGTCGTGCTCAGCGGCACCGCGGTCCTCGCCACCGTCGCCACCCTGACCCTCTGCCTGGTCGCGGCGCTCGGTACCCCGGGCCAGCTGCTGGCCCTGCTGCTGGTCACCCCCTGTTCGGCGCCCCCGCCCGCCACGTCGTCGACGGCGTCCGGGCCGTGCTCCTCTTCGACGCCCGCGCCACCGCCCGCCTCTCCTCCGCCTGGCTCACCCTCGGCTGCTACCTCCTCCTCGCCCTCACCATCGGCTTCGCCGCTACCCGCCACTACGACCACTGCGGCCACACCCGCACCACCCACCCCCTCGACCCCACTCCCACCCGGGTCCCCGTTCCGCAGGCCGGCTGTGGATCGATCCGGCGTCCGGTCCGGTCGACGATCGGGGACGATCGCCCCGGACCGGACCTGGCCGGATCGTCGAAGCAAAGATGTTCGAATGCGGCGCAACCGGTGTTGCCGGCGGTTTCCGGGAGTGCGTCGTGTGCGTCACAACCGTCGACTGCTGCCGATGGGAGATGCGATCATCGACGCTCGGGGGGCCCGCTCGGGTCACTCTCTCCCGACGAGCATGAACGGTGATCATGGAGGAACCCCACCCCGAACGCCTCAGCTGCCTCGCCGTGTGCGCCGGTGCAGGGGGCCTCGCGCTCGGCCTTGAGCAGGCGGGCTTCGACCCCGTTCTGCTCCTGGACAACCGACCCGTGGCCTGCGAGACCCTACGGCTGAACCGTCCCGACTGGAAGGTCCTCGAAACCGACCTGCTGGACTTCGACCCGTTGGACCATCAGATGGTCTACGACGTTGACCTGCTGGCCGCCGGCCTGCCCCGGGTGAAGGCGAGCGCCGCGGTGAAACGAGAGGACAGCACCGAGGAGCTCCGGCTCCTCGAAGCGACGATCATGCTCATGCACGCCGTACGGCCGCGGGCCCTGCTCATCGAAAACCTTCCCGAGCTGGCCACCAAGCCCGCGTTTGACCCCATCCGCACCACCGTCGCGGCCGAGCTGGAGCACCTCGGATACCGGCACCGGTGGTTCGTCCTCAACGCGATGCACCACGGCGTCCCGCAGGACCGTAAGCAAGGGATCCTGGTGGCGCTGAAGGGGGACGCCATGGACGGCTTCGTCGAGCCGGCGCCCGAAACTGCGCCGCCGATCACCGTGGGGGAGGCGCTGGGCACCTCCATGGCCGCACGTGGCTGGCCCCACGCGACCGCCTGGGCCGCGCAGGCCGACCGGGTCGCCCCGACGTTGGTCGGGGGCTCCTGGAAGCGTGGTGGGGCGGATCTGGGGTTGACCGGGTCGAAGCGGGCCTGGGCTCGGATGCGCGTGAACGGCGGTACCGTCGCCGACGAGGTCCCCGGAGCCGACTTCCCCTGGGACGCCTCACTCGGAGTCAAGGAGATGACGCCGCTGACCGTCGAGCAAACGGCGCGGCTCCAGGGCTTTCCGGCGGACTGGGCCTTCGCCGGCGGCAAGACCGCCCGCTACCGCCAAGTGGGCCAGGCTTCGCCGCCCCCGGTGAGCCGGGCCCTCGGGCTTGCGATCCGGACGGCGCTCGGGCGCCCGACGGATCCGAAGCACCGGTGAGCCGGGGTGGGACGGCACACACGGCGGTCCCACCCCGTGTCACTTCCCGAGGCTCACCGGCCGAGCAGGTGCGAGAAGAAGCCGATCGACGGGTCCTCCGGGGGGCCGACCAGGAGCGCCCGGTCGAGCAGGCCGTTGTTGTGCTCGCAACTGGTCTCCGGAAGCATGACGCAGGCGTGGCAGGCCGCCAGGTTGGTACCGCCCGCACCCGAGGTCTCGGTCTCGATGCAGAGCGGGTCGGCGGAACACCATTCGGCCCGATGCGCCGCCGAGTGCACGGCCCGCGCGAGGCGGTCGATCTCGCCCTGGGCGACCAAGCCGCCGAGGCTGCCGGCCGAGTCGCTGGTGGCCGTGTAGATCAGCACACCGGCCATCGTCTCGCCCGAGTAGATCCGCTCGCGGAGCGAGGCGGCCGGGTAGCCGGAGTCCAGGCTCCACTCGTTGATCATCACGTGCGCGAAGGTGTGCAGCAGCGCCATGCGCGGAGTGGCGGGGGAGACCGGGACCCGGGTTGGGTCCGAGGCCCGCTCGGCGAGGACCCGCTGGTGTCGGTGTCGGATGCGCTCGACGCGTGCGGCCACGGCGGCCAGTTCGGCCCAGGCGTCGACCCGCTCCTCGTCGAACCGGAGGAAGACACCCTCGCCGTGGACCTCCATGGCGGGCAACCAGTCGGTGGGGGTCAGGGAGAGTGCCGCCTCGTGGCCCTCGTGCGAGGTCTCGGGATCGATCACCCGGGTGAACGCCTTGAGAGCGCGGACCTCGCGAAGCTTCTTCACCAGCATCGGTCCGGCCAGCCCGAGGCCGGCCAGCGGCTTCGGGTCGCCCGTCGGGGGCTCACAGACGAACTGCTCGGTGTGACCGCCGGATTCCTCCGGGTTCCCCATGCACAGGCGCTCGTACTCCACCTCGCGCAGGGCACGGTAGCGCTGCTCCTGGTCGAGCTCGAGACCCTCCTCGCCGTCGAGGTCCTCGGCTTCCATCGCGGAGAGCAGTTCCACCACCTGCTCGGGGGTCACCGGGGGGCGGGAGCCCTGGAAGATGTAGCCCAGATGGATCCCGATCTCGGCGAGGGTGGAGCAGGCGCGGAGCTTCTCCCAGTGCTCGCCCAGCGCCTGGACCCGGGTGTCGCTCCACGGGGGGATGGACAGGGCCGAGCGGAGCACCGGCTGCCACACGGAGGAGGAGCCGCGCTGCAGGGTCCGGGGCGTCAGGGAGCAGGCGTCATTGGAGGCGTCCTTCAACCACGGACGCTCGCCCCGGCAACCGATGTGCAGCTCCTTGAGGGCACCGGCCCGGAAGGAGCCCTCCATGGACACCTCGGGCACTCCGCAGGAACAGGAGAGCACCACCGAGCGGAGCGAGGAGGTGCGGCCCGAGGACCGAAGGCTCATCCGGCCGCCGCAGAAACCGGCCTCGCCGTCGCCGCGGCGCCCCCGATGCAGCCACGTCCAGTACGGGAAGTCGGAGAGGTGCCCGTCCTCGCACGCCACCACGAACCGGGAGGGCACCAGGGTCTCGGCGCACTCGCCGCACTCGTTGCGCCCCGCCGGGGAATTGAACTTCCGGACGTGGTCCAGCGCGTGGCACCCGGGGCAGTGGTGCCACAGGGGGAAGCGCCGGACCCGGATGCCGTCGCGACTGTCGTCGCCTGAAGCGGGCGGCAGACGGAAGTGGCTCACGTTCAGTACGCGGGCGAGGCGAGGCTCGTGGATCACGGGGGATTCGTCGCGGGGCCACTGCTCCTGCGCGGCGTCGATGCCCGCGACGATGAACGACTCCTGTTCCACGGCGATCAAGGAACCCACGCCGTAGGTCGTGATGGCCTGGGCCCGGCGGATCGCCCCGCGGCGGGGCAGCGTGCGGGCCGGTGCGGCGGAGCCGACGCCGGCGCGTCGGCGGCGGGAAGGGGGCGGGGTCATCGGGATGCCTCCACGAAGAGGGCGGACTCGGCGTCGACGTCGCGGAGGGACCACAAGGTCTCCCACGCCTCGACGTCCTCCAGGGCGTCGTTGTAGGGCTTGAGCAGCGAGCGGGCGGGGTTTCCGCGCTTGGGCTCGTAGAGCAGACCGTTGTGCGCCTCGGCCTCGTCGTACCACCAGTCGACGAACTCATCGAAGGCCGCGGCCACGTGGGCGACCTCCTTGGCGGCGGTCTCCGGCGGGGAGACCTGCTCGACCCGTTCGAGGATCCTCGGGCGGATCGTTTCCCTAAGCTCGTCCACGAAGAGGTCGATGTCACCCGCGTTCTCGTTCTCGCGGGCGGCGGGGATCACGATCCGGGCGAGGGCGACGATCACCGCGTGCAGGCCCCGGGCGCGGGCGCGGGCCGAGAACGGGGTGACCGAGGTGGATTCGACCTCGCGGTAGAGCGCGGAGTGGAAGTGCTGGAAGTTCTCGTAGTGGGATCGGTCACGGGAACGGCCCGCGTTGAGCATCACCGCCACCAGGCCGGGGTGCGCGCGGCCGACCCGGCTGGTCGCCTGGATGTACTCGGCGGTCGTCTGCGGCTGGCCCATGACGGCCATCAGTCCGAGCCGGTTCACGTCCACGCCCACGGCGATCATGTTCGTGGCCAGAAGGACGTCGACCACGTCGTCGCCCGGGAGCCGCCGCTCGATCTGCTTCAGGCGGGTCGGGATGTCGCTGGCGTCGACCCGACTGGTCAGCTCGGAGTAGTTGTCGACGGGACGGGGCTCGCAGCCGTCCCGCTCGGCAAGGTGTTCCAGGTAGGCCACGACGTCGTCGTGGACCTGGAGTTCGGCGGCGGAAAGCAGCCGCAGGCTGTTGAAGTAGCCGACCAGGGTCCAATAGGCGTCGCGCACCCGGTCGGTGGTGTCGGCCTGCATCGCCTGGTGGAGCAGCGTGGCGTAGGTACGGATCAGCAGCGTGGACTGGCTGGTCCCTGGCGCGAGCAGACCCACGTAGCGGCGGGACGCCTTCTCACCGGCGGAGGTCTCGACGGCGAACCAGGAATCCCGGGCGTCCAGACCGGCCGGCGGGAACTGCCGGACCTCACGGGAGAACAGCGCCCTGCCCTGCTCGGCGGCGCGGCGGATGGTGGCGGTCGACGCGATCACCTTGGGACGGTCGGCGAGCACGTCGACGGCCGTCTCGTACAGGCCGGTCAGGGTACCCAGCGGACCGGAGATCAGGTGCAGCTCGTCTTGCACGATCAGCTCCGGGGGCGGGGTGGAGTCCTGCCGGTCCCGGTTGAACAGGGCGGCGCTCTCCTTCCGCCAGGGCATCGAGGCGAACTTGTCGACGGTGGCGATGACCAGGGTCGGCCGGGCGTGGTAGATGGTCTGGTCGACCAGGTGCACGGGCAGTCCGTCGGAGAACGCGCAGTCCGGGCCGGAGCAGCGGACGTCCATCCGGACGGCCTCCTCGTCGACCGAGTAGTGGTGGGCGTCGAGGGCGGACCCGCACCACGGGCAGGCGTGCAGCTGGACCGGGTTCTCCTTCTGGAGCACCCGTCCGGCGCGGGCCGCGCCGAGCTGTTCGGCGGCGGCCTTCAGGGTGTTCGGGGTGGCGGACCGTCCCACCCACATGCCGAGCGAGATCTCCTCGTGCCCCAGCTCGGCGGAATTCTCGCGGCGCATCCGTTCCATGGCACAGATCAGGATCGCGGCGCGCTCGAACTGCTGGAGGGTCAGGAGGCGCAAGGTGTACCGCATCAGTACGGTGACGCCGCCGCCCGCAGGCCCCAGTCGCATCCGGCG
Organism: Kitasatospora sp. NPDC005751; assembly: GCF_040630835.1. Lineage (NCBI taxonomy): Bacteria > Bacillati > Actinomycetota > Actinomycetes > Kitasatosporales > Streptomycetaceae > Kitasatospora > Kitasatospora sp. NPDC005751. Next base: position 38,977 of record NZ_JBEXYC010000047.1, read on the forward strand.
CAGGAAGGTGGTCAGCGCGATCAGGCCCAGGTACGCCTCGGTCTTGCCACCACCGGTGGGGAACCACAACAGGTCCGACACACCGCGGTCGGGGTGGTTCGGGTCGTCCACCCCGGCCAGGCACAGCAGCACGAAGGAGATCTGGAACGGACGCCAGCGCGCGGATGCCAGGTCCGGCTCGCCTTCCCGACCGTGCCGGACCCAGTCGCTCCGGGCCCGCTGGGTCGCCATGGCTCGGTTGGCCAGGCGGAACGCGCGCATTAGGTCGGGCTTGTCGCGGAGCAGCGCGATGCCTTCCCGGATCCGGTCCAGGGCCTCACCACACGACCGGATCGCCTCGGACGCGGCCTGTTCGTACGGCGTGCCCGCGAGCTCCGCGGCCTCGTCCCGCTTCCGTCCGATCCACCGCTCGTAGCCCGATGCCAGGCCCTCCAGGGCGGCGATCACTTCGACGTCGGGGGCCTCGGCGAGGCCGAGCATGGTGAGCGCCTCGTCGTCGATCTCCGGATTGGAGTCGGTGAGCAGCACCTCGTGCGTGGGTACGAACTCGGTGCGGACCTCCGCCACGGCCGCGTCCGTCTTGTCCATGAGGCCGACCGGGGCGGGCGTCCAGTCCCACACCGCCGCACAGCCGTGGCCGGTGGCGAAGGTAGGGGCGTGCCGGTGCAGCAGTCGGCTGGTCTCCAGTTCCGCGTCCACGGCGGACAGGGCGGCGGGGCGCTCCACGAAGGCGCTGGAACCGTCGGCGGCGCGGACCGTCAGGCCGGTCTGGAAGAGGGCGAAGGCGTCCTGCAATTCGCGTTCGCCCACCTTCCGGACGTTGACCAGGGCGACGGTGACGGTGACGGTGACGGTCTCCGGGGACGGGCGGCGCACGTGGACCTCCAACCGCGCCGTCCCGTCGAACAGGTCACGGGACGCGCCACGACCCGGGCGTGTGACGTCGATCGTGGTGTCCGGCAGGTCCAGCTCCACCCGGCGCCAGCGTTCCCGCTGGTCGGAGGTGGTGCGGGCCTCGCTGCGCCGGGCCGAGACCTTGCGACCTTCGGCGTCCTCCGGCTCGTAGACCGCGGCGCGCGCCGATACCACGATCTCCCGCGCCTCGTCGAGGTCGACCGCGAAGGTCAGGCCGACGGAGGAGGGGCGTCGGTCGCCGGCATGGGGGCGCTCGGCACCCGGGCCGGACTCGTCCGCGCCGTCCGCCCCGGTGACGGGTTCCTCGTCCAGGCCCTCCTCCTCGGCGGCGTCCTCCTGGATGCGCAGGCGGGCGTCGGCATCGGCCGGGCGGGGGAAGAGCACGCCGACGGGGTAGCGGGTGATCGGCGCGTCCTGGTCCAGGACCTCGGCGCGGTCCTCGGCGGCGGCGTCGATGTCGGGGCCCAGCAGCTCCCGGCGGAGCCGGGCCACCAGGTCCTCGCGGACCTCGTAGTGCGCCTCGTGGCGCCCTGCATGGATGGTCATTTTTGCTCCTCCTCGGCTCCGGCGAGGTGCCGGAATCGTCCGATTCCGCTGATGCGCGGGGCGATCCACACCCCGCGGTCGCCGATGCCCGCGTTGGCCCCGGCGGCCGTGCTGCCCGCGACCGACTCCAGACAGTCGACGCGCAGGCCGGAGATCTCCTCGGGCCACCGGATGTCCCAGGTCGGGCCCACCTTCAGAACCGCGTACAGGTGGCATCTGAAGACCTCGGAGGCGTCCCCGATCTCCCGTCCCTCGTGCAGCAACGCGTACCCGGGACTCTGCTCGGCGCCCAGGGGGAGGGCGTCCCGCAGTCGGAACGTCACCGCGTCCCCCGGCCGCACCCGTTCCAGCAGGTGCGACTGGGCGGCGGGGGCGTCGTGTGCGGCGTCGGCCGGTTCCCGTGCGCAGACGTCGCCGGCCCGCACCTCGATGCCGTCGCGGCGCCACTTGAGGCGTGGGTTGAGGACACCTCGGTACCAGCGGCCGGTCGGCCTGTGCTTGAGCAGCGTCGCGGTCACGGGCGCCGCGATCCGGTACAGGTCCTCGCGGGCCCGGGTCATCGCGACGTAGAGCGCGCGGGCCTCAGCGGGCGTGTCGAGCTCGTTGTCCTGTCGACGCAGTTCGGTCACGGTCGGCGGGGTGAGGAGCACCACCCGGTCGAACTCCAATCCCTTGGAACGGTGCACCGTGGACACGATCAGCCGGGCAGGCTCCGGGTCGGCCAGCTCGTCCGGGAACCGGCGCTCCGCCACCAGCCCGCGCAGCCGCGCCACGTCGAGGGTGCCCCGTCCGTTGCCGCGGGCCGCCCCGCGAAGGGCCCGCCACACCCGGTCCGGGTCGGTGCCCTCGGGCAGTGGCATCGCGAGGAGCAGTTCGCGCAGCCGTGCCTCGGTGAGGGTGGCGGCCTCGGTGCGGCGCAGCAGTTCGGCGACCCAGTGCGGTACCGGCCGGTCCTGGAGCGAGCGGCGCAGGGCATGAGGTACGCCCTGCTCCTGCAGCAGCTGCGAGACGAGCAGGGCCTGTCGGTTGTCGCGGGTCAGGATCGCGCAGGTGCCGGGGAAGGAGCGCAGCGAGTCGAGGGTGAACGAGTCGGTGAGGGGACCCAGGTCCGGGAGGTCGAGCAGCAGTTCGCGCAGCTCGCCGTGGAGCCGTTCGGCCGCCGCGTCGACGCCCTCGGGCGCGCTGCCGATGCCCTGGACGGCGCGGCCGAGCGGGAGCGCCGTGCGCGTTTCGGGCGTGACGGCCCGGAAGTTCCGGGTCAGCAGCAGTTCCACCAGGTCGTCGGCGTACGAGGCACGGACCCAGCGCAGGAAGAGGTCGGTCCGGTCGGCGTACTCCTCCGGGTCCTGGATCTGGAAGTCGTAGATCGCCTGGGCGGGATCCCCGACGAGGGTGAATCCGCAGGAGTCCTGGAGGCGGTCGAGCAGTGCCTCCACCATCTCGCGGCGCGCACCCACGAGGTCCTGCACCTCGTCGACGATCAGGTGGGCGGGCGGACCTGCCTCCAGGGCATCCAACGCGCCCTTCTCGATCGCGTCGGTGGCGGCTCGGATCCGCTCGTCGAAGGAGAGTGCCGACCACTCGCCGTCCGGGTGAACCTGCACCAGGAGGGAGTACGCCCACGAGTCGAAGGTCTGCACCCGCACCCGTCGGGCGTGCTCGCCGTGCCGGGCGATGCGGTCGCGAAGCTCGCGGACGGCGGCGCGGGAGAAGCTGAGGACCAGCAGCTCGCCGGCCTCCAGCGCCCCGTCCGGGTCGGCATTGCCGACGAGCGCGTCCATGCGGCGCACCAGGGTGTGCGTCTTGCCCGTACCTGCTCCGGCGGTGACCAGCAGGCGGGTGTCCCAGGGCTGGTCCACGACGGCCTGTTGCTCGGCCGTGAGGACCGGGTCGTCCTCGGCAGGGAGGGTCACTTCTTGCTCCAGAGGTGCTCGAACGCGGTGAAGGCGAGGGCGGTGTCGAAGTTCCGGATGTTGTCTCGGACGTTGAGGATCAGGCAGGTGTCCTTGCCGCCGTTGCGTGGGCCACGCAGACCGCGCCCGATCATCTGCTGATACACGTTCGGGCTGTAGACGGGTCGGGCGACGACCACGGCGCGGGTGGCGGGGGCGTCGAAGCCCTGGGTGAGGACACCGTAGTTGGTGAGCACCCGCACGCGACCGTCACGGAAGTCCCGGATGCGGGCGCGGCGGTCGTTGTCGGAGGTGGTGGCGTCCACCGAGGAGGCGGAGATGTCTTGGTCCCTCAGCTTGGCCGCCAGATACTTGGCGTGCTCCACCGAGGTGGCGAACACCAGCACCGGCCAGTCGTCGTCCATCGCCGTGATCTCCGCGATGATGCGTCGGCTGCGGTCGTGGTCGTCGGCCAGTCGCTGTTCGGCGGCCTTGGAGAGCAGGCTGAACTGTTCGGCGCTCGCTCGCTCCTGGCGGTCCAGCACGATGGTGCCGCCGATCAGTTCCTTGTGTTCGACGCGTGCGAGCACGCCCAGCTCCTGGAGGTGCCCGTAGGCGTCGCCGGAGGGGAAGACGCCCTCGTCCAGCCGGCGGGCGCCGAACCGGTTGACCAGCCGGCGGGTCTCCTCCTCGTTGTGGCCGCGGAACGGGGTGGCGGTGAGGCCGAGCAGGTGCCGTTCGGTCCGGTGCTGGGTCAGGCCGAGCAGGCTCAGGATCTCGGTGTAGCTCGGGCTGGTCGCGACGTGCGCCTCGTCCACCACCACCAGTGCGGCGGCGCGGAGCCAGGCGTACCGGTCGGTGTCCAGGCACACCCGCAGCTTGGCGTCGGTGGCCACCACGAGCTGCGGCCCGTCGGTGACCGGGGCCGCCTCGTTGGAGGTCCACAGCCGGTTGATGGTCAGCCGGTCCTGTGCCCCTGCCCTGCTCCAGACGAACTGCCAGCTCTGTACGGCCTGTTCGCACAGTTCCTCGGTCTGGGCGATCCACAGGATGGGGCCCTTGAGTACGCCGGTCTGCTTGACCCAGCGGATGACCGCCTCGGCGGTCACGCGCGTCTTGCCCGCGCCGGTGGGCAGGGACAGCATGGCGCGCTGTGGGGTGAACCGGTCCAGCATCTCGAAGATGTTGAGGGCGAGCCGCTCCTGGTAGTCGTGCAGGCGTGGGAAGTCCCGGGGGCCTTCCACGGTCAGGCTCTGTTCGAGGGCCGGGGCCCGGTAGCCGGCGAAGGGCGCGGGCAGACCGAGGTCGGCGACGAAGGAGACCGCCGACGGACCACCGGTGTAGGAGGAGGGAGCGCTCGGGAAGCGCTCCAGGATGTCGCGTGCGTGGATCTTGAGCACGGTGTCGCCGTGTGCGTTGAACGCCATCTGGGCGATCCGCAGACCGGAGGGCTCCTTGCCGTCCGACTCCTGGAGTTCGGCCTCCAGGAGTCCGGCGGGGAGCCGGTCGCGGAGCGCCTGCGCCCCGATCAGCAGTTCCAGCTTGGCCGTCACGTCCTCGGCCCCGCGGATCGCCTTCAGCGTGGATCGCACCTGCTCGTCCTGCTCCTGGCGGGTCTGTGCGTCCAGAACCGCCCGGCAGCCCGTCTCGCCCATGCGCAGACCCAGCTCCTGGTCCACGGCGCGGAGCACGCCGAGTCGGTCCAGGGAGTCCAGGACCTTGATCACATTCCCGTCGCGCGCACTCTCCAGGGACTTCGCTCGGGGGCGGTGCGGGGTGCGGACCACCTCCTCCAACGCGGTGCAGCGCAGCAACGTGTACGTGCCGACCGAGTTGCCCATCCTCTGGCGCAGCGTCGGGAACTCCTCGACCAGCGGGACCGGTTCCACGGTCGACTCGTGCCGGGTCTCCCGGGTGACGGCGTCGTCGTGGCGCAGCATGCCCCAGCGCTCGACCATGAGCTCGGCGGACTCCTGGTCCGGCATCAGCAGCGCCGGCACCCGCTCGGAGCGCAGCGAGCGGTATTCGTTCCGGTCGGCGGCGACGGCAATCTCGCCGTCCTCCCGGGTGTCCCAGGCGTCGCCGACCCGGCAGCGGGTCAGCGAGTCCTCGGGGAAGTCGATCTCCAACCGGGTCAACAGAGCGTAGGTCGAGCCGACGAACGCGTCGTCCTCGCTCTCCTGCAGCTTCCCGAGGAGCTGCTCCCACTGCTGCGGGCGGACCTTCTCGACGCTGCTCGCGAGTCCGAGCTTGCGCGCCTTCTCGGTACTGAGCGACGCCACCGGGAGCACGTCACGGTACGCGTCGAGCTGGGGTCCCACGGCCTCCTTGAGGAGCTTGAGCCCCTGGGAGGTCCTCACCCGACCGTGCCGACCGAGCATCCAGCGGATCGGGGACGCCACGGACTGGCGCGTGCCGGCCTGTGCTCCGATCTGCAGGGTCCAGCTCTCGATCAGGGCTTCCTCGGGCAGCGCCTGCAGGAAGGCCGCGCGGGCCTCGTCCGAGAGCAGGGGCAGCAGGTGCAGCGGCCCGCCGACGGGCGAGCCCTCGATCCTGGTCCTGGCCAGGGTGGGCCGACTCGCCTGGTCGTCGAGCCTGCGGCAGTACGCCCTGTGAATGGCCTCCCGGTACTCCTCGAACCAGGGTTCGTCCTTGGGCCGGTGGCCGGGAGTCGGACGGTCCCGCAGGCCCAACTCACGGAAGAATCCCGCGTCATCGGAGTGGAAGCGCATGTCCACCGCGATCTCGGGGTCGCTCTCCGCGGTGACGACGACCCCGGGAAGCAGACAGTCGCGGACGAGGCGGAAGCGACCGTCCGCGGTGCGCACCATCAGGGTGTCCGTCGGCGCCGGCACCCGGTCGGTCACCTCGTGGCCCACCACCGAGGAACCCGCCCGGTGGAACAACTCCCAGAAGCGGGTCCACTTCTGCGGACCGTACGAGGCGAAGCCCTGGTCGAGGACGCTCACGAAACGCCCCCGGACGTCGGCCTCCTGGATGCCGAGGGTGGTGAGGACGGAGGAGAGCGATGGGTCGTCGGACAGGGCGCGGTCGACGTAGACCAGCGACTCCCGCAGCCCGTCCTCCTCGGTACGCCGGTACACCACGCTGCCCAGCGGGGCGACCAGTCCGTGCTCCTCGGTGAGGACGATCCTCGCCTTCCGGGCCTCGGCGGCACAGGCGGCGTTCGAAACGATCATGTCGGCGACGATCCGGATGGCGGCCGCCGAGGCCGGCGCCGAGCCGTCCGAGGCCAGCGCCTCCAACCAGGTGACGACCGAGGCCCGCTGCCGTCCGGCGGCGGCCAGGATGTGTTGGACCTTGCCCGACCGCAGGTCCGTGACCTCGACCGAGGGGTGCACCCAGTCGCGAGGACGGCCGGCGTACGCGTGCCAGATCCGCAGCCAGCGGTTGACCGCGCTGCTGTCCTTGCCCAGGTCGGGATGGATGTTCAGGTCACGGGGCGTGCGCAGCACACCGTCCTGGTCGGGCAACGACGGGCGTGCCGCCGCGGCGGCCCAGATCTGCTCGGTGAGCAGGCGGTCGGCCCAACTGATCGTCTCCACGCCCTTGCTGCGACCGGGCAGCAGCGGGAGGTACGCGCCGGGGTCCTCCGCCGGGGCGAGCTCGGGCAGCGACTCCACCACCAGCCGGGCCGCGACCCGGATCATCTCGACGTTGAACGGCGAGGAATCGAGCAGGTTCTGGCGGTCCTCGTTGGTCTTCCAGGCGCCGTTCAGGATGCCGCTCAGGGTCATCTCGTACTTGGTCGGGAAGAAGGACCAGAACCTGCCCCGGCCTCGGGCGTCGGCCGCGCTGAGCACCCCGGTCTTCTCGTCGGCGCGGTAGGCCGGAACGGCCCAGGACAGGTCGATGGAGACCCGGTCGTGCAGCTCGCCGGCGTCGCGGCGGGCCGCCTCGGTCGGTTCGTGGGCGATGGTGAAGACCCGCCACTGCGAGCTCGCCGGCTGCTTGCCGACGCGGTCCTCGTGGATCGTGTGCAGGCTGCCGTCCTGCTCGGACCGGAGGGCACGGCGCGCGATCCGGCCCGGCCGGCGGTCCTCCAGCACCACCGGGCCCACGTGCGGGGAGAAGAGGTGGAAGCCCGAGGGGAACTCCTCGCGGGTGTCGTGGCCGGCCACGCCCTGGTGGCCGTGCATGTCCTTGCCCAGCCGATCGGCGGCGCCGGGGAGCAGCGGAAGGCGGACCACCGTGGTGGCCCACTCCAGCAGCTCGTCCAGTACGGGGTCCCGGCGGCGCTCGGCGGCCATGTCCAGCTCGCGGGCCATTCGCAGCACGGGCGCCTCGAAGTCCTCGCCGAGCCGCTCGCGAACGCCGGGCACATTCCGGATCAGCTCGTACGACCAGGCCCGGTCGAAGCCGAAACTGCCTCCGCTGCTGAAGAATTCGGGTGCGTCGGTCACCACCAGGACCGACTTCACGCCCACGCCGAAGCGGCCGATCTGCCCGCCGCGCTTGCGGGACATGCTCATGCGCAGGATGGTCTCGGCACCCTCGGGCGTCACGGGGTCACCCTGGTTGGCGCAGTAAAGGTGGGTGCCGGTGAGGACGACGTGGATCCGGCCGCCGGGCTCGCCGCGCAGCTCATCGGCCGCGTTCTGGACGAGCTCGAAGAGCTGCCGGTCGCCGTACCCACCCTGGGTGATGCGGCGTTCGCCGTTGGCGTGCTCGGGGATCAGGCCCGGATCGATGCCGTAGGTCTCCAGGACGCGGAGGGACTGCTCGACGACGGTACGGATCACCGGGGACTGCGGATCGGCCACGAATGTTTCCACTTCGGATGCGGTGGGCGGTGGGAACGTATGTCGGAGGCGCCGTCAGCGGGCGCGGCGCACGGTGATCCTGACGATGCGCTGGCAGTGACCGGGGTTTCGACGCGGGCGACGCGCCCGGGCCTCGGCGTCGCAGATGGCGTTCCGGTAGGTAGCGACCATGTCGTGGTCGATGCCGTAGAGGTAGAGGTAGGCGCCGAGGTCCTGCGGGGCCTCGGCGGTGAGCCGGTCGTACGTGGTGACGATGGAACGCATGCGGTGGAGCGGGGAATTCTGCGGGGACACCGGAGCTACCTGCGCTTTCGCTTCGCTTTCGTGGACTTGCACGATGGAGTGGTGCGAGGTGGTGCAGGAGGGAGACGGATCGCGTGCGGAACGGCGGAATCCGTGAAGGACTCCGGAGGCGGCCGTAAGGAATTCCCCCAGGAAAACGGGCATGCCACACCCTGTTGCAGGGCCACTTCCACGGCGCCCGCCGCGGAAGTGGCAGAAAACTTAGCACATGGAGCCCGGCGGTGTGCAACCCCGGGTCGAACGCGGATTCTTCGGGCTTTTCGCGCAAAATCGGGCAGGTTCGGGAGTCCTTCCCCGTTTCGATATTCGATCGTGTTCGACGCTCGGTTCCACTGGACATGCCACCTGTCAAAGGTCGATTGACAAGGGGGTGTCGCTGTCAACAGTGATGCGATAGCGTGGCCCTCACCTCGTGAGACAGGCCATTCGGAAGCAGGTAGGACGTGAAGGCGGCTGAGGAGTTCGGCCCCTGGCTGGCACGCCAGCTCAGGAATGCCGGGAAGAGTCAGACCGATCTGGCGCTGGAGCTGGAGGTGACCCGGGCCGCCGTCTCGGCTTGGATCGTCGGCCGGTCCGTGCCCCGGGACGAGACAATTCGGCGCATCGCCGAAGTTCTCAACACCGACCTGGAGACCGTCCACACGCGCAGCGCCGACGCCCAACTCGCCTTGCCCGTCCAGTGGTATCACAGGCCGGCCCACGCCGACGGTGGCAGGGAGTACGGCAACGCCGCGGCGTTCGCGTTCGAGGCCGACGTCTCGGTGCTCGCCCGCGAAGCCACGCAGAACAGCCTCGACGCGCGCCTCGAGCATGCCGAGCCCGTGCGGGTGCGGTACACCCTGCACGAACTCACCGGCGAGCCCCTCGCCCGCTTCCGCGAGGCCATCGACTGGGAGCGCCTACGGCCGCACTACGACGCGCTCACCGCCGACGGCGGGAAGCAGAGCAAGGTCTCGCGCACGATCGCGGCCGGACTGCGTGACATGTACCAGCACGACCGCCTCGTGCTGCTCCGCGTCGACGACTACAACGCCACCGGTCTGACCGGCGGCGACTACGAGGACGGGCTCTTCGCCGCCGTCGTCCGTCGTCAACTCGACAGTCACAAACGGGACCTCGGCGCCGGCGGTTCCTACGGTCTGGGCAAGGCGACTCTGTGGGCCACCAGCCGACTCGGCTTGGTGCTGATCAACTCCACCCTCTCGGAGCCCCACGAGGGCCGCACCGAGCGACGTCTCATCGGCCGGCTCGACCTCCCCTGGCGCGAGGTCGACGACCGGGCGTGTGCCGGTCCGGCCTGGTTCGGACGTCCCGATCCGACCAGCGAGTCCGCGGACGTGGTCCGTTCCTGGTGGGCCGACGAAGAGACCGTCGAGAAGCTGCACCTCACGCGTGAGAGCGCGGCACCCGGCACCTCCTTCCTCATCGTCGGTGCCCACGACGTGGCCAGCCTGCTGGCCGTCAACGGCGCCGTGGACGACGAGGAGACCGGTGAGGACGACGATTCCGTCCACCGCATGCACGCCCGGCTCGTCGACGCGCTCGGTCGCAACTTCTGGGCCGCGATGACCGGAGGCGGCGATCGCAAGCCGCACCTGGAGGCGTCCGTCCGCTCGTACCGCAACGGCGAAGTGCTGATCCCGGAGGAACACGTGGATCCGGCCGTGGCCCAGCCCTCCCGCACCCGCGCCCTGCGGGCCTTCCTGGAGGGGGCCACCGTCGACCGGCTCACGGGCCCGGGGCAGGTCGCCCGAGCCTGCGTCCAGATCAACGTGCCGCTGCACGGAGGTCAGGCGCGCGGTGCCGTGCCGCACGAGGCCGTGGTCCTGGTCACCGACGCCGAGGACGCCGACGGCCGTCCCAACCGGATGGTCTCGATGCGTGGCAGCCGCATGACCGTCAAGGACAGTGCCGTCACCAACATCCCGGTCGGCACCAACCCCTTCCAGGCCATCCTCCTCGCCGGCCGTGCGGCGGGCCCGGAGGCCCTCGGCGCCGAGGCGGCCGAGGAGTTCCTGCGGGCCTCCGAGCCCCCCGAGCACAACAAGTGGGGGCAGACGGAGGAGTTGCGGCTGTCGTACTCACCCTCCGCTTACCGGCGGATCGCCGCGCTGACCACCGCTGCGAACACGGCCGTGCGCGACCTCGTGGCCGTGCCGAAGGCCAAGCGCCGCAACGGGGGGGAAGCCAAGATCGCAGGCCGGCTCAAGGTGGGCGGCGGCCCGAAGAAAGCACGTCCCGTGGCAGCGGCATTGCCCGAGCTGGACAACGTCGATGCCCTGATCGACGAGACGGGAGCGTGGTCGGTCACGGTCGACCTTCGGGTGTCCCCCGGGGTGGACACGGACCGTCCGGTCACCCCGGTCGCCAAGTTCGACGTGCGCTCCGGCCCCCGGCCGGCCGCCCCCTGGAAGGACCTCGTCGCCATCAGCGGTTGCGAGGTCGTCGACGGCTCCCTGCAGCTGTCGCCGGGAAGCCGCAAGGCCGTCTTCCGGGGCGTCACCGACGTCTCCCGGCACCCGGTCCGGGCCCAGCTGACCGGACTGGTCGTCGAACTCCGCAGCGGAAAGGGGGAGCAGGCGTGAAGGTCTACCCCTATCGGCGGCTCACCGGGAACGTCTCCTGGCGCGTCGACAGCGCCCAGCTCAAGGCGGAGGGCGAGCCCTGGGAGGACGTGGAGAGCAAGTACCTGTCCACCGTCGAACGCGTCGTCGCCCTCGGGCCCGACGAGGACCGCCCCGATTGGACCCAGGCCCGACTGCGCCTCTCCGCGGGCCTCCCGGCCAAGGCCCTCGATCCCTCGGGCCCTTGGCAGGACGTCAAGTTGGTCGCCGTCCTCGCCGAGCGGGCCACTAACACCCGTACGACGGTGGAGTTCGCCGCCGTCTCCGAGGATGCCCGCGAGCGGACCGCCGAGCTGTACGTTCATCGTTGCGACCTCCTCGACCGGGCTTCCCTCACGGTGCACGTGGTGGCCACCGTCGACGGAGTGCCGGGTCGCGTGATCGCCACATCCGACGTGGAGTGGTTCGTCGACGTCATCGAGACCGCGCCCTCGTTGGCTCGCGAACTAGAGGTCAGGATGGTCAACTTCGCGGCAGGGGCCAGCCGCCTCCAGCGCTACAAGGACTCCCCGTGGCTGGTCGACACCACCGGTCGGATCCCCGCCGTCCGGGTCAACACCGACTTCGACGGCCTCGGTGACCTGATGGGTGCCGACGGCGGCACCGGACCGGAGGCGACCGTACGGGAACTCCTCCTCGCGCAGATGTGCTCCGAGATCTGGACGGCGGTCTTCCACTCCGCCGTCGGTGACCTGGAGGTCGAGGAAGACGGGACCCCGGTGTTCCCGCACGGTTGGCAGGGCGAGGTGCTCCGGGAGATGCTCCCCGACATGTACGCCGACCGGGAGCCGGAGCAGGCGTTGCGGGCGGTCCACGCGGCGCGCACAGGATCCTCCGCCACCGGATGGGGGGAACTCCAATCCCGGATCCACTTCGCCGCCTCCCGGCGCGCCGGCGTCCCCCGGACGCTGTCCACCACCATCCGTGACCTGGAACGCCTCACACAGGGGGACGACGCATGACCGACCGACCCGTCCACCTCCCGGAGCGCCTCGCCCTGCTGCCGAACGCCGAGGCGGCGGACTTCCTCACCGACGGGCTGCTCAGCGGTCGCGGGGACGTGCCCAGCATCAAGCTCAATGAACTCACCGAACGGCTTCCGCACGAGGACCGGAGGGGGGAGCTGCGACCCGTCCGCGACTTGGCCGAGGACGCCATGAGCTACTGCCGCGGCAACGGGTTCAAGGCGACCCAGGCCGACGCCTGGCTCGCTCCGCGCCTCCATGCGGCGCTGCGGCTCTCCCGCAGGGAGGCGGCCGACCCCGCCTTCTGGAACTTCCTCGCGCTCGGCGTCGCCCCGGACTACGTGGTCTGGCGGCACCTGGCGGAGCCCAAGGACGGCAAGCCCGGCAAGGTGGCGGCCGAGCGCTTCCGGGGGCAGTACCACAAGCAGGCCTTCGCCCGCCTCTGGTGGGCGGCCGAGCTCTTCCGCGACGGCGCGGACTACGAGCCCGTCGTCACGGCCTGCGGGAGCCAGGACATCCTCAACACCGCATTGCGCATGTCCGTGATCAACCACCGGCCTACGGCCCAGGCGATCGTCCGGCTGGTCGCGAAGGGGGTCGTCACCACCGGCCGCGAGGTCAACGCGCTCGCCGGAGCCGTGAACGTCTCCGCGGCGACACTGATGTACGACGTGATCGCCCCCGACGCCGACCGTGAGTCCCGGCCCCTGCTCGACTGGATCGCCGAGGCCGAAACCGCCCGCCAGGTGTCACGGCACGTGCTCCCGACCGGGCCCGAGGAGGAACCGGCACCGGAACTCTCCGTGAGCAGGCTGGTGGACTACTTCGCCGAGCTCTTCGCGGATGCGGCCGTCCGGGGACGGGCGGCGGAGGAGGTCGAGGGGGAGGACTGATCCTCGGGCTTCGGGCAGTTCGGGCCGCAGCCCACCTCCGGAATGTCGCAGCCACCCTTCTTGCGAAGAAGGACGTGATCCTCGGGGGTGGGCACCTTCCAGGCGTCCCGGAACCTCTCCTCCGCCGCGGTCGGCAGGGACAGGGCCGAGGCCAGCACGTGCATGCCGAACAGTGGGGGCACGGCATTGCCCACCTGCTGTGACTGGTCGCCGCTCGACCAGGGGTAGTCGGGCGGGAAGGTCTGAAGGACGCCGGCCTCCCGAATGGACAGACGCTCCGGATGGTGCGGACTGAGATCCGGGTGCTGGACGGCGTTGCGGGAGACCTTCCCGGTGACCGTGAACGACGGCTGCCGGTCTGTGCGGATACCGCGATTCTCCGAGACGCCACCGGTGCTGTAGTTCGACCTGATCTGGAACGGAACCTTCCTGCGCTCGGGTCCCGACTTCACCCCGAGCACTTCACCCATCGAGACCCAGGGCTTGAGCGGTGTGGTGCCTTCCGCCACCGGCAGTGCCGTCTGGCAAGGCTGGGCCATCACCTTCTCGTCGTCCGGGCCGCCCAGTGCCGGATTGTGCGGGCTGAACGTGTGGTGAGTCGGGCGCGGAAGGTGAGGGTTGCCGTGTTCGGCGAGTCGCGCGATCAGGATCGTCCGCCGGCGGCTCTGGGGGACGCCGTACGCCTCGGTGTGCAGGGTCGCGACCTCGGCGACCTTGTACTTCACCCTCGTCCCGTCCGTTCCAGGCAAGCCCTTCTCCAAGGCCTCCTTGTAGACCTTCCAGAGGTTCTTGACCTGGGGAACCTGCTCGAGAACGATCACGTCGAAGGGGCGATTGCCCCGCTTCTCGCAGCTGAGCGCCTTGACCGCGTACCGCAGGGGCTCCAGGACCAGAGTCGTCCGGTGGTCCCCGGTCAGCTTCTCGAGCTCTTCCAGCTGCGCGTCGATCTCCTCGTCGGAGGAACCTTCGATCAACGCGTGGATGAGCTTCTCCACCTCGCCCAGCGCCCTGCGGCCGGCACCGTTGCCCGCCACCGAGTACGTCTGGCACGGCGGGCCGCCAGCCAGCACGTTCAGCTCTGCGGGGAGCTCGTCGAACCTGTCCCGACGCACCGCGCTGACGTCTGCGTGCCACGTCTCCAGCCCGGCTTTGTAGCGCGTGTCACAGGCGTTCTTGTCCCACTCGATCCCGAGCGACTGCACCCCGAGCATGTGTGCAGCCACGTCGAGCCCGCCCGGACCGGCGAACAGGTCCAGCATGTACGGCTTCTCGAGAAATGGGGCGGCTGCGTCGGAGCTGGTCATGTGGTGAGAGTGTAGCCGGCGGCGCGGCGGTCGCGGACCAGGGTGACGATCCGCTCGGCGGCCTGGGTGGGGTTCTCGTGCTCCCAGACGCGCACCGACAGCCAGCCGGCCTCGGCGAGGCGGGTGTCCGTGTCGTGGTCCCTGGTGCGGTTCTTCTCGATCTTCTCCCGCCAGAAATCGGCGTTGTTCTTCGGCCACGTCGCGTGCTCGGGGCAGCCGTGCCAGAAGCAGCCGTCGACGAAGACCGCGACGCGCGCCGGACCGAAGAGGATGTCGGCCTCGCGTCGCACGCCCTTGAGCGGCCGGCGGTGGACCCGGTAGCGGAGACCGGCGGCGTGCAGGGTCCTGCGGAGGGCGATCTCGATGTCCGTGTCGCGGCTGCGCTGCTTGCTCATCCGCGCGCGGATCTTCGGAGTGGTCTCCAGGGAGGGCATGGTTCCATTCTGACGCTTCGGGGGCGGGGTGGGGTCAGGGGGTGGAGAGGATCAGGCGGCGGGTGGTGTTGTGGTAGTGGAGGCGGGTGAGGGCGGTGGACATGGGGGTGTTGGTGAGGTCGGTGTCGGCGCGGCCAGGACGAAGTCCGGCACGCCGGCCAGCCCGGAGGTCAGTGCCGTGAACGCCAGCTCGCTGCGTGGGTGGCGGCCGTCGCGGGTGCGGACGGCGGCGAGAGTGACGAGGAAGGCAAGGCCGGCGATCTCCAGGGTGGCCGGCAGCCGGGTGCGGACCAGCTTGGCGACCGGGGTCCCGGTGACCAGCGAGGTGCCGAGGTCGCCGTGCGCGAGGCCACTCAGGTAGTGCCGCTACTGGGACGGGAACGGCGCGTCGAGCCCGAGCTGCTGACGGCGCGCGGCCACCAGGGCGGGGGCGGCGTCGACGCCGAGCGCGGCGCGGATTGGGTCGCCGGGGACGAGCCGGATCATCGCGAACGACGCGGTGAGCACGACCCCGAGGGAGAGGAGCAGCCGGCCCGATCAGTGGCCGAGTAGGTCCGGAAGGTCGACGACCGAGAACAGCACGAGGCGGGCGGATTCGGCCGTCGGCCGGCACCCTGATCAGCCGCAAGCCCAAGGCCCCCGCCCACCACGGCTGCGCGTGGGTGTGCCGGACGGCAGCGCACCAGGTGTCCCACCGATCCGGCAGGCGGTCCGCTACTGGCCGTCACCCGCAGTGTGCGTGTGGCCGTGTACCTGGCCGTTGTCGATACGCGCGAGTTGTTCGTCGGCCACTCGTCCATGCAACAGCGGTTCGCGGCGGTCCCAGGCGGTGTCGTCGCGTTGATCCTTGCGACGCCGCGCGATCGCCGAGAGAGCCTCCAGCACAACCCGGTTGCCTAGGGCACGTATTCGGTCGTGATCAATCTTGGCGATTCACCTTCGCGGCGGGTCCTGATCCGGTAGACCGTGGTGTGTGACGCGAGCGCAACTGA
>NZ_JBEXYC010000048.1:0-54281 GCF_040630835.1 Kitasatospora sp. NPDC005751
GGCCGGCCGCGCTGGGGAGCGCGGCCGGCCGGCGGAGGTGGTCGACGGGGTGGATCAGCCCTGCGGGTGGTGGGCCGGGATCGGCGGGAGCTCGCCGGTGACCTCGTACTCGCTCAGCATCGTGATCCGGCGGGTGTGCCGGGCGTCGCCGCTGTACGGGGTGTTGAGGAAGACCTCGACGAAGCGGGTCGCCTCCTCCTGGGTGTGCATCCGGCCGCCGACGGAGATCACGTTGGCGTTGTTGTGCTCGCGGCCGAGCGAGGCGGTCTGCTCGCTCCAGGCCAGCGCCGCGCGGACGCCCTTGACCTTGTTGGCGGCGATCGCCTCGCCGTTGCCCGAACCGCCGATCACGACGCCCAGCGCCTCCGGGTCCGCCGCGGTGCGCTCGGCGGCGCGCAGGCAGAACGGGGGGTAGTCGTCGGCCGCGTCGTAGATGTGCGGCCCGCAGTCGACCGGCTCGTGGCCGGCCTCCTTGAGCCACTCCACGAGGTGGTTCTTCAGTTCGTATCCGGCATGGTCCGAGCCCAGGTACACGCGCATGCCATGAGTGTGGCACGTGCGTGCACCCGGGCCGCGCAGGGGGCGGCCGAGCGGGC
This sequence comes from Kitasatospora sp. NPDC005751, assembly GCF_040630835.1. NCBI lineage: Bacteria > Bacillati > Actinomycetota > Actinomycetes > Kitasatosporales > Streptomycetaceae > Kitasatospora > Kitasatospora sp. NPDC005751. Next base: position 597 of record NZ_JBEXYC010000048.1, read on the forward strand.
CCGCGGGGCGCCCGGCCGGGGAGGTGACCGGTCAGCGCCTGCCGAGCAGCTTCCAGGCGAGCGGCAGGACGCCGGCCGCGAGGACGGCCTTCAGCGCGTCGCCGACCAGGTACGGGTAGAGGCCGAGCTCGGCGGCGCGGGACAGCGGGACACCCAGCGAGAAGGCGAGGTACGGCACGCCGACGGCGTAGATGGCGAGGGTGCCGAGCGCCATCGTGGCGGCGGTGTTCAGCGGGGTGCGGTCGGCGCCCCGGCGGGCCAGCGCGCCGGTGAGGGCGGCGGCCAGGACGAAGCCGATCATGTAGCCGAGGGTGGGGATCGACCAGCCGGAGGCGCCCTCGGCGAACCAGGGCAGGCCCGCCATGCCGGCCAGCAGGTAGAGGCCGAGCGAGGCGATCCCGCGGCGGGCGCCGAGCGCGGTGCCGACCAGCAGCGCGGCGAAGGTCTGGCCGGTGACCGGCACCGGGGAGCCGTGGACGGTCACCGAGAACTGGGCGGCCAGACCGGTGAGGGCGGCGCCGCCGGTCACCAGGACGAGGTCGCGGGCCTGGGCGCCGAACCGGCCGGACGCGGCGGGCAGCAGGTCGGCGAGGACGCCGCGGCTCAGTATCGACGTGGTGGCAGTCGGGGTGGTGGCAGTGGCCATCGGGGGTTTCCTCCGCACGGGGACGGTCGGCGATCGGATGATCAGGTGAGTGAACACCTGTGAACCTACGTGGTGATCGCCGCCGGCACCGTCAGGGAACCGGACAAAGCCCCGGCAGCCGTGATTGTCGGATCCGTCCCCCTCGCGGCCACGGACCGTGAGCGATCCGGCCGAATACCGTCACGATCCGGTCCGTATCGTGAGCCCGGGCGCGTCATTCTTGGCATGGACAGCGGTGCCCCCGGATATTGGGCAATTCGCACCGCATTCCGAACAGTCTGGATTCCCACCTCATGGCCCGTACCTCCGCGCCCACGGCGCCCGGGACGACCTCCACCGCCGAAGCACCGGCCGGCGGGCAGCAGCTCTCGCACGGTCTGAAGCAGCGCCACCTCTCGATGATCGCGCTCGGCGGCGTCATCGGCGCCGGCCTCTTCGTCGGTTCCGGGGCGGGCATCGCGGCGGCCGGACCCGCCATCATCCTGGCGTTCACCCTCTCCGGCCTGCTGGTCATGCTGATCATGCGGATGCTCGGCGAGATGTCGGCGGCCCGCCCGGCCTCCGGCTCGTTCTCGGTGCACGCCGAGAAGGAGATCGGCCCGTGGGCCGGGATCACCGCCGGCTGGATGTACTGGGTGATGCTCTGCTGCGGCGTCGCGGCCGAGGCCACCGCCGCCGGCAAGATCGTCAACGGCTGGGTCCCCGGCGTCTCCGCCTGGGTCTGGGTCGGCCTCTTCATGGTCTTCTTCTGCGCCAGCAACCTCACCGCGGTGAAGAACTTCGGCGAGTTCGAGTTCTGGTTCGCCACCATCAAGGTCGCCGCGATCGTCGCCTTCCTGGTGATCGGCACGCTGGGCGTCACCGGGGTGCTCGGCCCCGGCGCTCCCGGCGCCACGAACCTCACCGGCCAGGGCGGCTTCCTGCCCACCGGCGTCAGCGGCCTGATCGTCGGCCTGCTCGCCTCGGTCTTCGCCTACGGAGGCCTGGAGACCGTCACCATCGCCGCCGCCGAGTCCGACGACCCCAAGCGCAACGTCGCCAACGCGGTGCGCACGGCGGTCTGGCGCATCGCGATCTTCTACATCGGCTCGATGGCCCTGGTCGTCACGCTGGTCTCCTGGAAGGACCCGTCGGTCGTCGAGAACGGCCCCTACGTGACCGTCCTGCAGCACCTGGGCGTGCCCGGCGCCGGCACCATCATGGAGGCCGTGGTGCTGATCGCCCTGCTCTCCGCGATGAACGCCAACATCTACGGCTCCTCCCGGATGGCGTACTCGCTGGTCTCCCGCGGCCAGGGCCCGAAGGCGCTGGCCAGGGTCAGCGGCGGGGTGCCGCGACTGGCCGTGGTCGCCTCCTGCCTGTTCGGCTTCGGCGCCGTGCTGGCCTCCAAGTTCTGGCCCGACACCGTCTTCACCTGGCTGATGAACACCACCGGCGTCGCCATCCTGGTGGTCTGGTTCTTCATCTGCGTCGTCCAGCTGCGGATGCGCCGCCGGCTGGAGCGCGAGGCGCCCGAGCTGCTCACCGTCCGGATGTGGGGCTTCCCGTACCTGACCTGGGTGGCGATGGCCGCCGTGGTCGGCATCCTGGCGCTGATGACCACCACCGAGGGCAACCGGCAGCAGCTGTACGCGGCCGGCGTGCTCGTCGCACTGCTGATCGGGGCCGGCCTGCTCAAGCAGCGCCGGGACGCCGCAGCGGCCCGCTAGGGCTTGTCCGACAGGTCCCGCCGCGCGCGCGAGGGCCCGGTACCGCTCCTCGGCGGTACCGGGCCCTCGCGCGTGGCGCCCGCCGGTGCGGGCGGGCCGTCCGCTACTCGAAGGACGGACCCGCGGTGCGGGTGCGCTTGATCTCGTAGAAGCCCGGGGTCGACGCGACCAGCAGGGTGCCGTCCCAGAGCCGGGCGGCGGCCTCGCCGCGCGGGGCCGGGGTGACCACCGGGCCGAAGAAGGCCACCCGCTCGCCGTCCGCGCCCTCGACCGCGATCACCGGGGTACCGACGTCCTCGCCGACCAGGGTGATGCCCTCCTTGTGCGAGGCGCGCAGGGCCTCGTCGTACGCGTCCGTGTCGGCGGCGTCCGCCAGCCCGGCCGGCAGGCCCGCCGCGACCAGCGCCGCCTCGACGGTCTCGCGGGTCCGGGGCAGGCCCTGGTTGTGGAAGCGGGTGCCCAGCTCGGTGTAGAGCCGGCCGAGCACCTCGTCGCCGTGCTGCTGGGCGGCGGCGATGCAGACCCGGACCGGACCCCAGGCGCTGTCCAGCAGCTCGCGGTAGTCCTGCGGGAGGTCACGGTGCTCGTTCAGCACGGACAGGCTCATCACGTGCCAGTTCACGTCCACCGGGCGCAGCTGCTGGACCTCGATCAGCCAGCGGGACGTCATCCAGGCCCACGGGCAGGCCGGGTCGAACCAGAAGTCGGCGGTCTTGCGCTCAGCGGCAGTCGTCACGGCTGTCGTCCTTCGGTGAGATGCGGGGCGGTCCCCGGCACGGGGCCCACCCGATCCCGAACGCCCGCGCGGCGCCGCTGATTCCGTACCGGCGCCCCGGTTTGTGCAATGGTACCGGCGCGGGCGGCGTGAAAGGATGCCCCGCAGCACCACGACGCGCAGCACCCACCGCACCAGTTGAGACCGCACCACCGTGCGAGCCGGACAAAGGAGTACCGCCGTGCCGGGCAAGAACCTGAGCCGCGACGAAGCCCAGCAGCGGGCCAGCATCCTGGCCGTGGACAGCTACCAGGTCCGGCTGGACGTGACCTCGGCCCCCGAGCCGGCGGCCGCCACCTTCCGCTCCACCACCACGATCGCCTTCCGGTGCGACGAGCCGGGCGCCTCGACCTTCCTCGACCTGCTGGCGAGCGCCGTCCGTGCGGTCACCCTGAACGGCCGCGCGCTCGACCCGGCCACCGCCTTCGACGGCGCCCGGGTGCACGTCGACGGCCTCACCGCGGAGAACCTCCTGGTGGTGGACGCCGACTGCGCGTACAGCCGCACCGGCGAGGGCCTGCACCGCTTCACCGACCCGGTGGACGGCGAGACCTACCTCTACACCCACTACGAGCCGGCCGACGCCCGCCGGGTGTTCGCCACCTTCGAGCAGCCCGACCTGAAGGCCCCGTTCTCCTTCACCGTCACCGCGCCCGCCGCCTGGGACGTCCGGTCCAACGCCGTGCACGAGCAGGTGACCGACGACGGCGCCGCCCGCACCTGGCGGTTCGCGCCGACGCAGCCGATCTCCACCTACCTCACCGCCGTCGTCGCCGGCCCGTACCACGTGGCCACCGACCACTACAGCCGCACGCTGGCCGACGGCACCGCCCTGGAGATCCCGCTCGCCGCGCTGTGCCGCAAGTCGCTCGCGCCCTACTTCGACTCCGACGAGATCCTCGGCGTCACCAAGCTCGGACTCGACTTCTTCCACGAGGAGTTCGACTACCCGTACCCCTTCGGCAAGTACGACCAGTCCTTCGTCCCCGAGTACAACATCGGCGCGATGGAGAACCCGGGCTGCGTCACCTTCCGCGAGGAGTTCATCTTCCGCTCGAAGGTCACCGACGCCGCCTACGAGGGCCGGGCCAACGTCATCCTGCACGAGATGGCGCACATGTGGTTCGGCGACCTGGTCACCATGCGCTGGTGGGACGACCTGTGGCTGAAGGAGTCCTTCGCCGACTTCATGGGCTCCTACGCGCTGATCGGCGCCCGCACCCGGTACTCCTCCGCCTGGATCACCTTCGCCAACCAGCGCAAGGCCTGGGCCTACCGCCAGGACCAGTTCCCGACCACGCACCCGATCACCGCGGACATCCGGGACCTGGAGGACGCCAAGCTCAACTTCGACGGCATCACCTACGCCAAGGGCGCCTCGGTGCTCAAGCAGCTGGTGGCGTACGTCGGTTCGGAGGCCTTCTTCGAGGGCGCCCGCCGCTACTTCAAGCGGCACGCCTTCGGCAACACCGAACTCGCCGACCTGCTGGACATCCTGGAGGAGACCAGCGGCCGCGACCTCAAGTCCTGGGCCGCCGCCTGGCTGCAGACCGCCGGCGTCAACTCGCTGACCCCGCAGCTCACCGTGGACGCCGAGGGCCGGATCACCGAGCTCGCCGTCCTCCAGGACGCCGGCAACGGCAGCACCCTGCGCCCGCACCGGATCGCCGTCGGCCTCTACGACCGGGACGCCGAGGGCGCGCTGGTGCGCACCGACCGGATCGAGCTGGACGTCACCGGCGCCCGCACCGTCGTCACCGAGGCCGCCGGCCGGCCCCGGCCCGCCCTGGTGCTGCTGAACGACGACGACCTGACCTACTGCAAGATCCGCTTCGACGCCGAGTCGCTGGAGACGCTGCGCACCGGCCTCGGCGACCTCGACGACGACCTGGCCCGGGCGCTCGCCTGGTCCGCCGTGTGGAACCTGACCCGGGACGGCCTGATGCCGGCCCGCGACTACATCGCCCTGGTACTTCGCTTCGCCGGGCGGGAGGCCAACATCGGCGTGCTGCAGTCGCTGCACCTCCAGGCCAAGGGCGCCGTCGACCTCTACGCCGACCCGGCCTGGCGCGGCGAGGGCGGCCGGCTGCTGGCCGACGGCGCGCTGCGCGAGCTGCGCGCCGCCGCCCCCGGCAGCGACCACCAGCTGGCCTGGGCCCGCTTCCTGGCGCAGACCGCGAACGGCTCCGAGCACCTGGGCCTGGTCCGCGGCCTGCTGGCCGGCACCGCCCGGATCGACGGCCTGGACGTCGACCAGGAGCTGCGCTGGGCGCTCTGGCTGGCGCTGGCCGCGGCCGGCCAGGCCTCGGACGAGGAGCTGGCCGGGGAGCTGGCGGCCGACAACACCGCGAGCGGCAAGCGCCAGTACACCCAGTGCCTGGCCGCCCGGCCGACCCCGGAGGCCAAGGCCGCCGCCTGGTCCGCCGTGATCGACTCGGAGGAGCTGCCCAACGCGCTGGTCGAGGCCAACATCGCCGGCTTCGCGCTGCCCGCGCACCGCGACCTGACCGCGCTCTACGCGGCGCCGTACTTCAAGCTGCTGGAGCGGATCTGGTCGGAGCGGACCATCGAGATCGCGATGCGGATCGTCGGCGGCTTCTTCCCGCACGCCCAGGTCGGCGAGGAGACGCTGGCCGAGGCGGACGCCTGGCTGGCCGGCCACCCGGAGGCGGCGCCGGCGCTGCGCCGGCTGGTGCTGGAGCGCCGGGACGACCTGGCCCGGGCCCTGCGGGCGCGGGCCTGCGACAGCGTCTGAGGCACGGCGGTCCGTCCCCCGGGAGCCCCCGCCGCGCGTGCGCGCGGCGGGGGCTCCCGCGTCGGGGGGCCGGTGCACGGGGGTTCCGCGTCGGGGGTTCCGCGTCGGAGGCCGGCGGGCAGGGGCTCCGCGTCGGGAGCGGTCAGCCGCGCTGGAGGCCGCGGTCCAGGGCGGCGAGCGCGCTGCCGTCGGCGTCGTCGCCGTCCAGCGACCAGACCATCACCCCGGCCAGGTCGTTCCACCGGGTGTAGCGGGCCTTCTGGGTGAGCACCTCGGCGTTGTCGTAGCTGTAGAAGTTGGTGCCGTCGTACTTCCAGGACGCGCCGTGGTCACGGTCGGTGTAGACCTTGCCGGGCAGCCGGGAGACCTCGTTGTAGGTGAAGTCGGCGGTGGCCGCGGTGGCCGGCTGGTACAGGCCGCCCTGCTTGCCGGCCGCCACCCCGGTCCAGCCGTGGGCGTAGAACGGCACGCCGAGCACGGTCTGGGAGCCCGGCAGGCCGTGCTGGGTGTAGTAGTCGACCGCCTTGTCCGCACTGCGCTGCAGCGGCGACGGGTCCTTGGGGTCGGAGTACAGGTTGGCGTGGTGGGCGGCCGGGCCGGTGCCCTCCCACGGGCCGTGCAGGTCGTAGGTCATCAGGTTGAGCCAGTCCATCGAGCGCGAGAGCGCCGGCAGGTCCAGCCGGGCGGCGACGGTCTCGTTGGCGGCCACCGCCGCGGTCAGCAGGTAGTGCGGCCCCCTGCGGCCGCTGAGCTGGTCCAGCTGGCGACGGAACTCCTGCACCAGCAGGGTGAAGTTGCGGCCGTCCTCGGGGCGCACCACGTTGCCGGCGTCACCGCCGCCGCCCGGGTACTCCCAGTCGAGGTCGATGCCGTCGAAGACGCCGGCCGCGGCGCCCTTGCCGCCCTCGGCGGTGCCGAGCTGGGGCAGGTTGCCCTTGATGTACAGGTCGACGCAGGAGGAGACGAACTTCCGGCGGGACTCCTCGGTGGCGGCGGCGTCCGAGAAGTACTTGGACCAGCTCCACCCGCCGAGCGAGATCACCGTCTTGAGCTGCGGGCTCTCGGCCTTGAGCTTGCGCAGCTGGTTGAAGTGGCCCTTGAGCTTCTGGCCCGGGCGGTCGGCGACGCCGTCCACCGAGTCGGCGGCGGAGAAGGGGCGCTGGTAGTCGTTCAGGGCGTCGCCTTGGCCGGCCTCGTTGGACTCGAAGCAGGTGCCCTCGGCGGAGACGTTGCCGAAGGCGTAGTTGATGACGGTGAGCTTCTCGGCCTGACCGGACTCCTGCACCCGCTTCGCGGAGCTGTCGGCGCCCCACTGGGTGAAGTAGCCGACCCGCTGCCCCTTCAGCTTCGGGCCGTGGTCACGGTCGTGGGCCTGGGCCGTGGGGGCCGCGAGGGCGGCGGCCACCGTGGCGGCGGCGATGAGGGCGGCGGTGCGACTGATCATGCGCATGGGAGAAGACCTGCGGCTTTCTCTGATTCAGCGTCAAATGGTCTGGACCAAGCTGAAACAGAGGTTTAGTCCATTCGGGCCGGACATACAAGAGGCCGGACCGCGTTGACGCGATCCGGCCTCTTGACTGCCTCTTTACCGGCGGAGCCGTTCTTCCTCGTTCAGCCCCGCCGCCCGTGCGGTGCTCAGCCGATCAGGCTGCGCAGCACGTACTGCAGGATGCCGCCGTTGCGGTAGTAGTCCGCCTCGCCGGGGGTGTCGATGCGCACGACCGCGTCGAACTCCTTGCTGCTCCCGTCCGCGCCGACGGCCTTGACCTTGACGGTGGCCGGGGTGCGGCCCTCGTTGAGCTCGGTCACGCCGGTGAAGGAGAAGGTCTCCTCGCCGGTCAGACCGAGGGACTCGGCGTTCTGGCCCTCCGGGAACTGCAGCGGCAGGACGCCCATGCCGATCAGGTTGGAGCGGTGGATGCGCTCGTAGGACTCGGCGATGACGGCCTTCACACCCAGCAGCGCGGTGCCCTTGGCGGCCCAGTCACGGGACGAGCCCGAGCCGTACTCCTTGCCGGCCAGGACGACCAGCGGGATGCCGGCGGCCTGGTAGTTCTGCGAGGCGTCGTAGATGAACGACACCGGCGCGTCGGCCTGGGTGAAGTCGCGGGTGTAGCCGCCCTCGGTGCCCGGCGCGATCTGGTTGCGCAGGCGGATGTTGGCGAAGGTGCCGCGGATCATCACCTCGTGGTTGCCGCGGCGCGAGCCGTACGAGTTGAAGTCGCGCTTCTCCACACCGTTGGCGGTCAGGTACTGCGCCGCCGGGGTGCCCGGCTTGATGTTGCCGGCCGGGGAGATGTGGTCGGTGGTGACCGAGTCGCCCAGCTTGGCCAGGACGCGGGCGCCGGCGATGTCGGTCACCGGGCTCGGGGTCTTGGCCATGCCCTCGAAGTACGGGGGCTTGCGGACGTAGGTGGACTCGGCGTCCCACTCGAAGGTGTTGCCGGTCGGGACCGGGAGCGACTGCCAGCGGTGGTCACCGGCGAAGACGTCCTGGTAGCCCTTGTCGAACATGGCCTCGTCGATGGAGCCGGCGACGGTGTCGGCGACCTCCTGCTCCGACGGCCAGATGTCGGCGAGGAAGACGTCGTTGCCGTCGGCGTCCTGGCCCAGCGCGTCGCGGGTGATGTCGACGTTCATGTTGCCCGCGAGGGCGTACGCGACCACCAGCGGCGGGGAGGCCAGGTAGTTCATCTTGACGTCGGGGTTGATCCGGCCCTCGAAGTTGCGGTTGCCGGAGAGCACCGAGACGACGGCCAGGTCGGACTCGTTGACCGCGGCCGAGACCTCCTCGGGCAGCGGGCCCGAGTTGCCGATGCAGGTGACGCAGCCGTAGCCGACCAGGTTGAAGCCCAGCTTCTCCATGTACGGGAGCAGGCCGGCCTTCTCGTAGTAGTCCATGACGACCTTGGACCCGGGGGCCAGGGTGGTCTTGACCCACGGCTTGACCGTCAGGCCACGCTCCACGGCCTTCTTCGCGAGCAGGGCGGCGCCCAGCATGACGGAGGGGTTGGAGGTGTTGGTGCAGGAGGTGATCGAGGCGATCACGACCGCGCCGTTGTCGATCTCGTAGGTCGAACCGTCGGGGGCGGTCACCGCGGTCGGCTTCGAGGCCTCGGCCGAGTAGGTCGGCAGCGCCTCGGCGAACTTGTCGGCGGCCTCGGCCAGGATCACGCGGTCCTGCGGGCGCTTCGGGCCGGAGATCGACGGGACGACGGTGGAGACGTCCAGCTCCAGGTACTCGGAGTAGACCGGCTCGACCGACGGGTCGTGCCAGAGGCCCTGCTCCTTGGCGTACGCCTCGACCAGGGCGAGCTGCTGCTCGCTGCGGCCGGTGAGCTTGAGGTAGTTGATGGTCTCGGCGTCGATCGGGAAGATCGCGCAGGTCGAGCCGAACTCCGGCGACATGTTGCCGATGGTGGCGCGGTTGGCCAGCGGGATCGCGGTGACGCCCTCGCCGTAGAACTCGACGAACTTGCCGACCACACCGTGCTTGCGCAGCATCTCGGTGATGGTGAGCACCAGGTCGGTGGCGGTGGTGCCGGCCGGCAGCTGGCCGTTGAGCTTGAAGCCGACCACGCGCGGGATCAGCATGGAGACCGGCTGGCCGAGCATCGCGGCCTCGGCCTCGATGCCGCCGACGCCCCAGCCCAGCACGCCCAGGCCGTTGACCATGGTGGTGTGCGAGTCGGTGCCGACGCAGGTGTCGGGGTAGGCCTGGCCGCCCCGGACCATGACGGTGCGGGCCAGGTGCTCGATGTTCACCTGGTGGACGATGCCGGTGCCGGGCGGGACGACCTTGAACTCGTCGAACGCGGTCTGGCCCCAGCGCAGGAACTGGTAGCGCTCCTTGTTGCGGCCGTACTCGATCTCGACGTTCTGGACGAAGGCGTCCGGGGTGCCGAACTTGTCGGCGATGACGGAGTGGTCGATGACCAGCTCGGCCGGGGCCAGCGGGTTGATCTTGGCCGGGTCGCCGCCCAGCTCCTTGACGGCCTCACGCATGGTGGCGAGGTCGACCACGCACGGCACGCCGGTGAAGTCCTGCATGATCACTCGGGCCGGAGTGAACTGGATCTCCTGGCTCGGCTGGGCGTCGGCGTCCCAGTTGCCGAGCGCGCGGATGTGGTCGGCGGTGATGTTCGCGCCGTCCTCCGTGCGGAGCAGGTTCTCCAGCAGCACCTTGAGGCTGTAGGGCAGCCGCTCGGAACCCTCGACGGCGGAGAGCTTGAAGATCTCGTACGACTCGTCGCCCACCTGCAGCGAGCTGCGGGCGTCGAAGCTGTTCGCGGACACGACTGACTCCTTCTAGGTGCTTCGTGCGGTATCCGGCCGCCACGGTGGTAAGGTCAGCCTTACTTAGGCTGCCCTTGCCCGCACCGCCGGTGAGCGCCTCTCGGCAAGTATCTTGATGTCGAGATATAGAGTAATGGGCAGTTATCTCGATGTCGAGATAAACCATAGTGCATGGCGGCGCGTCCGCCACGTCGGCACCACCTCCACGCTGCCCGCGCCCGGCACATCTCTCCCGAACCCCTCGTGACGGGGCCCCCAAGGCCGGGCGTCCAGCGGTGTTCGCGGGGTGGGGAGTGGGCCCAGGCGAGGCGGCGGCGGCGCGGGGACCGGGCGCAGGGGGCGGGCGCAGGGGGGCGGGCGAGCCGGTGTGCGGGCGGCCCGGGGAGACCGGGCGCGTGCCGGGGGTGTCCGTTCGGTGGCGACCGCCGTTGAGCACGGCGTCGCCGTACCGCTCGCCCGCTCCCCGGAAGGCCCGCCGATGCCCAGTCCGATCGCCGCCGCCCTGCTCCCGCTCGCCCTGCTGGCGCCCGCCGCCACCGCCGCGACCGCTCCCCCCGCCCGGGCCGCCCAGGCCGCGCCGGCGTCCCCGCTCTCCGAGGGGTCCGGCGGCGCCGGGACCTCCGGTGAAGCCGCTGACGCCGATGGCGCCGGGGCCCGGGTGGTCTCGGTGATCGAGGCGGACTTCGACCCGGCGTCCGCCTTCGTCCCGCCGACCGCGATCAGCCACGCCGCCGACCTGGTGCCGTACGGCTCGCACGTCCGCGTGGTGGTGGACCGCTCGGTGCCGGGGCAGACCCTGCTGACCATGACGGTGTCCGGGCTCGCTCCGGACCACGAGTTCCCGGCGCACCTGCACACCGATTCCTGCGGGGCCGACCCGGCCGCCTCCGGCCCGCACTACCAGCACGCGGTGGACCCGGTGCAGCCGTCCACCGACCCCGCCTACGCCAACGACCGCAACGAGCTGCGGCTGACGCTGCGCACCGACGGCCGGGGCGCCGGCTCGGCGGCCGGCTCGGTGGCCTGGCACCCCCGGCCGGGCGGGGCGCGCTCGCTGGTCCTGCACGCGGGCACCCCGGCCGGACCGCATGCCGCGGGCGACCGGGCCGCCTGCGTCAAGCTGAAGCTCTGACCGCCGCCAGGGCCCGTCCGGCGATCCCTACGACCCGAGGGTGGCGACCAGGACGGCCTTGATGGTGTGCAGGCGGTTCTCCGCCTGGTCGAAGACGATGGAGTGATCCGACTCGAACAGCTCGTCGGTGCACTCCAGCTCGGCCATCCCGGTCAGCTCGTGCAGCTGCCGCGCGACCACGGTGCCCAGGTCGTGGAAGGCGGGCAGGCAGTGCAGGAACTTCACGGCCGGGTTGCCGGTGGCCCGGACGGTCTCCATCGACACCTGGTAGGGCCTGAGCAGCTCGATCCGCTCGGCCCAGACCTCCTTGGGCTCGCCCATCGAGACCCAGACGTCGGTGTAGAGGAAGTCGGCGCTGGCCACCCCGGCGGCGACGTCCTCGGTGAGGGTGATCCGGGCGCCGGTCGACCCGGCGAGCACCTCGGCCGCCTTGCGGACGTCCTCGGTGGGCCACAGCGCCCGGGGCGCGACGATCCTGACGTCCATGCCGAGTAGCGCGCCGGTGACCAGCAGCGAGTTGCCCATGTTGGAGCGGGCGTCGCCGAGGTAGGCGAGGGTCACCTCGGGCAGCGGCTTGGCGGTGTGCTCCTGGATGGTCAGCACGTCGGCGAGCAGCTGGGTGGGGTGCCACTCGTCGGTCAGACCGTTCCAGACCGGGACGCCCGCGTGGGCGGCCAGCTCCTCGACGACCTCCTGGCCGTGGCCCCGGTACTCGATGCCGTCGAACATCCGGCCGAGCACCCGCGCGGTGTCCTTGATCGACTCCTTGTGGCCGATCTGCGAGCCGGACGGGTCCAGGTACGTGGTGGTGGCGCCCTGGTCGTGGGCGGCGACCTCGAACGCGCAGCGCGTCCGGGTGGAGGTCTTCTCGAAGATCAGCGCGATGTTCTTGCCCCGCAGCCGGGGCCGCTCGGTGCCCGCGTACTTCGCCGCCTTGAGCTGAGCGGCGAGGTCCACCAGGTAACGGAACTCCTGGGGAGTGAAGTCGAGCTCCTTGAGGAAGTGCCTGTTCCGGAGGTTGAAGGCCATGCCGGGCTCCTGGGGTGACGTGGACGAACGGCGAAGCGGCAATTGTATACGATACTTGGAATTTGTATGCAACGCCTTCGCGGCAGTCCGGCCGACCGGGGCTTCGGCACCCCCGGGCCGCTCGGGCGAACCGGGCGAACCGGGGCGCGGCCGGGCCCGCCGGGACGGGCGACGGTACCGGGCGCGGGGCGGGCCGGGCACCGCGGGGTGCCCGCGGGGGCCCGGCCCGCCCGGTGACGCGGCTCCTGGACGGGGCCCGCCGGCGGGTGGACCGGGCGCGGCGGGCGGCGCAGGCCGGCCGCCGCGGTCCCGCCCTACAGCCGGGGGTCGACCGGCTCGGACTCCAGCGCGAGGACGGCGAACACCGGCTCGTGCACCCGCCAGAGCGGCTCGCCCGCCGCCAGCCGGTCCAGTGCCTCCAGGCCCAGCGCGTACTCGCGCAGCGCCAGCGAGCGCTTGTGCCCGAGGAAGCGCTGCCGCAGCTGGTCCAGGTACTCGGTGTAGTCGGGCCCGTAGATGATCCGCAGGTACTCGCGGCCGCGGACCTTGACCCCGGGCTGGACCAGCCCGCCCGGGCGGCCCTCCCCGGCCCTGCCCCGGGCCGGCGAGACCAGCGGCTTGACCACCATGCCCTCGCCGCCCGCCCCGGTGAGCTCCTCCCACCAGGCGACGGCCGCGGCGACGGACGCCTCGTCACCGGTGTCCACCAGCAGCCGGGCCGTCCGGTGCAGGACCGGGGCGTCCGGCTCGGCCGCGCGGTCGGCGTCGACCAGGCCGTCGATCCAGGCGAGGTGCTCGTCGTGCGGGCGCACCGCGAGGTTCGCCCCCTCGGCGGCCAGCACCTGGAACGGCGCCAGCCGGATGCCGGACAGGCCCTCGGTCGGCCAGCAGTACCGCCGGTACGCCTCGGTGAAGGCCCGCGCGTCGGCGGCGCGCTGCCGCTGGCGGGCCGTCAGCGCGGAGAGGTCGAGCCCGCGGCCGGCCGCCTGGTCCAGCGCGGTGAGCACCTGCGGCAGCGCCGCGCGCGCCGCCGCGCCGACCGCCGCGTACTGGCGGCGCAGCAGCTCGGTGGCCTTGAGGGACCACGGCATCAGCTCGGTGTCCAGCAGCAGCCAGCCGGTGCCCAGCCGGTCGAAGAGCCCGGAGCTCTCGGCCGCGGCCCGCAGCCGGCCCAGGACGGCGGCGGTCAGGCCGTCGTCGCCGAGGAACGCCCTGCCGGTCCGGGTCCAGATCGCCCCCGGGCCGGCCAGCCCGAACCGCTTCTCCAGCGCCGTGTCGTCCCGGGCCACCAGCACGACCGCGCGGGAGCCCATGTGCTTCTCCTCGCAGATCACCTGCCGGACGCCGTCCTCGCGGTAGGCGAGGAAGGCCTCCTCCGGGTGTTCGAGGTAGCCGGGGCGGCGCGAGGTCGCGCTCGGGGCCATGGTCGGCGGCAGGTAGGCGAGCAGCCGGGGGTCGATCGCGAAGCGGCTCATCACCTCCAGCGCGGCCGCCGCGTTCTCCTCCCGGACGGCGATCCGGCCGTGCAGCGCGGTCTCGACCACCCGGCGGCCGGCCACGTCCGCGAGGTCCAGCGGGCGGCCCTCGCGCGAGCCGGGCGCGTCCGTGATCATCGGCCGGACCGGCGCGTACCACTCCTGCTCCGCCTCGACGCTCACCAGCTCGCGCTCCGGGTAGCGCAGCGCGGTCAGGCTGCCGCCGAAGACGCAGCCGGTGTCCAGGCAGATGGTGTTGTTGAGGAAGCTCGCCACCGGCACCGGCGTGTGGCCGTAGACCACCAGGGCCCTGCCCCGGTACTCCTCCGCCCACGGGTAGCGCACCGGCAGGCCGTACTCGTCGGTCTCGCCGGTGGTGTCCCCGTAGAGCGCGTGCGAGCGCACCCGGCCGGAGGCCCGGCCGTGGTACTTCTCCGGCAGGCCGGCGTGGCAGACCACCAGGGCGCCGCCGTCCAGCAGGTAGTGGCTGACCAGGCCGCGCATGAATGCCCGGACCTCGGCGCGGAACTCCTCCGACTCCCCCGCCAGCTGGTCCAGCGACTCCTGGAGGCCGTGCGAGACGGTGACCCTCTTGCCGTCCATGGCCCGGCCGAGCTTGTTCTCGTGGTTGCCCGGGACGCAGACCGCGTGCCCGGCCGCGACCATGCCCATCACCAGGCGCAGCACGCCCGGCGTGTCCGGGCCGCGGTCGACGAGGTCGCCGACGAAGACGGCGGTGCGGCCCTCGGGGTGGACGGCGTCCACCGCGCGGCCGGCGTCGTCCCGCGCGACGGCGTAGCCGAGGCGGATGAGCAGCGTCTCCAGCTCGGAGCGGCAGCCGTGGATGTCCCCGACGATGTCGAACGGACCGGTGAGGTGGCGCAGGTCGTTGAAGCGCTTCTCGGGCACGATCTCGGCGGCCTCGACCTCGGCCTCGCCGCGCAGGACGTGCACCTTGCGGAAGCCCTCGCGCTCCAGGCCCCGCACCGAACGGCGCAGTTCGCGGTGCTGGCGCGGGACCACGTGCGCGGGCAGCTGGCGGTCCGGGCGGGAGCGGTTGCGCTCGGCGCAGACGGCCGGGGGGACGTCCAGCACGATCGCGATCGGCAGCACGTCGTGGTCGCGGGCGATCCGGATCAGCTGCTTGCGGGCCTCCGACTGGACGTTGGTGGCGTCCACGACGGTCAGCCGGCCGGCCGCGAGGCGCTTGCCGACGATGTAGTGCAGCACGTCGAAGGCCTCGGCGGAGGCGGACTGGTCGTTCTCGTCGTCGGCCACCAGGCCGCGGCAGAAGTCGGAGGAGATCACCTGGGTGGGCAGGAAGTGCTTGCGGGCGAAGCTGGACTTGCCCGCGCCGCTGGTGCCGATCAGGACGACGAGGGAGACGTCGGTGACCGGGAGGCGGCGCGCCCCGGGGGTGCCGGGGGTGCGGGTGCCGGGGGCGCCGGGGGTCTCCGCGGTGGTGGGCGTGGGCCCGGTGGGGTTCGGGGACTGTGCGTCGTCGTCGGTCGTCATCGGGGCTCGCCCCCTTCGGGCGTCGTGCGGACGGGTGCGGTGGTGCCGGCGGCGACGGTGCCGCCACCGGCGGCC
Source organism: Kitasatospora sp. NPDC005751 (assembly GCF_040630835.1). Taxonomy (NCBI): domain Bacteria; kingdom Bacillati; phylum Actinomycetota; class Actinomycetes; order Kitasatosporales; family Streptomycetaceae; genus Kitasatospora; species Kitasatospora sp. NPDC005751. The sequence continues at coordinate 16,004 of NZ_JBEXYC010000048.1, forward strand.
GCCGGGTCGGTGGAGACGGTGGAGCCGGCCGTGGGGACCGTGGGCTCGGCCGGGGCGCCGACGCGGAACAGCGCGAGCTGGGTCGGCGGCCCCACCTCGGGGTCCTCCGGCCCGACCGGGCGGATCACGACGGTGTAGCCGTACGTCCGCGCCACCCGCTCGGCCCAGGCACGGAACTGCGCGCGGTCCCACTCGAAGCGGTGGTCGGCGTGCCGGACGTGGCCGGCCGGCAGACTCTCCCAGCGGACGTTGTACTCGGCGTTCGGCGTGGTGACGACGACCGCCGACGGGCGGGCCGCCCCGAGCACCGCGTACTCCAGGGCGGGCAGCCGGGGCACGTCCAGGTGCTCGATCACCTCGCAGAGCACGGCCGCGTCGAAGCCCTTCAGCCGCGCGTCCGTGTACGTCAGCGCGCCCTGGACCAGCTTGACCCGGGCCGCCTGACGCTCCGGCATCCGCTCCAGCCGCAGCTTGCGGGCCGCCGCTGCCAGCGCCCGCGCGGACACGTCGACCCCGAGCACCTCGGTGATCCGGGCGTCCTTGAGCAGGGCGCCGATCAGCTCGCCCTGCCCGCAGCCGAGGTCGGCCACCCGGGCCGCCCCGACCTCGCGCAGGGCGGCCAGGATCGCCGTCCGGCGCTGCTCGGCGAGCGGGGGCTGCTTCGGCGCGGCCCCCGGCGCCGCCGCCTCGGTGGGCTCGGCGGGCTCGGCCGGCTCGGCGCCTACGGGGTGCGCGGCGCCGGGCTCGGAGCCGTCGGTGTCGTCCACCGCGTTGTCGATCTCCTCGACCTCGCGGTCGTCGGCCTCGGCGAGCCGGGCCAGCTCCAGGCGTTCCATCGCGGTCCGGGTGAGCGACCAGCGCCGGGAGAGGTACCGACGGGCGATCAGGGCCCGCTCCGGGTGGTCGGCCAGCCAGCCCTCGCCGGCGGCGAGCAGCTTGTCGACCTCGTCCGGGGCGACCCAGTAGTGCTTGGCACCGTCGAGCACCGGCAGCAGGACGTAGAGCTGCTGGAGCGCGTCCGCGAGGCGGACGGCCGCGCAGGACAGCTCGACCCGCACGTAGCGCGACTCGCCCCACTCAGGGAACTCCTCGTCCAGCGGGATCGCCACCGCCTCGACCTGCCAGCCCAGCGGCTCGAAGAGCCGGGCCACCATGGCCGGGCCGCCGCCCTCGCCCGAACCGTTGGCGGGCACGGCGGGCAGCGCGATCCGCAGCGGGCGGGGACGCTCGGCCAGCCCGGGGCGGGCCTCGCAGACACCCTTCATCGCCGAACGGAACACCGTCCGCAGGGCCACCGCGAGCAGCGAGGACGCGGCGTAGGGGCGGTCGTTGACGTACTGCGCGAGCGCGAAGTCCGGCGAGCCGCCCCGCCCCTTGCCCCGGCCACGGCGGACCAGTGCGATCGGGTCGATGTCGAGCAGCAGCGCGGCCGTGCAGAGCTCGTCGCCCGCCTCCGGGTAGAAGACGTGGGCCTCGCCGTGCGACGTCCCGAACCGCTGGACCTTGCCGGGGTGTTTGTGCAGCAGGAAGCCGAGGTCGGTGGCCGGGCTCTCGGCAGTACCGGTGGTGGAGATCGACATGAACACCGGCCCGAGTATTGCCCAGCTCCCGCCCGCCGAGCACCGGGTTTTGCGCGCCGGGCACCGGGTTTTGCGCGCCGGGCACCGGGTTCCGCGCGCCCGGGCGTGGCGTGGTCTCCCGGGGAGGCCCCGCGACGGCCCGCCGGGGACATCGCGCACGGCGCTTCCGGGGCCTTCCGCGACGGCTCCGGACCCTGCCGTACCGCGGCCAGGAGCGCCCTGCGGCCCCGTCCGCACGGTGAGCGTGTTCGGCACCGACGGCCCGCATTCGTTAACGTGCACGATGTGACTGCTGAATCCACCTCCCTCGCAAGCGGCGCCGTCGCCGCCGGTCTGGCCACCATCGCCGCCGACGGCACCGTCCTCGACACCTGGTACCCCGCCCCCGCCCTGGCCGCCGAGCCCGGCCCGGCCGGCACCGTCCGCCTGACCGCCGAGCAGGCCGAGACCGAGCTGGGCGCCGGCGCCGCCGAAGCACTGCGCGCCGACGCGCGCCGCGGCGTCGAGGTGGTCGCGGTGCGCACCACGATCGCCTCGCTCGACGAGAAGCCGATCGACGCGCACGACGCCTACCTGCGCCTGCACCTGCTGAGCCACCGTCTGGTGAAGCCGCACGGCCAGAGCCTGGACGGCCTGTTCGGGCTGCTCGCCAACGTGGCCTGGACCAGCATCGGCCCGGTGCAGGTGGACAAGGTCGAGCAGGCCCGGCTGGCGGTCCGCGCCCAGGGCGGCCAGCTCGCCGTGTACGGGATCGACAAGTTCCCGCGGATGACCGACTACGTCGCCCCCTCCGGGGTGCGGATCGCGCACGCGGACCGTGTCCGGCTCGGCGCGCACCTGGCCGCCGGCACCACCGTGATGCACGAGGGCTTCGTCAACTTCAACGCCGGCACCCTGGGCACCTCCATGGTCGAGGGCCGGATCAGCGCGGGCGTCGTGGTCGGCGACCACAGCGACATCGGCGGCGGCTCCTCGATCATGGGCACCCTGTCGGGCGGCGGCAAGCAGGTCGTCTCGGTCGGCGAGCGCTGCCTGCTCGGCGCCAACGCCGGTATCGGCATCTCGCTCGGCAACGACTGCGTGGTCGAGGCCGGTCTGTACGTCACCGCCGGCACCCGGGTGACCACCCCGGACGGCAAGGTGGCGAAGGCGGTGGAGCTGTCCGGCCAGGACAACCTCCTCTTCCGCCGCAACTCGCAGACCGGTGCGGTCGAGGTCATCGCCCGCGCCGGCTCCTGGGGCGGTCTGAACGCCGAGCTGCACGCGCACAACTGATCGCCTCCTTCGAGGTCTCGGGCCCCGGCGCCGCTTCGGCGGCGCCGGGGCTTCGGCTTTCCGGGGCGGTTGCCCGGGGTGGCGTCTGCCCGTCTTCGGGGCCCACCCCCACCCCTCCCACCGCTCCCCTCCTGAGGCACTCGTCGTCCGGGCCGGTGACAGCCCGGACGACGAGCCGGACGGTCGCCGGGTCCGGGCACGGGCACGGCCGTGCCGACACCGGCCGCACTGGCCCCACTCAGCCCAGCCGCGTGCCCGCGTGCCCGCCTGCCCACCTGCCCACCTGCCCACCTGCCCACCTGCCCACCTGCCCACCTGCCCGGTGCCTAGCCGAGGCGGCTCACCGGCGGCAACCCGGGCTCACCCGGGAGGCTTACGGTCGACGGGAGTTGGACCGCATCGGGTGGTGCCCGGTGACCCGGCCGCGCGGAGATTCGTTGGTTGCTGGGGCGGGGCGTCGGAGCCGTCGACGAGGCGGCGGGCCACCCCGCGCCACCGGCCGGCCCGCCGCCGCCCGCCTGACGCCGCACCACCGATCCGAAGAGGTCCCCTCATGTCCGAACCCTGGTCCGAGGCACCTGCCGCGCCACAGTCCCCGAGCGACCCGTCCGGGTCGGCCGCCGCACGGCCGACCGGCGCCGCCACCCCGAAGAGCCTGCTGGAGCAGATGCAGGAGCTGCTCGCCTCGGTCACCGCGGACCTCGCCGACCTGCAGTCGTCGGGCGCCCGGCGCACCTCCCCGAGCGGCTACCCCACCGGCACGGACACCTCCGGCGCACCCGCCGGGCCCGGCACCCGGTAGTCCGGCCGCGGAGCCTCCTGTCCCGGCTCGCCGTCACCCGGCGGGCCGAGCCGGAGCACCAGTAACGGCGACCCCTGTCCGGCCGCCGGGAGCGGGACCGGCGGTGGATCGACCTCGTCGCCCGTCGTCTCCCGATCACCCTCGGCCCGTCGGACGGCCTCCCGCAGCCGGCCCACCACCTCCTTGCAGTCGGCGCCGGCGTCGACCCCGTCGATGCACGTCCAGTAGAGGCTCTCGGTGTCGGCCCCGCAGGCCAGCACCACCAGCGTCTCGCCGACCTCCTGGAGCAACCCGAGCAGCCCCTCCAGGGCCGGGCCGATCTCACCGAGCCCGGTCAGCCGCCCGGCGCGGCCGCCGATGCCCAGGCCCAGCAGGGCGGACGAGTCGCCCGCGGACTGGTCCAGGCAGCCGGCCGCGTGCGCACCCGCCTCGGCCAGCTGCTGGCCGAGGCCCGCCAGCCCGAGGTCGTCCGGTCCGGGATCCTCCAGCTCCGCCAGCCGGGCACCCACCGCCTCGGTGAGCAGCGCGGCCTGCCGCGCCTCCAGCAGCACGTCGGACACGTTCCTGGCCTCCGCCAGGGCGTGCCGGGCCGTCTTGATCAGTCGCAGCGCCTCCATCGGCCGCCACCCCTTCCACCCGTTCTCGCCGTGCCCGCCCGGCTGTACGACCCGTAGGGCCCGTACGACCGGTGGACACCTGGTCACGGCGAAAGCGTGCAGCGTCGAAGGGATCGGCGCAGCCACCTGCCCGGAACCTGTGGACAACCCCGGGGCTGTGGACAACTCTTGTCCCTCCCAGGGGTTGTTCGCCCACACCCGGTTGACGCCGACCGCAGCACGGGGCGCGGCCGGGGCCCGGCCGACGGTTCCGCCCACAGCCGGAACCCGACGGTCCCGCCCACGACCCGGCCACGGCCCGGCCCCGACGGTCCGCCCCCCGGCCCGGACCGACCCTCAGTGCGCGGACCCCGCCCCCGGTCCCGTCCCGGACCCCGGCGCCGGGAAGCGCAGCTCATTGCGCTCGATCTTGGCCGCCAGGGCGGTCAGCGGGTCCACGCCCACCACCGTGCAGAACTGCAGCAGGTACGCGAGGACGTCGGCGACCTCGTCCCGCACCCGGTGCGCCGTGTCCGGCTCGGACATCACCGAGGCGGCCTGCTCGGGGGTGAGCCACTGGAAGATCTCCAGCAGCTCGCCGGCCTCCACGGTCAGCGCCGCGGCCAGGTTCTTCGGCGTGTGGAAGGGCTCCCAGCTGCGCGCCGCGGCGAACTCCGTCAGCCGCTGTCGCAGGCCCTCCAGGGTGGGGCCGGCGGGTTCCGTCTCTCGTTCGCTCACCCGTCCAGGTCTACCGCATCCCGGGCCGCGGCCGCCCGCCGCGGTGGCCCGACACCCCCGGCGCTCCCGGAACCGGCCCCGCCGCCTCCCCGCGCGCGGCCTGGGCCGGTACCCGCGCGGTCTCCGTGCGCAGCACGGTGTGCCCGGAGCCGGGGTCGCGCCGGCATTCCACCAGGGCGACTCCGGGCGGCAGTTCGCCCGGCCCGCCGAACGCCTCCCGCACCGCGGCCGGTTCCTGGAGCGCGGCCAGCACCCGCAGCTGGTTGCGGCCGGCCATCTCCCGGGCGAGCCGCAGCAACGAGGCCGCCTGCTCGGTGCCGAGCCCCGCCCCGAGGTCCTCGGCGAGCACGGTGAGCTGCCGGTGCGCCCAGGGCACCTCGGTGGCCACGTCGAGGTCGAGCACCCCGGCGCCGGTGAGCAGCACGGCGGCGAACGCGAGGTGGCGCAGCATGCCGTCGGAGGCCTGGTCGGCGCCGGTGCGGCCGAGGACGCCCTCGTCGAAGACGGCGAGGACCCGTTCGTCGGCGCCGGCGCCGCGGTGGGCGAGGTCGATCCCGAGCAGCGGGTGCGGGGCGGCGGACTGGACGACGCGCAGCAGCTGGCCGTACCGGCGGGCGCATTCGTTGCTGAGCCGGGCGATCACGGCGGAGATGTTGGCGGCGCTGCCGAGCAGGCGGGCCTGCGGGTCGGGGCGGGCCCAGTCGCGCATCAGCCCGGGCACGGGGTGGACGGGGAAGACCTCGCGCAGGGCGGTGAGCACCTGTTCGGTGGCGGCCAGCACCGTCCGTTCGCCGGGCGAGGACCCGGCGACCCGCAGCGGGATCTGGGCGGTGATCAGGGTGGTGTTCGGGAAGGGGGCGTGGATGTCGCCCTGCCGGGTGTCGTTGTGCCAGCCGACGTTGACGCGGTGGCGGCGGAGGTCCTGCTCACCGGTCTCGACGAGGGTCCGGCCGTCGAGGGTGAGCTGCTCGCGGGCGATCCGGACCGGGCCGTCGGTGCGGATGACCAGCTCCAGCCGGATCGACCCCTGGTCCGAGCGGACGGTGCAGCCCAGGATGACGGCGTCGCGGCCGTGCGGGACGCAGCCGTCGAGGCCGCCGCGGATGGCCGTGCCGAGGGGGCCGCCGCGGCCGGGCAGGCCGTCGAGGGAGTCGGCGATCTCCTCGCCGAGGGCGAGCCGGGAGAGGACGGCGAGGGCGTCGAGGGCGTTGGACTTGCCGACGCCGGCGGGCCCGTACAGCACGGTGAGGGGCGCGAGCGGCAGGACCGCGCGCCGGTAGGACTTGAACGAGGTGAGCCGGATCTCCTCGACGGTGGGGCGCTGCACGGGCGGCGGGCCTGGGTCCGGGGTCCGCTGATGGGGGTGGGCCGGCACTGCGGGCCGGGTGGCGTCGCGGTTCACCCGTCGGACGTTAGCCCCCGCTCGGGTGGCAGAAACGTGCCTGCCCGGCAGATTCATCCCAATGAGGCACCTTCATCCCAACGAGGCGGCCGCAGCCTGACCAGGGGCTATGCCGTGTACCGACCCGGGACTACGGCCCCCGCACCGCCGAGCACCCCGGCACCTCCGGCTCCCCCGGCACCCCCGGCTCCCCGCCCCACCCGCTCAGCGCCGGTAGGCGGCGACCGTCACGGAGGCGGTGACCTCGACCGGGTCCGGCAGGTCGGCGAGCCGGGCGGCCAGCCGCTCCCGGTCGGTGTGCCAGGCGCTCGGCCCCATGCCGACGACCGTGCGGACGTCGGCGGCGGACAGCCGCAGCCCGAACTCGACCTCCTGGCGCCCGGCCGGTGTCAGATGGGGGCCGAGCTTCTCGTCGATCCGGCGCTGCTTCTCCTCGTCGACCGAGAGCAGCCCGAGCGCGCCGACGAGTTCGCGCAGATGGCGCGGCGTCGGCGAGACCAGCAGCAGGGTGGCGCCGGGGCGCAGCACACGACGGATCTCGGGGCCGTTGCGCGGCGCGAAGACATTGAGGACGAGCCCGGCGGCGCCGTCCAGCAGCGGCAGCGGCCGCCAGGCGTCGCAGACCACGGCACCGATCCGGGGGTGGGCCCTGGCGGCCCGGCGCAGCGCGTACTTGGAGATGTCGAGGGCGGCGCCGGGCCGGTCGGGCAGGGCGTCCAGGACGTGGGCGAGGTAGTGGCCGGTGCCGGCGCCGAGGTCGGCGACCAGGCCGTCCGGCGCGACGGCGGCGGCGGCTTCGGCGAGTGCGTCGGCGATCGGGCGGTAGTGGCCGGCGGCGAGGAAGTCGCTGCGGGCGGCGACCATGTCGGCGGTGTCACCGGTGCCGGTGTGCGCGTCACCGGCGAGCAGGCTGACGTAGCCCTGCTTGGCGACGTCGAAACTGTGCCCGGTCGGGCAGCGCAGTACGCGTCCGTCGGGGGTGAGGGCCTGCGCGCAGTGCGGGCAGGCCAGGTAGGGCTGGATGTCCTGCAGCAACGTCCGTCTTCTTTCGCCGTCCGGTCGTGCGGTCCGGCCGGAGGGCTCAAGCCTAACGACCGGCGGTGTCCCGCCGCGCATCCCGTGGTGCCGGGACGCGGTGGCCGCCGCCCTGCCGGGCCACCCGCAGGGCGAGGGCGGCGAGGGCCGCGGGGGCGCCGGCCTGGCCGCGGATGCCGGGGAAGGCGTTGATGTCGACGATGACCGGCTCGGCGGGGCCGTCGAGCAGGTCGACGCCGTAGACGTCGAGGCCGAACACCTCGCCGACCCGGCGGGCCAGCCCGGCGCGGTCGGCGGGCAGCTCGCGGGGGCCGAACGCCCCGCCGTGGGCGGGTTCGCCGGCGGGTTCGGCGAGTTCGGAGCGCCGGCGGGCGCAGAACACCTGCCCGTCGACGACCCAGAGCTTCTGGTCCCAGCCGGTGCCGGCGAGGTAGGGCTGGGCCACCACGGGCTCGTCGGGCCACTCCTCGGCGAGGGCGCGCAGCCGGGCGGCGTCGTCGACCCGGGCGACCAGGTCGCCCCGGCGGCTGTGCCGGCTCTTGATCACCAACGGGTAGTCGGGATCGGGCAGTTCGGCGAGGGCGGCGGCGGTGCGGGTGGCGGCGAACGGCAGGCCGGACCGCCGGGCGAGGGCGGCCATGGCCGTGCGGTCCTGGCAGAACGCCGTCGCTGCGGCCGAGTTGACGACGGGGGCGCCTCGCTCCTCCAGGTGGCGGGCGAGCGCCAGGGCCTGCGGGGTGCGGGCCTTGAGCAGGTACACGTCGGCGAGCGGGCCGGGGCCGAGGAGGTCGGCGGGCGGGAGGTCGTCGCGGTTGGCGTCGAGGCTCTCGACCCGGTGGTCGGGGGCCAGCAGCGCGGCGGTGGCGGCGAGCAGCGGGTGACCGGGGTCGGGGGTGAGCAGGCCGATCCTCACAGCGTTCCGCCCACCGCGCCGTTGACGAGGTCGGCGCGTCCGAGGCCGTCGAACGGGCCCGCGCCGCCCACGGCCACGGCCGCGCCCTGGACGGGCAGCCGGACCGGCTCGGCGATCGGCCCGGACGGCTCCTGCGCGAGCGCGGGCGCCGGGGCGGAGACGGCCGTGCCGGTACGGGCCAGCCGCAGCACGGCGCGGGAGACCCGGGCGACCGCGTCCGGCACCTGGCGGAAGCTGGGGAAGTCGTTGATGTCGACGACCACCGGTCCGTCCGGGCCGAGCAGCACGTCGACGCCGTAGAGGTCGAGGCCGAACACCTCCCCGACCTGCGCGGCGATCCGCGCGACGTCGCCGCCGAGCGGCACCTGCCGCTCGCGCACCCCCTGGCCGGGGTGGAGCGGGGAGCAGCGCTCGGTCGCGTAGAGCTCGCCGTCGACGCAGTACACCTTGAGGTCGGTACCGGAGTTGGGCACGTACGGCTGGGCGATCAGCAGGCCCTCGCCGGCCAGCTCGGGACCGAGTTCGACCAGGTGGTCGGGGGTGGGGACGAGCCGCACGGCCCGACCGGAGCTGCCGTCGGCGGGCTTGACCACCAGCGGGTACTCGGCGGCCGGGATCTCGGCCAGCCACTCCCAGCGGGCGGCGGCGTAGGTCACCGGAACCGGCAGGCCCCGGGTGCGCGCGATCACGGCGGCGAGCGCCTTGTCCCGGACGCCGCGGATGGAACGGACGTCGTTCACGGTGGTGAGGCCGACGGCGGCGGCCGCCTCCAGGAGGGTCAGGCCGGGTCCGCCGGAGACGGTCTTGAGCACCCAGGCGTCATGGCTGCCGGCCCGCACCGCCTCGGAGATCGCCATCAGCGAGTTCCCGGGCCGCAGCACGTCCACCCGGTGGCCCCAGGCGGTGAGTTGACGCACCACGTCGAGCGGCATGCCGTCGTGCCGGTAGTGCTCCTCGACCAGAAAGCAGAGCCTCATGAGCCTGTCATCCCCCTCGCCTCTCCCCGTGCCGACGCCCGCCGTCCGGTCCGGCGGAGCTGTAAAGGCCCCAGGATGCCACGCGGCCCGCACACAAGATCGCCCGGCCTGTAAGCATTCGGCAACAATCGGTCCGATATGCCCGGCCCCCGGAGTGGGCGGCAGCGGCCCGGGAAACCCGGCCGTCCGCACACGGACCGGCCGGCCGCGCGCCGACCCCGCGCACGGCGGGCCGACCGCAAATCGCTGGCAGGAACCCGACCGGCCTGCTTGGATGCACCGCGTGACTTCTGCCGCCGCTCTTGATCCCGCCCTCCGCCCCCTCCTCGACGAGATCGAGCGCTACTACGACGCCGTACCGCGCAGCGCAGCCCGCGTCGAGGACTTCGGGCCGCTGAGCCTGTTCGTCCGCGAGGGCGAGGGCTGGCCGTACTACGCCCGCCCGGCGCTCGGCCACACCGGCCCGGCGGTCACCGCCGAGGACGTCCTGCGCGTACTGGCCCGCCAGCGCGAGCTGGGCGCGCCGCAGGCCTTCGAGTGGGTGGCCGAGCACGATCCGCGGCTGCGCGCGGCGGTCGAGGAGGCCGGGCTGACGGTGCACGAGCACCCGCTGCTGGTGCTGGGCCCGGACCAGGAGCCCACCGTGCCGGAGACCGCGCCGCCCGCGGGAGTGTCGGTGCGGGTGCTGGCCGCCGAGGACCCGGACCTCGCGAGCGCGGTGGCCGTCCCGCACCTCGCGTTCGGCGAGCCGGGCACCGCCACCGGCCTGGCCGGCCCCGACGAACTGGCGGCAGCTGCCCAGCAGTTGGCCTCCGATGGCACGGTCGCGCGGATCGCCGAGCGGATCGCCGCCGGCCGTACCGTGCTCGCCGCGGCCGTCCAGGACGGTACGGCGCTCTGCGCCGGCCAGCACAACCCGGTCGGCCCGGTCACCGAGGTGGCCGGCGTGGGCACCCTGCCGACGGCCCGCCGCCGCGGCCTCGGCCTGGCGGTGACGGCGGCGCTGGTCGCGCACGCGCGGGCGAACGGCGTGCGGACGGTCTTCCTGTCCGCCGCCGACGAGGACGTCGCGCGGATCTACCGCCGGGCGGGGTTCCGCCCGTTCGCGACGGCCCTGATCGCCGAGCCCGCCACGACCGAACCCACCGCGAGCGAACCCGCCACGGCGTAGCCGACGGCGAGCGAGGGGCCCGCCGGCACCGGCGGGCCCACCCGGCCGAGCCCCGACCCACCGGCGCCCCGGCCGGGCCGGCGCCAGGCCCGGGCGCCCGCGCCTACTCCTCGTCCTCGCTGTCCTCGCCGCTGACGTCCTCGCCCTCGGCCTCGTCCACCACCCAGGCGGCCAGCCGCTCGGCGACGCCGGACACCCCGAGCCGCCCCTCCCGGATGGCCCGGGCGAGGCTGCGCACCTCACGGGCGGTGGTCGCCACGGTGCACCCGCTGGCCACCAGGTAGGCGTAGGCGACGGCGGTGGCGAACAGTTCGTTGGTCTTCTCCAGGGCCGGCACCCGGATGAGCTGGTGCATCAGGGCGGCGGCGCGGTCCTGCGGTTCGGGGTAGACGGCGATGTCGAAGATCTCGGCCTGGTGGCGGGTGACCGCCGCGAGCAGCGATCCGTAGTCGGTGACCTGCGGGTCACCGGGTGTGTACTGCTCGGCTGTCATGAGCAGCCATGAGAGGTCGACCTCCAGGTTCAACGGCGCACGTCCTGGAGGTCTCCGTGCTCGCCGAACTCGGCGAGGAAGGCCGTCTCGTACTCCTTCATGAACTGCGCGGCGGCGTCGACGAACGCCCGCCCGGCCTCGCCCATGTCCTGCTGGACCAGGCGCTCGATGTACTGGTTCATGCTGATCCCCTGCTGCTCCGCCCGCTCCCGGGCCATCTCCGCGGTGGTGGCGTCCACCCGGACGTTCAGCTGTTTCTTACCCATGAAATTCAAGCTAGCGCTGAAGTGCTAGCACAACAAGGGCGCACACGCCCGGGCCGCGCGCCCCGGCGGCGCCCGCCGTCCGCCTGCCGGCGGACCGACCCGCCGGCACGTGCGCCAGGAAAACGCCACCCCGGGCGACGCGGCGGGCGGGACTTGAAGAGTTCTTCACCTTCGTAGACTCTGAACTGCCCCGCGCATTCCCCGGAGCGGCACCGACCTTTTGGAGGCCGGCAATGACAGCGATGTTCGACCAGGAGCTGCGCGAGCAGCTCGCCCGGGCCCGCGAGGAACTCGCGGCAGCCCGGACCGACCAGGACGCCGACGGCGTCCAGGCCTACGAGGGCCGGATCGCCGGACTGCTGCGGCTCGCCGCCCAGCACGGGATCACCCTTCCGCACACCGCCGACGAGGCCCAGGGCTAGGGGGTCTGCGCAACGTCGCGGACCCGGCGGGACTTTGCGCACACCCCCCAGGACGGCGACGGCGGTCCCCGGAGGCTCCGGGGACCGCCGTCGTCATCTCCGCGCCAGGGCGCCCGGCCCGGACCGCCCGGCCGCGGGCAGTCCACCGGGCACGTCCGGCGGCAGCGCGGCCAGGAAGTCCGCCACCGCCTGCTCCAGCCGGGGAGCGGCCTCCGGCGCCAGCCGCGGCGGCCCGCCGTCCCGGGGCTCGACCGCCGCGTCGAGGACGAACGCGCCGCGGACGACGTACCGCGCGCCGAGCGCCGTCAGCACCGGCCGCAGCGCGTAGTCGGGGGCCAGCGCGTGGGCGAGGCTCCCGCCGGTCATCACCGGCAGCACCGTCTTGCCCGCCAGCCCGGAGCGGGGCAGTGCGTCCAGGAAGGCCTTCAGCAGACCGCTGTAGGCCGCGTTGTAGACGGGCGACGCCACCACGAGCCCGTCCGCGGCGGCCACCGCGGCCAGGGCGTCGCGCAGCACGGCGCTGTCGGCCCGCCCGGCGAGCAGCTCGGCCGCCGGCAGGTCGCGGACCCGGACGTGCCCGGTCCGGAAGCCGGCCTCGGCCAGGAGCTGGACCAGGTGGGCCGTCAGCGCGGCGGTGCGCGAGCCGGCCGAGGGGCTGGCGGATATCGCGAGCAGGGAGGTCATCGGAAGGCTCCTTCGAGGGTCACGGCGGCGGCGGGGCACGGCGGCGGGCAGCCCGGCCGCGGAGCGGGCCCCACCGGCCACCCGTCCGGGCCCCCGCCGAGCACCCGTCCGGGACGCGATCCGAGCCGCCGCCCGGGGCCGCCTTTCGAGCCGCCGCCCGGGCCGCCGCTCAGGCCGTGGGCAGCTCGACGGACTGGCCGTGCCGGAAGACGTCGAGCGGGTCCCACGCCGCCTTGATCCGCTGCAGGCGCGGGTAGTTCCCCTTGTAGTAGAGGTCGTGCCAGGGCACCCCCGAGGTGTTGAGGCCCGGGTCGTTGAGGTCGATGTCGGGGTAGTTCACGTAGCAGCCGTCGGTGACCCCGTTCGGCACCGGCACCCCGCCGGTGTCGGCGTAGACCGCGCGGTAGCAGTCGCGGGCCCAGCCGATGTTGCGGTCGTCGTCGGCCGGGTCGTTCCAGAACACCTGCCAGAGCATCTTGAAGGCCGCGTCCCGGTGCGGCGCCGCGGTCGCCGCCGGGTGGACCGCGTTGATCCGGCCGCCGTAGGAGGTCAGCTGCACGCTGATGTTCGGGTTGGTCACGTCCTCGCGGGTGAGGTGCGCGTGGAGCGCGTCGAGCTGGCCCTCGGGGAAGCCGGCGCGCATGAAGGAGGACTTGTACTCGGCGCGCAGCGTCGGGTCGTTGAGCACCCCGTTGGTGGTGCCGAGCATCCGGACCGCCTGGAGCCAGGGCAGTCGGCGCGGGGCAGCGAACTGGGGCATCGCGGGTAGTTCGCCCATGTGCCGGGTCAGCGCGCCGCGCTCCACGGTGACGCCCTCGCCGATCCGCTCCAGGTAGCCGGCGAGCAGCCGCTCGGCGCCCCGCGCCGAGGCGTCCACCAGGACGAGCATGCCGATCTGGCCGGCGCTGCGGTGGTTGAGCACCAGCTGGCTGATCAGCGCCCGCGCCGGGTCGTCGGGCCCCAGGTGGGCCACGTGCCAGTCGGCGTAGTTGCGGACCAGGCGGACGAACTCGTCCCGGCTCAGCTCGTCCCACGGCCAGCTGACGGCGCTGACCAGGAGCTCCTCGGGCGGCTTCGGCAGCAGGGCGCGCGGGTCCCGCCCGGTGGCGCCCGGCGAACGGAACCAGTAGCGGGTGATGACGCCGAAGTTGCCGCCTCCGCCGCCCGTGTGGGCCCACCAGAGGTCGTGGTTCGGGTCGTCCGGGTCGCGGGTGCCGATCACCGCGCGGGCCCGGCCGGCCGCGTCGACCACGACCACCTCGACCGCGTACAGGTGGTCGACGACCAGGCCGTGCAGCCGGCAGAGCGGACCCCACGCGCCGCCGCTGACGTGGCCGCCCATGGCGACGGAGTAGCAGAACCCGGCGGGGACCACGACGCCCCACTCCGGGTAGAGGGTCTGGTAGGTGCGCAGGTTGGTGGCGCCCGACTCGACGGCTATCGCGTTGAGCCGGGGGTCGTAGCCCACCGCGTGCATGCCGGACATGTCCAGGATGATCCGGACCTCCGGGTTGTGGACGAAGTCCTCGTAGCAGTGCCCGCTGGAGCGCACGGCGAGCCGCTTGCCCCGGTCGACCGCCTCCTGGACGACGGCGACGACCTCCTCGGTGGTGCTCACCAGCCGGACCGAGTCGGGCGCCGCGACGTAGCGCTGGTTGAGGCCGCTGACCAGGTCCTCGTACTGGCGGTCGGCCTTGGTCACGGTGATCCCGCCGCGGCCCCGCAGGGGGTCCGCCGCCGTCCCGCCGTCGGCCACCCCGCCACCGACGGCCCCGCCACCGCCGTCCGAAGCACCCCCGTCGCGCAGAGCATTCCCGTGGTCCGAAGCACCCCCGTTGTCCAGAGCACCCCCGTTGTCCGAAGCCCCCGTGGTGGCCGTGCCGGCCACGTCTTCGATCATCTCTGTCACACCTTCTCTTCACGCGAATCCCGGGCTGACCGCCCGTCTGCGACGAACTGCCGAATTCCTGTGATCCCCCGTACGGCATTCGCGTACCGGCCGGACCCTCCCGGCCGATACGCGGGACAGGATCGCGTCGTGAGATCCCCCGTGGTGTGCGATGTTTCCGTCAGCTGTCGCGCAGCGGCGGAATCACCTCACGGGCGACTCTTTCGAATTCCTCCCGATGGGCCTCCCCCGGCCAGTCCAGGACGAAATCCGCGACACCGGCCCCGGTGAAGCGCTCGAAGATCTCCTCGTAGCCGTGCCGCCCCCTTCTCGGGTCCCAGGGCCCGAAGATCGTGTACCCGCGCCGGACGGCCGCGGGGTCGCGGCCGGCCTCGCCGGCGAGCCGGTCCAGCCGGCGGTTCTGCTCGGCGGTGATGCCGAGCACCTCCTGGGCGCTCGCGCCCGGCGGGCCGTGGGTGTTCCAGGCGTCGGCGCACGCGGCGGCCACCCGGATCAGCGTCGGCGACTGGCCGCCGACGATCAGCGGCAGCCGCGGCGACTGCAGCGAACCGGGTACGGTCACCACGTCCTTGACCCACAGCTGGGCCCCCTGGTGGCTGAACATCCCGCCGCGCAGCACCCCGTCGACGATCGCCAGGTAGTCCGCGAAGCGCTCGGCGCGCTCCTTGGGCGACCACGGGACCTGCCCCACGCTGTGGTGGTCCCAGGGGAACAGCCCGGCCCCGATGCCCAGGTCGAACCGGCCACCGGAGAGGTGGTCGAGGGCGATCGCCTGCTTGGCCAGCTGGGCCGGCGGGCGCAGGATCTGGTTGGCCACCATGGTGCCGATCCGGATCCGCCGGGTGGTCACGGCCGCCATGGCCAGCACCGACCAGCTGTCGAACCAGAGGCCGCTCGGATTGCGCAGGTCCGCGCTGTGATCGGGTACGAACACCTGGTCGAAACCGAGTTCCTCCAGCCACCCCAGCCGCTGCGCGAGCACCGGAAAGGGCTGGTCCGGATAGAGCATGACGCCGAATCGGTGGGCGGGCGATCGGGAATGGTCCAATTGTTCGGTCGTGCGTGTTCCGGTCATGTCGGGCACTCTCCTTCCGGTGTCGGAGCCTACTGAGCCGCGGTCACCCGAAACGGGTCACCCGGGGAATTCCCGCTCATCGGAGGAATTCCGGTACCGGCCGCGGATCCGGCACCGGCCGCCAGCCGTCCTCCGGGTGGTCGTAGGACCAGCGCGGCCCGCGCCGGACCAGTTCGCCCAGCGCCGCCACCAGCCGGTCGACGTGCTCGGCGGTGGTGCCCAGGCCGATGCTGGCGCGCAGCGCGCGGTCGCCCTGGTGCCCGGGTGCGTCGCTCAGCAGGGCGTGGACCGCCTGGTGGGCGCAGAACGCGCCGTCCCGGACGCCGATCCCGTGCTCCGCGGAGAGCGCCGTGGCGACCAGCCGCTGGTCGGCGGGCGCGTCGCCGCAGCGGGCGACGCTGAAGGACACCACGCCGAGCCGCGGGTGTCCGCCCGGCCACAGGTCCAGCAGGCGGACTCCGGGGACGGCCGCCAGCCCGCCGCGGAGCCGGGCGGTCAGCGCCTGCTCGTGCGCGGCGACGGCGTCCCAGCCGGTGGCCGTCAGCGTCCGGCAGGCGACCGCCATCGCGTGGGTGCCCACCACGTTCGGCGAGCCGCCCTCGTGCCGGTGCGGCAGCCCGGTCCAGCGGATGTTCTCCCGGCCGTCCTCCTCGGCGACCCGGGCGGTGGCCCCGCCGCCCGCCAGGTAGGGGTCAGCGGTGTCCAGCCAGTCGGCGGAGCCCACCAGGGCGCCGGCGCCGAACGGCGCGTACAGCTTGTGCCCGGAGAGCGCGGCCCAGTCCACGCCCCAGCCGGCGAGGTCCAGCGGCCGGTGCCCGGCCAGTTGGGCGGCGTCCAGGACGGTGCGCGCGCCGTGGGTGGCGGCCACCTCCGCCAGCTCGGCGACCGGCCACAGCTCCCCGGTCACGTTGGACGCGCCGGTGATCACCACCAGCTTCGGCCCCCTGGGGGCGCCGGCGAGCGCCTTCGCCAGCGCGGTCACGGCGTCCGCCGCGGTGGCCGGCCGGGCCAGCCGGTACACCGGGGAGCCGCGCCAGGCGAGCAGGGCGGCGTGGTGGTCGGTGGAGAACCGGAAGACCGCCGTGCCGGCGGGCAGCGCGCGGCCGAGCAGGTTGAGCGCGTCGGTGGTGTTGCGGGTGAACACCACCTGGGCGTCCGGGGCCGCGCCGACGAAGCGGCGCACCGTCTCCCGGGCCCGCTCGTACGCCCGGGTGGAGACCGCGGAGGCGAACCCGGCGCCCCGGTGCACGCTGCTGTACCAGGGCAGCATGCGGTCCACCGCGTGCTGCACGGCCGCGAGGCTCGGAGTGCTCGCCGCGTAGTCGAGGTTGGCGTACGGCACCCACGAGCCGGTCACCAGCGGCACCTTGAGGTCTCCGCCGACGACCTCCGGTACGCCGCGGGTGGCCCGTTCCGGCCCGGTGGCGGTGGCGGGCATCACCGGGCCGTCCATCCACCGTCCATGACCAGCACCGAGCCGGTGAAGAAGCCCGCCTCGTCGCCGGCCAGGTAGACGACCGCCGAGGCCGCCTCCTGCGCGCTGGCGATCCGGCCGAGCGGGTGCAGGGCGGTGAACATGTCGGCCATCTCCTGGCTGCCGCCCACCGAGGAGCGGTACATCGGCGTGTCCACGGTCGCCAGCGCCAGGGCGTTGACCCGGATGTTCTCCCCGGCGTACTCCAGCGCGGCGGCCTTGGTCAGGCCCACCACGCCGTGCTTCCCGGCCACGTAGGCGCTGATCCCGGCGCCGAACCCGACCACGCCCAGCTGCGAGGCGTTGTTGACGATCACTCCGCCGCCGCGCCGCTGCAGGGCCGGGATCTCGTGCCGCATCGACAGGAAGACGCTGGTGAGCACCCGGCCGAGGTCGTCCGTCCAGGCCTCCGGCTTCTGGTCGGCGACCAGGCCCGGGGTGCCCAGCGTCCCGGCGTTGTTGAAGGCGATGTCCAGACCGCCGTAGTGCCGCTCGGCCGTGCGGACGGCGGCCGCGACGTCCTCGTCGACCGTGACGTCGGCGGTGACGGCGATCGCGGCGCCGCCGGCGGCGGTGATCTCCCCGGCGACCCGGTCCAGTTCGCTCCGCCGCCGGGCCGCCAGCACCACGCTCGCGCCCTGTGCGGCCAGTGCCTTGGCGGCCGCCTCGCCGATGCCGGAGCTGGCGCCCGTCACCAGGGCGACCTTGCCCGCCAGCCGGTCCCGGGCGGGCGCGCCGAGCGGGGGCTGCGTCGTGTTGCGTTCGTTCATGGCTGGTGGTGGGGGCCGTCCGAGGCCGGCCCCGCTCCCTTCAGGCTCGGAGGATCGGCGTGCGGTGAATCGGGCAGGGGCGTGCGGTGGGTCGGGGAGGAGAGGGGCGAGGGCGGGGGCGGGGGCGGCTCAGTCGCCGGGGGTGCCGCGTTCGACCGGCGCGCCGATCAGCGACCCGTACTCGGCCCAGGAGCCGTCGTAGTTGCGGACGTCCGGCCAACCCAGCAGTTCGCGCAGGACGAACCAGGAGTGCGCGGAGCGGGCCCCGACCCAGCAGTAGGTGATGGTGCCGCGGGCGGGTTCCAGCGCGGCGAACCGCCGGCCGAGCTCCTCGTCGGAGCGGAAGGTGTCGTCCTCGCCGACGACCTCCTGCCAGGGCAGGTGGACCGCGCCCGGGACGTGGCCGGAGCGCTGGGCCACCTCGTGCGGGTTGTGGCCGGTCGCGAAGGCCTCCCCGGCGAAGCCGGGCGCGAAGACCAGTCCGGAGTACTCCTCCGGGCTCCGGACGTCGATGATGTTGCGCTGCCCGATGCCGGCCAGGACGTCGTCCCGGGTCGCCCGGACGGACGGGTCGGGGTCGGTGACCAGGTAACCGGTGGGCGGGCGGCCGGGCGACGCGGTGGTCAGCGGGCGGCCGTCCAGCTCCCACTTGCGGCGGCCGCCGTCGAGCAGCCGCACGGACCGGTGGCCGTAGAGGGTGAGGTACCAGTAGACCTGGGTGGCCAGCAGGTTGGCGTTGGCCGAGTACACCACCACGGTGTCCTCCTCGCCGATGCCCTTGGCCCGCATCAGCCGCTCGAATCCGGCCCGGCCGACGACGCCGAGCCGCAGGTCGTCCTGGAACTCGCTCCAGTTGATCCAGACGGCGCCCGGCAGATGGCCCTTGCGGTACTCGGTGTCCTCGTTGCCGGTCTCGACGAAGACCACTCCGGCGGTGCCGAGCCGGCGCTCGGCCCAGTCGCCGGTGACCAGGACGGAATCACGACCCATGGTTGCCCCTCGTGAAGTGACGGCCGGGTGGCCCCGGCGGGACTCCCGGCCCCCGCACGGGGCCGGGCGAAGCGGACCGGGCGGGGCCGGCCGGCGCACCGGGCGCGGCCCCGCCGGGCGGAGGTGTCAGGCCGGCGAGGTCTCGGCCGTCCGCTCCTCGGCACCGGCCCCGACCGCCTTGCCGCCACCGGTGCGGTCCCGGTGCCAGGCGTAGGCGCTGAGCAGGATGCCGAGGACGGTGACCCCGGCGGCCGCGAGGTAGACCGAGCGCAGGCCCGGGCCGTCGATGACCCGGCCGCCCAGCCAGCCGGCCAGGGCGGCCGCGAGCTGGTAGCCGGAGGCGTTCACCGCGATCGCCAGGGTCGGCGCCGAGCTGGCGGTGGTCAGCACCCGGGTCTGCATGCCGGGGATCACGGAGAAGCCCAGCGCCCCGATCACGAAGACCATCACCGCGGTGAGCACGGTGCCGCCGCTGACCGCCCACATCACCAGCAGGCCCCCGGCGAGCAGGCCCAGCAGGCCGACCTGGGAGGCCATCAGGGAGCGGTCGGAGAGCCAGCCGCCGACGAAGTTGCCGGCCGCCGCGCCGACCCCGTACGCCAGCAGCAGCAGCGGGACGGCCCCGTCGGCGAAGCCGGTCAGGTCGGTGAGCAGCGGCGAGAAGTAGGTGAACACCATCAGCAGGCCCATGTTGGCGACGGCGGTGATGCCGATCGCCAGCTGGACGTTGCGGTTGCGGAACACCCGCAGCTCCGCCACCGCGCTGGTGGTGGAGGCCGCCACGTCCGGCACCAGCGGCAGCACCAGGACCAGGCCGACCAGGCAGACCGCGGCGATCACCGCGAAGGTGGCGCGCCAGCCGAAGTGGTCGCCGATGAAGGTGCCGATGGGCGCGCCGAGCATCATCGAGAGGTTCATCCCGAAGACCAGCTTGGACACGGTCGAGGCCTGCTTGCCCTCCGGGGCCGTGGACGCGGCGATCACGATCGCGTTCGCGAAGAACGTGGCGGTCACCAGCGCGGTGACGACGCGCGCGACGAACAGCACCGCGTACGCGGGTGCCAGCGCCGAGGCGACGTTGCCGAGGATCACGATGACGAGCAGGCCGACGATGAGCGGCTTGCGCGGGTACCGGGCGGTCAGCGCGGTGAGCACCGGACCGCCGATGATCATTCCGATGGCGTACGCCGTGACCAGGAGCCCGGCCGCGGGGATCGACACGTCGAGGTCGGAGGCGACGTCCGGCAGGATGCCGGCGATGACGAACTCGCCGGTGGTGATGCCGAACACGCACAGCATCAGGGAAAGGAGCTTCAACGACATGGTGTCTCTTCTGTCGGAACGGGAGCGTTGGCCGGCCGGCCGAGGGGCCGGAGCGGCCGTCAGGGGGCGGGCGGCGGGCCCGCGTAGCGGTACGCGTACGTGGTGCCCAGCGCGATGATGTGGTCGAGGTCGGGGCCGCCCACGTCCTCGGTGGGCAGCGTCAGGGCCCGGGCGTGCGGGATCTCCGCCTTCAGGAACAGGTCGAACTGCGGCCTGCGGTCCGGCTGGGGCGTGGAGTGGATGGTGAGGAAGCGGGCGTTCGGCGAGGTCGTCACGAAGCCGTGCGGAACGGTCCGCGGCACGATCATCGTGCTGCCGGCCTCGGCGACGAGCTCCTGCCCGTCGCAGATCATGCGCAGCGTGCCGTCCAGGACCATGAAGACCTCGTCCTCGTAGTCGTGGATGTGCAGCGGCGTGTTGTAGCCGCGGTTGCCGGTGTGCTGCACGACGGTGAAGGCGTTGCCCGTCGCCTCGCCGGGCACCCGTATCTGGGCCAGGCCGCCGAGCAGCCACACCGCGGTCTGTTCGGACTCGGGGATCAGCCGGCCCTTCTCGTCCCGGGCCATGTCGGGGAAGGTCATCGCGCTCCTTCGGTGGTCGTGGTACCGCTCGCGGCGGCGGCCGGCGCGGTCCGTTCGCAGTCGGCGAGGAAGGCGCTCACGCCGTCCGGGGTGGACAGCGCCCGCCACATCGCGACCGGGTCGTTGAAGTTGCCGACGAAGGCGTCGGCGACCCGCCGGTCGACCGCGGCCCGCCCGAACAGCGCGCCGACGTGCGGCGGGGGTCCGGCGAGGAAGGCGTTGCTCCACTCCACGACGTGGCGCGCGTGCTCCCACAGGCGCGCGGACGCGTCGCGGCAGAACTCCTCGTCGTAGTGCCCCCGGTGCCGGGTGATCAGCTCGGCCAGCGCGAAGGCGGTGTGCGAGCCGAGGTTGGCGCCCTGGGCGGTGAGCGGGTCGTTGGTGATCCAGGCGTCGCCGACCGCCAGCGCGCAGGTGCCGTCGTCGAGCCGGGCCCAGCCCCGGCGGACCACCGGGGTGATGGCGCCACGGGCGAGCTCGCCCGGCGCGGTCAGCGCGAAGCCGGCGGTGTCGATCCGCTCGCGCAGACCCGGGGCGTGCGCGGCGACCAGGTCGAGCACGTGCCGGTGGAAGCCCGCCGGGTCGGCGTCGGCGTCTAGGTGGCCGGCGGACTCCAGCGGGCCGCCGGGGACGGCCTCGAAGGCGAGGACGTCGGCCCGGCCGGCCGGGGAGTAGAAGGGCAGTCGCAGGATCTCGCCGATGCCGGGCAGGAAGTGGATGTCGAGCGAGTGCGGCACCTCCTCGTCGATCCCGACGTAGATCCCGGCGCAGATCACCCGTTGCGGCGTGCTGTACGGCGAGCGGGCCGGGTCGGCCGGGAAGAGCCGGCGCACCGACCGGTTGCCGTTGGCGACGACGAGGAGGTCGTGGTGCCGGGCGAGTTCCTCGACCGGGTGGTCGCCGGTCACCAGTTCGCCGCCGCGGTCGACGAAGGCGCCGAGCAGCCGGGGCAGGTAGATCCGGAAGTCGACCACGCTGGACGGCGGCCGCAGGGCGGCCAGGAACTCCAGCGGCCGCGGCTCGCCGGTGTGCATGGTGACCGCCCAGTGCCGCACCTGCGCGTCGGCGAACTCCCATTCGTGGACGCCGAGTTCCCGCTCCCGTTGCTGGGTCGGCCCGAACCGGGCGGGGAAGTTGCGCGGCGGTCCGCCCTTGAGCCCCTCGATGCCGTGCTCCGAGTACACCGTCGCCGGGACGCCGGACTGCTGGAGGCGCAGCGCCAGTTGCAGGCCGGAGATGCCGGACCCGACGATGCCCACGCCGGTCACGAGGACACCGCCGCGGTGGCCGGGCCGGAGCCGGAGCCGGGACCGCCACCCGGGCCGGCGTCGGAGCGCAGCCGGGCGGCGAGCCAGCCGATCGACTCGATCGTGTAGCCGGCCGCCTCCGGCGAGGCCAGCGCCGAGGCGGGGATCAGCATGGGGTGGCGCATACCGGCGTCGAGCAGTTCGCCGATCCGCTTGAGCACCGTCTCCCGGCTGCCGGCGATGACCTGGTCGGCCACCACCTCGTCGGGCACCACCGCGAGCGCCCGCTCCACCTCGGCGCGGGTGAGCAGGTGCGGCAGCAGTTCGACCAGGCCGCGGTAGTCCTCGCCGAAGGGGTGGGCGGCGCCGTGCCGCCGCCAGGCCCGGGCACCCGCGTGCAGCGCGAGGAAGCGGATCGGGGTGGCCCGCAGCAGTTCCTGCGCGGCGGCGTCGGTCTCCGCCACCACGATCGGGACGCCGCCCGCGGCGACGATGGCGTCGGGGTCGCGGTCGGCGTCGACGGCGGCGGCGCGCACCGTGTCGAGCCGCCGGGCGTACTCGTCGGGGGCCATCAGCTCGGACGGGAGCCAGCCGTCGGCGTAGCGGCCGGCCAGGGTGAGCATCCGCGGGCGGTTAGCGCCGAGCCAGATCCGGGGCGTGCGGCCCTCGGGGGCGGGGGTGATGAGCGCCCGGTCGAGGGTGAAGTGGTGGCCGCGGAAGTCGTGCGGGCCCTCCCCGGAGAAGAGCAGGCGCAGTACGCGCAGCGCCTCCTCGACCCGGTCCACCTGGTGGTCGTGCGGCACGCCGTACGGCACGAGGTTCTCCAGCGCTCCCGCGCCGATGCCGAGGACGGGTGCCCGGTCGGTGAGCTGGGCGAGGGTCAGCGCGGTCTGCGCGAGCACCGCGGGGTGGCGCCGGTGCGGGTCGGTCACGCCGATGGCGAGCCGGACCGGGCCGGCCTGCGGGGCGAAGTTGCCCAACACGGTCGCGAAGTCCAGGCAGCGGTCCGGGGTCGGCAGGCCCGCCGCGACGTGGCTGAAGTCGGTGTCCCAGGCCTGCCGGGGGAAGACGTTCATCAGGTGGTCGAAGACCAGGAAGGTGTCCAGCCCGGCCTGCCGGGCGAGGTGCAGCAGCCCCCGTCCGTCCTCGACCCGCCCGACCGCGTCCCAGACCAGGCCGACCTCGACACTCATGCTGCGCTCCTCACGGTCTGGGCCCGGGCGATGAACGCGTCGGTGCCTCCGGGGCTGGCGAGGCCGCGCCACATGGCGGCCGGCCGGTCGAGGTGGGCGACGAAGGCGTCGGCCACCCGCTGGTCGGCCGCGGCGGCGCCGAGCAGGGTGCCCAGGTGCGCCGGCGGCGGGCCGATGAAGAGGTTGGTGAAGTCGACGACGGGTTGGGCGCGCTGCCACATCCGCTCGGAGGCGGCGCGGCAGAACGCCTCGTCGAAGCGGCCGGTGTGGTCGCGCAGCACGTCGGCGAGGAGGAAGGCCAGCTCGGAGCCGAGGTTGGCGCCCTGGGCGGTGAGCGGGTCGTTGGCGATCCAGGCGTCGCCGACGGCCAGCGCGTACCGGCCGCCGGCCAGCGCGGCCCAGCCCCGGCGGACCACCGGGACGACGGCGCCCTGGAGCAGGTCCACCGGCCGGGCCAGCGCGAAGTCCTGCTCGTCCACGCGCTCCCGCAGGGCGGGCGCGTGGGTGGTGACCAGGGCGAGGACCTCCTTGGCGAACCCGTCCGGGTCACCGCGGTGGTCCCGGCCGGTCAGCTCCGCGAACGGGCCGTCCGGAACGGCCTCGACGAGCACGGCCGTCACCTGCCCGGCGAAGGAGTGGTAGGTGGGGGCGTGGATCTCCCCGGCCCCCGGGACCATGTGCATCGTCATACCGGCCGGCTCCGGCGGACGGACCCCGTGGAACAGGCCGCCGGCCAGCCGGCGCGGCGCCGAGCGGTAGGGCGAGCGGGCCTCGTCCCGGGGGAAGACGTCGGTGAGCGCGCCCCGGCCGGCCGCCACGACCACCAGCTCGTGGCGTTCGGCCAGCCGGTCCAGTCCGGCCCGGTCGGCCACCCTGAGGTGGACCGGGTCCCCGCCGCGCCGCTGGAACTCCTCCAGCAGCGCGGCGAGGTACATCCGGAAGTCGACGGAGCTGGCCGGCTTCGGCAGCCGGCCGCGGAACGAGAACCCGTCCGGGCCTTCCAGGTGGAGGTGCATCCACGCGTTGTCGTACGCCGGCGACGACCATTCGGTGACGCCGAGCGCGGATTCCCGTTCCCGGGTGGAGTCGAATCGAGTGACGAAGTTCAGCGGCGGACCGCTGCGGATGTCGTCGGGCCCCTGGGCCGTGTACAGGGTGGCGTCGATGCCGAACTGCCGTAGCCTCAACGCCAGATGAAGACCGGAGATCCCGGTTCCCACAATGCCGATACTCATGTTCTCGCTCCACCTGTGCCGGAAGTGCCGGCCTCCCGGCGTTGACGGGTGATGACGGGTGATGACGGGTGACGGGTGACGGAAGCCGTCGGCGGGTTCGGCCCCGCGGGCGGGAGCCGGCCCGGGACGCCTCAGATGACCTCGACCCGCTGCAGATGGCGGGAGGTCGGCCCGGTGAAGGCGTTGCGCCCGTGCACCAGCGCGATGTTGTCGGCGATCACGATGTCGCCCCGGCGCCAGTCGTGCGCGTAGCAGTAGGCGGGCCGGTGCAGCCGCTCCGCCATCGAGGCGATGAACTCCTCGGCCTGCGCGCCGTCGACGCCGTCGACGTGGACGGACACCGGGTTCTTGTAGACCGCCGGGTCCAGCGGCTCGGCGAAGCGCAGCACGGGCACCCCGGTCCCGGGGTGCTGGGCGACCAGCCGCTCGGTGACCTCGCCGCCGTAGTGCACCATCTTCTCGGTGGTGTAGGTGACGCTGATCCGCGCCCAGAGGTCGCGCAGTTCGGGGTCGGCGTCCCGGTAGACGGCGGTGGTGTCGGAGAAGACGGTCTCCCCGCCGGCCCCCGCGGTCGCGTCCAGGCACTGGAAGAAGAAGTACCGCGGATCGGCCTCGACGAAGGCACCGTCCCAGTGGAACGGCACGTCGCCGCTGGCGAACAGGTAGTTCCGGGGATTCTCCTCGACCACCAGGTCGATGACCTCGCCCGGCTCCCACTTCAGGACCTCACCCCATCGCCGGCAGTAGTCGGCGAATTCCTGCTTTCCGAGCAACGAGAATCCGCGGAGCACCAGGACCCGCGATTCCTCGGTCCAGCGGGCGAGCGTGTCCACCGGAATGTCGCCGATCCGGGCATTTCCGCCGGGAGCCTCGACCACGCGGCCGAACGGCCGGAGCGGAATGTGGCGCAGCTCCGCGGCCGAGGGAATGGAAGTCGTCATGGCGCGTTGTCCTCCTTTCTGGAACGGGCTTTCCCTACGGGCGGGCGGCGAGGTGCGGGGCGACGAAATGGCTCGGCCGGCCGTCCCGCCAGACGACGGAGGCCTGGAGGTTCTCCGCGTCCCACCGCTTGACCAGGTACCGGCTGACGCCGTCGTCGAGCACCACGCCGTGCCACGGGGTCAGCCAGCCGTCCCTGGTCGGCATGAGCTGGAGCCCGAACTTCTCCGAGTGCGGCGGCTGCGGGTGTATCGAGAGGCGTATCGCGTCGGGGAACTTCTCGGCGACCAGCCGGCTCCACGCGTTGCTGCGGAGAATGGTCTGGTAGGCGGCGTCCTTGGAGTTCTTACGGAGCTGGTTCCGGGTCGTCTCGCCGCCCTGGCGCGCCACCGCGTCCTCGAACATGAAGCGGTGGATCCCGTTGAACAGCGCACGCGTGTTCCGGTCGGTGCGGACGTTCTCCTTGAGCTCGTCCAGCGTCGCGGAGTAGTTCTCCTCCAGCACGCGCCGCATCTTCGGGTAGTCGAGGCTGCCGAACGCGTCGTCCAGGCCGTAGAGGTCCAGCGCCGACCAGTGCGAGGCGCCGATCATGTCCGCGAGGGCCTGCCGGTAGGCGGTCACCGCCCCGTCGGTCACCCCGACGACGTCGCCGAAGACATGGCCGTCCGAACAGATCGTGACCCGGGCGCCGGGCGCGTAGAAGTGCCGCACGTAGTCGCAGAGCGACTGCAGGAAGCCGACCGCCAGGTGCTCACCGAGGTCCGGCAGCGCGCCGAGCACCTTGCCCTGGTTCGGGGACTTCGCCGGAAACGCCGGCACGACGAAGTGGATGGGCTCGTCGCGCGCGGTGAAGCGCTCCATCTTGGCCCGGTGGACCTCGGAACACGCGTCGCAGCGCGCGTTCCCCGACGTCCCGCCGGGCTCCTCCGGTCCGGCCGGTCCGGTCGGTTCGGCCGCCAGCGCCTCGTCGATCCGCTGGTACCGGTAGAGCAGTTCGAGTACTCGCGCCGATGCCGTCCGGGCGGACGGCTCCCCCGTGGTGTTGTGGTTCAACACTCCTCCAGACAACATTCCCGTTCGGGCGCGAAGCCGGAATCATGCACTCCGCACGTGGCGGACTCGGGTGGAATTCCTGTCTGCACACTCATTTCACCGCTCCTGAATTCGTGTCCGCGCCGGGCGGCACGGAACCGCTTCTGGGATGGTGCTCGGTGGTTCCCGGCGGGAGCCTCGGGATCGGTCGTGCCCAGTGGACGCCCGGCCCCCGACGGCCGTTCTCGCCGAAACGACGACTGCGCCTCCGCGTGCGCGGGTGGATCAGGGCACGCCGAAAGAAGCGGCCGGCCGGTTTTCGGCCACCCCGACCACGCCGTACCGGATTCTCCCGCGATCTCGCTGAGGCGTTGTCAGCTTCCCTCGCGCGCAAGGCTCCGCGCAATCCTCCATCGATTAGCATGATTGATGGATGGCGGAGCCAGCTCCGGGGCGATGGGAGGCAACGGCGATGGTCGGCGTGGACGACCCGGCGGTTCACCAACTGCGATCACTGCTGACGCTGGCCGAGGAGCTGCATTTCGGCCGCGCCGCCGCACGGCTCTACCTGACCCAGCCCGCTCTCAGCCAGCAGATCCGCACCCTCGAACGCCGACTGGGGGTGCAGCTGTTCACCCGGACGAGCAGAAGAGTGACGTTGACGCCCCTAGGGCATGCCCTGCTTCCGCTCGTCCGGAACGTGGTGGACGCCGCGGACGAGCTGCGCGACGCCGCCCGGCACTCGCCCGACGACGGCGACGGGCCCACCCTGCGGCTGGGGCTCACCGACTGCGCCGCCGCCCTGGCCGCCACCCGCCGGGTGATCGCCACGCTCACCACCCTGCACCCGGGTCTGAACGTGGACTTCCACGTCCTGGACCTGGTCGAGCAGACCACCGCCCTCGCGATCGGCAAGATCGACGCCGCCTTCGTCTACCTGCCGGCGCCCGAGGGCTTCCACGCCGAGCCCCTCACCACCGAGCCCCGGGTGGTCTGCGTGGCCGCCTCCGACCCGCTGGCCCGGCAGCCGGTGCTCCGGCTCGCGGACCTCGCCGACCGGCCGATGGTCGGCCTCGCCCCGGAGGTCTCCCCCTCCGAGCGGAGCTTCTGGGCGATGGACCCGCGGCCCGACGGCACCCGGGTCCGCTACACCGGCCACCAGGTCACCCGGGTGGAGTCGCTGCTCTCCGCGGTCTCCTTCGACGGGGCGACGGCCTTCCTGCCCGCCGTGGCGGCCGAGCTCTTCCCCCGCCCGGACGTCCGCTACCGCCCGGTGGAGGGCCTGGTGCCCTGCGACTTCGGCGTGGTCTGGCCCGCGGACGACCAGGAGAAGCCCGGCATCGCCCTCCTCCAGGAGGTCTGCTGCCGGCTGCGGGACCAGGGCCTGCCCGCCGGGACGATGCCGGCCCCGGCCGCGCCCCCGGCCGCCGTCGAGAGCGCGGGCGACGAGAGCGCGGCCGCCGAGAGCGCCGCCGGCACCGGGCCGGCCGGCGGCCTGGGCGTGTCCTTCGGCTGACCCGGGGACCGGCGCCGACCACCCGGTGCCGGCAGACCCGCTCGCCCCGAAGCGCCCCCGCAGACGACGGCAGGCGGCACCCGGAGCGTCCGGACACCGCCTGCGCGTCACTGCGAAAGTACGAGAACCGCCAGGGCCGCGAAGCCCCGACTAGGCCGCGATCGGCTCCAGGATCGCCACGCACTCGAAGTGGTGGGTCATCGGGAACAGGTCGAAGGCCCGCAGCGAGACCGGCCGGTAGCCGCCCTCGCGGAAGTACCCGAGGTCCCGGGCCAGCGCGGCCGGGTCACAGGCCACGTAGGCGATCCGGCGGGCCGACAGCCCGGCCAGGTGCGCCACCGTCTCCCGCCCGGCGCCCGCGCGCGGCGGGTCCAGGACGATCAGGTCGGTGGCGGTGATGCCGGTGCGCGGCAGCAGCGTCTCCACCCGGTCGCACTCGATCCGGACGTTGTCCAGCACCGCCAGGTTGTGCCGGGCGTCGACCACGGCCTGCTTGGAGGACTCGATGCCGAGCACCGCGCCCTCCTCGCCGACCCGGTCGGCCAGCGCACCCGCGAACAGCCCCACGCCGCAGTACAGGTCGAGCGCGCTCTCGCCCCACTGCGGGTCCAGGCCGGCCAGCACGGCGTCGACCAGGGTGTCCGGCGCCTCGGGGTGGATCTGCCAGAAGCCGCCGTTGCTGACCCGCCAGGTCCGGCCGGCCGCACGCTCGCGGACGAAGGAGCGGCCGTGCACCTTGTGGATGTTGTCGTGCTCGTCGATCCGGGCGATCGACACCGGCTTGTCCAGCTCGACCAGCGGCAGCTGGGCGCCCGGCGCCGGGGTGAGGACGACCTGGCGGTCCGAGGAGCCCGCGGCGGCGATCACCTCGACGGTGGTGATGCCCGGCCAGTCGCGGGCCTCGACGCCCAGCTCCGTGACGCCCTCGGCGGCGATCAGGCAGCGGTCGATCGGCTGGATGTCGTGCGAGCGGTGCTTGCGCAGCCCGACCTTGCCGCTCTCCTGGTCCACCGCGTACTGCACCCGGGTGCGCCAGGCCGGCACCTGCCCGGCCGGCAGCTTGCCGCCGATCGGCTCGACGGTGCCGTCCCAGCCTGCCTCGGCCGGGGTGAGGCCCGCCAGCTTGGCCAGCTGCTCGGTGAGCACCTGCACCTTGAGCTTGCGCTGCCCGCCCGGGGTGACGTGCTGCCAGTCGCAGCCGCCGCACTTGCCCGGCCCGGAGAACGGGCAGGGCGGGGCGATCCGGTCCTTGGCGGGCTCCAGGATCTCCACCGCGTCGGCGCGCAGGAAGCGCGACTTCGTGGTGCCCTCGGTGACCTGGGCGATGACCTTCTCGCCCGGCAGCGCGTGCCGGACGAACAGCACCCGGCCCTCGTGGCGCGCCACGCAGTGGCCGCCGCCGTGCGCGACGGCGCCGATCTCGACCTCGTAGCGCTCGCCGACCAGCGGGTCGCCGCCGGGCCCCCTGGGGGCGGCCTCGACCCGCGGCGCGCGCGGCGTGCGCAGCACCTTCGGCGGGCGGACGGCCTGCTTGCGCGGGCGGTCCCCGCCCTTGGGCCGGTCGGCCGGCTTCTCCTTGCGCGCCTGCGCGGGGGCCGGGCGCTCGGGCTCGGGCTCCGGGGCGCGCTCGCCCGGCGCGAGCGGGGCGGTCTGCGCGGTGAAGCCGTCGCGGTCGGTGGCGGCCGGGCGCACGGGCTTGCCCCAGCGCGGCCGGGCGACCTGCCCGGGCTTGCCGGCGCCGCCCTTGCGGGCACCCTTCGCGGAGGACCCCTTCGAGGACGAGCCCTTGGAGCCGTTGGAGCGGGGCGGGGTGTTGCGGGTCACTGGGAGGAGTCCTTGCTGCTGTCAGCGGTGTCGTCGGGCTGTGCGGAGGCCTTCGACTTTACGGCCTTCGGCGCCCGCGGCTCACCACGACGAACGGCGCCGGGAGCCGACCAGGCCTTCTGCGGCTTGCGCCGTTCGGAGGACTCCAGCTGCCAGGGTACCGAGGTCACCATCACTCCGGGCTTGAACAGCAGACGTCCCTTGAGGCGCAGCGCGCTCTGGTTGTGCAGCAGGTGCTCGTACCAGTGCCCGACCACGTACTCGGGGATGTAGACCGAGACCACGTCGCGCGGGCTGCTGCGGCGCAGGTTCTTGACGTAGTCCAGGACCGGCCCGGTGACCTCGCGGAACGGCGAGTCCAGCACCTTCAGCGTCACCTCGATGCCGCGCTCGTCCCACTCCGCCCGCAGCGCCGCGGTGTCCACCGGGTCGACGTTGACGGTGACGGCCTCCAGCGTGTGGGCGCGGGCCAGCCGCGCGTACGCCAGGGCCCGCAGGGCCGGCTTGTGCAGCTTGGAGACCAGCACGATGGCGTGCACCCGGGTGGGCAGCACCACGTCGTCCGGCTCCTCGGCGGCGACCAGCTCCTCGGAGACCCGGTCGTAGTGCCGGCGGATCGCCTTCATCATCACGAACAGCACGACCATCGCGGCGATCGCGATCCAGGCGTGGCTGATCTTGGTGGCGAGCACGACGATCAGCACGGCCATGGTCATCACCAGGCCGAAGGCGTTGATCGCCCGGCTGCGCTGCATGTGGCGGCGCTTGGCGGGGTCGGTCTCGGTGCGCAGGTGCCTGGTCCAGTGCCGGATCATGCCGGACTGGCTCATGTTGAAGGAGACGAAGACGCCGACGATGTACAGCTGGATCAGCCGGGTGGGGTCGGCGTCGAAGGCGATGATGAACAGGATCGCGGCCAGCGCCAGCAGGATGATGCCGTTGGAGAAGGCCAGCCGGTCGCCGCGGGTGTGCAGCTGGCGCGGCAGGTAACGGTCCTGGGCCAGGATCGAGCCGAGCACCGGGAAGCCGTTGAAGGCGGTGTTGGCGGCCAGCACCAGGATCAGGCCGGTGACGGCGGCCACGAAGTAGAAGCCGGGCGTGAAGTTGGAGAAGACGGCCTCGCTGATCTGGGCCAGCGCGGTCTTCTGGTGGTAGCCGTCGCCCGCGCCGACCAGCTGCTCGGCGGGGTTCTCGGCCATCTGGACATGGGTGAGGCGGGCCAGCCAGATGATGCCCATGAACATCACCACGGCGATGGACGCCATCATCAGCAGCGTGGTCGCCGCGTTCTTGCTCTTCGGCTTGCGGAAGGCCGGCACACCGTTGGAGATCGCCTCGACGCCGGTCAGCGCGGCACAGCCCGAGGAGAACGCCTTGAGCAGCAGGAACACCATCGCGAAGCCGGCCAGCGACTCGTTGCCGGGCGTGGCCTGCAGGTGGAACCCGGAGCTCTCGGCGGGGATGTCCTGCCCCAGGCCGAAGTGCCGGACCACGCCGTACACCACCATGCCGAGCACACCGACCATGAAGGCGTACGTCGGGACGGCGAAGGCGCTGCCGGACTCGCGGACACCGCGCAGGTTCATGCCCATCAGCACGATGACCACGACCACGGACAGGGTCAGCTCGTGGCCGCGCAGCGAGGGCACCGCGGACACCACGTTGGCCACCCCGGAGGTGGTGGAGACCGCCACGGTGAGGATGTAGTCGACCATCAGGGCGCTGGCGACCACCAGGCCGGAGTTGGGACCGTGGTTCACGGTGGCGACCTCGTAGTCGCCACCGCCGCTCGGGTACGCGTGCACGTTCTGCCGGTACGAGGCCACCACGGCGAGCATCACGACGGCGACGACGACGCCGATCTGCCAGGAGAAATGAATGGCCGAGGCACCCGCCAGGGAGAGCGTCAGCAGGATTTCCTCGGGCGCGTACGCGACCGAGGAGAGCGCGTCCGAGGCGAAGACGGGCAGCGCGATGCGCTTGGGGAGCAGCGTTTCCCCGAGCTTGTCGCTGCGCAGCGCACGCCCGATCAGGATGCGTTTCGGAAGGTCAGTCGGCATAGGCACGTTAAGGAATCGTAGGGGCTCTTAGGCCCGGGGTCCGACTTATGGCCCCCCCTTCGTCGCGACTGTGTTCGGTGGACCGGCTAGCGTGTCGGATACGAGCAGGCGGGCAACACTCAGGTTGTCGTACCCAGCCCCACGAACACGCTCGCCCCGGGCGACCGGGCGGGAAAGGAAGACGAACGGTGTTTGCGCAGGTCAAGAACCCAACGGGACGGGTGAGGTAGCGCCGGTGCACATCGTCATCATGGGCTGCGGCCGCGTGGGGTCCGCCCTCGCCAGAGCACTCGAGAAACAGGGGCACTCGGTCGCCGTGGTCGACCAGGACCCGACCGCGTTCCGCCGCCTCGGCGCCGGATTCAACGGCCGGCGGGTCACCGGCGTCGGCTTCGACCAGGACACCCTGAAGGAGGCGGGCATCGAGGAGGCCGGCGCGTTCGCCGCCGTCTCCAGCGGTGACAACTCCAACATCATCGCGGCCCGGGTGGCCCGGGAGAACTTCGGCGTGGAGAACGTCGCGGCCCGGATCTACGACCCCCGGCGCGCCGAGGTCTACCAGCGCCTGGGCATCCCGACGGTGGCCACCGTCCGCTGGACCGCCGACCAGATGCTGCGCCGGCTGCTGCCGAGCGGCGCCGAGCCGCTCTGGCAGGACCCGAGCGGCACCGTGCAACTCGCCGAGGTCGCCTACGACCCGCACTGGGTCGGCCACCGGATCAGCGGGCTGGAGGAGGCCTCCGGCACCCGGGTGGCGTTCGTCACCCGGCTCGGCGAGGGCGTGCTGCCCACGCCGCAGATGGTGGTGCAGGAGGGCGACCTGGTGCACGTCATGGCGCGCCGGGCCGACCTGCCGGCCGTCGAGGCCGCGTTCGCCCAGGGGCCGAAGGAAGAGGGTCACTGATGCGCGTCGCCATTGCCGGGGCCGGGGCCGTCGGCCGCTCGATCGCGAGCGAGCTGCTGGAGAACGGCCACGAGGTCCTGCTGATCGACAAGAACCCGAACTCCATCTCGGTGGAGCGGGTGCCCATGGCGGAGTGGCTGCTGGCCGACGCCTGCGAGATCACCTCGCTGGACGAGGCGGCGCTGCAGCGCTGCCACGTGGTGATCGCCGCCACCGGTGACGACAAGGTCAACCTGGTCGTCTCGCTGCTCGCCAAGACCGAGTACGGCGTGCCGCGGGTGGTCGCCCGGGTGAACAACCCCAAGAACGAGTGGCTCTTCAACGAGTCCTGGGGCGTGGACGTCGCCGTCTCCACCCCGCGCCTGATGTCCGCCCTGGTCGAGGAGGCGGTCAGCGTCGGCGACCTGGTCCGGCTGATGCGCTTCAGCCAGGGCAACGCCAACCTGGTCGAGCTGACCCTGGCGGAGGACACCGAGCTGGTCGGCACCCGTGTCGGCGACGTGGCCTGGCCGCCGGACACCTCGCTGGTCACCATCATCCGCGAGGGCCGGGTCCTCACCCCGGGCAAGGACGACACCCTGGAGGGCGGCGACGAGCTGCTCTTCGTGGCCGCCCAGGAGCGCGAGGAGGAGCTGGAGGACCTGCTCTCCGCGACCTCCGGCGCGCAGTAGCGGCTCCGGCCGACGACGGACGCCACGGCTGGCACGGCAGCGGGGCCCGCACTCGGATCAGAATGCGGGCCCCGCTGCTTGTTGTCCCGGCGGCGGGCTCCGCCGCCGCTACCGGTCGCCCGGCGGCGCCTCGGCCCCGTCCCCGGCCGGCTCCTCGTCCAGCTGCGCCTTGATGGGCGGCGGCGCCTTCAGCAGGATCTGCCAGGTGACGTACATCGCCAGCAGCATCGGCGGGATGCCCAGGGCGACCTTCAGCCAGCCGAGCAGGTTGACGTTGTGGGTGAAGTACAGCGGGAAGAGGATCACCGGCTTGATGCCCATGATCACCACCCAGGCCCAGGTGGCCTTGGTGTAGGCCGCGAGCCGGCCCGGGTTCTGCTTGCGCCAGGTGAACATCTCGCCGGTGATCGGGCCGAGCATCAGCCCGATCATCGGCCAGCGGACCAGTGCCGAGACGGCCAGGCCGATGCAGTAGCCGACGCTCCAGAGCAGACCGGGCAGGTAGAAGTTCTCCGCCTTGCCGGTCTTCATGGAGATCCAGGCGCCGATGGCGACCCCGAAGACACCGCTGAAGGCGTGCTGGACGGTCTCCCGCCGGGCCAGCCGCGCCACCACGAACAGGCCGCTCAGGCCGAGCGCGGCCCAGGCGGCCGCGGGGACCTGGTGGGTGATGTTGTACGTGACGATGAAGACCAGGCCGGGCAGCGTCATGTCGACCATGCCGCGGACACCGCCGAAGGCCTTCATCACGGTGTCGGCGGCCTCACGGGAGGCCGCCTCGCGGGAGGCGGCCTGCCTGGCCTCCTCCTCGCCGGGAGCCGCCTCGACCAGGTCGAGCTGGGCGGCGGGCTCGCCGCCGGAGTGGTTGCTCACGCTCATTCGCTCCCGTGCCCGACCGGACGCAGTTCGTAGCGGGGGTTGAACAGCACGCGGCGCCCGCGTGCGTGGCCGATCCGGCCGCTGGCCACCAGGCGGCGGCCGGGCTCTATGCCGGCGATGGAGCGCCGGCCGAGCCAGACCACGTCCAGCGCCTCGGTGCCGTCGAAGAGCTCGGCCTCCAGCGCGGGCACACCGGCCCGCGGGCGGAGGGTCACCGTTCGCAGGGTGCCGGCGACGGTGACCAGTTGACGGTCCCCGCAACTGGCGATCGGGGTGCAGCCCGACTCCGCCGCGATCTCCTGGCGCAGCTCCTCCGCCTGGAGCTCCTCCGTGGAGGAGGTCAGCCGGCTGAGCATGCGGCGGAAGCGGCCCTGCGGCTGGTCGCTGCTGTTGTCACCACTCATGTCGGAAGGGTACCGGTTTTGCGAGCCGTGGCGGCAGGCCGCGGCGGTGACCGAGGGGCCGGGCGCCCTCGGGGTCAGCCCTCGAAGCGGTAGCCCATGCCCGGCTCGGTGATGAAGTGGCGCGGGTGCGAAGGGTCCCGCTCCAGCTTGCGACGCAGCTGGGCGAGGTAGACCCGCAGGTAGTTGGTCTCGGTCCGGTACGCCGGGCCCCAGACCTCCTGGAGCAGCTGGGTCTGGCTGA
This sequence comes from Kitasatospora sp. NPDC005751, assembly GCF_040630835.1. Taxonomy (NCBI): domain Bacteria; kingdom Bacillati; phylum Actinomycetota; class Actinomycetes; order Kitasatosporales; family Streptomycetaceae; genus Kitasatospora; species Kitasatospora sp. NPDC005751. Next base: position 50,625 of record NZ_JBEXYC010000048.1, read on the forward strand.
CCAGCCGGCCGGCGTTGCGGACCAGCACCTCCAGCAGGTGCCACTCGGTGGGGGTCAGGCGGATGTCGGCGCCGTCCCGGTTGACCTTCTTCGCCGCCAGGTCGACGGTGAAGCTCTCGGTGACCACCAGCGAGTCGTCCTCACCGGCCACCGGCTCGGCCCGGCGGACGGCGGCGCGCATCCGGGCGAGCAGCTCGTCCATGCCGAAGGGCTTGGTGACGTAGTCGTCGGCGCCCGCGTCGAGCGCCTCGACCTTCTCGTCGGAGGCGTGCCGGGCCGAGAGCACGATGATCGGCACCCTGGTCCAGCCGCGCAGGCCCTTGATCACCTCGACGCCGTCCATGTCGGGCAGGCCGAGGTCGAGGACCACCACGTCGGGGTGGCGGGCGGCGGCCAGCTCCAGGGCGCCCGCCCCGTCGTGGGCCGCGTCGACCTCGTACTTGCGGGCCTTGAGGTTGATCACCAGCGCGCGGACGATCTGCGGTTCGTCGTCCACGACGAGGACCCGGGTCATACGGGCTCCGCCTTTCACAGCAGTCGGAAGGGTGGTGGTCATACGGGGGACGGGCGGTCGGCCGGCTCGGCCGACGCGGGGTGCCCGGACGGCCCGGGGCGCTCGGCTCGTTCGGGCACCCCGGCCTGCTCGGCCGGCCCGTCCCGGCCGGCCCGCTCGACCGGGTCGGCCCGCTCCGCCGGCTCCGGCGGCCGGTCCACGGCCGGCAGGGTGACGACCATGGTGAGACCGCCGCCAGGGGTGTCCTCGGCGGCGACCGTCCCGTCCATCGCCTCGACGAAGCCGCGCGCCACCGCGAGCCCGAGGCCCACCCCGGCCCCGCGCGGCGCGTCCCCGTACCGCTGGAACGGCGCGAAGATCCGTTCCTTGGCGTCCTCGGGCACCCCGGGCCCCCGGTCGACGATCCGCAGCTCGACCCGGCCCCGGCCGCCCACCGGGTGCAGGGCATCGGCCTTGACCAGCACCTTCACGCCCGCCGGGCTGTACTTGACGGCGTTCTCGACCAGGTTGGCCAGCGAGCGCTCCAGCAGCCCGCCGTCGGCCCTGATCATCGGCAGCGTCTCGGGGACGTCCAGCCGGACGGCCTCCGGCGGCACGCCGCCGAGGGCGAAGGGCACCACCTCGTCCAGGTCGGTCTCCTGGATCAGCGGCGTGACGGTGCCGGTCTGCAGCCGGCTCATGTCGAGCAGGTTGTTGATCAGGTGGTCGAGCCGGTCGGCGCCCGCCTCGATCCCCTCCAGCAGCTCCGCCTCGTCCGCCTCGTCCCACTCGACGTCCGCCGAGCGGAGCGAGCTGACCGAGGCCTTGATGCCCGCCAGCGGGGTCCGCAGGTCGTGCGAGACGGCGGCGAGCAGCGCCGTGCGGATCCGGTTGCCCTCGGCCTCCCGCCGGGCCGCGACGGCCTCCCCCGCCAGCCGGCGCCGTTCCAGCAGCACGGCCGCCTGGGCGGCGAAGGCGCCGAGCAGCCGGCGGTCCTCGGCGGGCAGCACCCGGCCGCGCAGCACCAGCGCCAGCGTGTCGCCGACCGGGACGTCCACGTCGGCGGTCTCCGGTCGCAGCGGCGGCCGCGGACCGGCCGCGGCGACCGACTGCCACGGCCCGAGCGGATCGGGCCGCTCCAGCAACGCGGCGGCGTCCTGCTGGAACGTCTCCCGGACCTGCTCCAGCAGCGCGGTCAGGACGCCGTCCCCGCTCGGCGCGCCCCGCAGCACCGTGCCGGCCAGCGCGCTGAGCGTCTGTGCCTCGGTCTGGCTGCGGGCCGCCTGGTGGGTCCGCCGGGCCGCGAGGTCCACCACGGACGCGACGGCGATGCCGACGGCGGTGAAGATCGCCACCGCCATGATGTTCTGCGGCTCGTCGATGGTGAAGGTGTGGATCGGCGGGGCGAAGTAGTAGTTCAGCGCCGAGGATCCGACCAGCGCCGCGCCGATCGCCGGGAAGAGACCGCCGACCAGCGCCGCGCAGACCGTCAGGGACAGGAACAGCAGCATGTCGGTGGAGAGCCCGAGGCCGTCGACGTGGGTCAGCAGCAGGGCCAGCAGCGGCGGGCCGCCCAGGCCGATCAGCCAGCCGGCCACGGTCCGCGACCGGCCGAGGTCGGTGACCCGGCGGACCGGCACCCGGCCCAGGCCCTTGGCGGCCTGCTCGTGCGTGACGATGTGCACGTCGATGTCGCCGGAGGCCCTGGTCACCGTGGTGCCCACGCCGGGGCCGTAGAGGTACTGCCAGGCGGGCCGGCGGCTGGTGCCCAGCACGATCTGGGTGGCGTTCACCCCGCGGGCGAAGTCCAGCAGCCCGGCGGCGGGGTCGTCGGCGAGCACCGCGTGGAAGCTGCCGCCGAGGTTCTCCACCAGCGCCCGCTGCTCGATCAGCGTCTGGGAGGAGCCGGATCCCGAGCCGGCCAGTCCGTCCGAGCGGGAGATGTGGACGGCGAGCAGTTCGCCACCGGAGCCGCGGGCCGCGATCCGGGCCGCCCGGCGGATCAGGGTCGCCCCCTCCGGCCCACCGGTCAGGCCGACCACGATCCGCTCGCGCGCCTGCCAGGTGCCCTTGATGCCCTGCTCGGCCCGGTACTTCTGGAGGTACTCGTCGACCCGGTCGGCCGTCCAGAGCAGGGCCAGTTCGCGCAGTGCGGTCAGGTTCCCGGGGCGGAAGTAGTTGGCGAGGGCCGCGTCGACCTTCTCCGGCGCGTAGACGTTGCCGTGAGCCAGCCGCCGGCGCAGGGCCTGGGGCGACATGTCGACCAGTTCGAGCTGGTCGGCCCGCCGCACCACCTCGTCCGGCACGGTCTCCCGCTGCCGGACCCCGGTGATCCCCTCGACGACGTCGCCCAGAGACTCCAGGTGCTGGATGTTCACGGCCGATATGACGTCGATGCCGGCCGCCAGCAGCTCCTCGACGTCCTGCCACCGCTTGGCGGTGCGGGAGCCCGGCACATTGGTGTGCGCGAGTTCGTCGACGAGCACCACCTGCGGACGGCGGGCCAGTACGGCGTCCAGGTCCATCTCGGTGAACGCGGCGCCCCGGTGGTCCAGCTCGCGGCGCGGGACGACCTCCAGGCCGTCCACGAGCTCGGCGGTGTGCCGCCGCCCGTGGTCCTCGACGAAGCCGACCACCACGTCCGTGCCGCGCTCCCGCCGCCGGTGCGCCTCGGAGAGCATGGCGTACGTCTTGCCGACCCCGGGCGCCGCTCCGAGGTAGATCCGCAGCCTGCCGCGTCCCATGTGCACCATTCTTGATCCGGCCGGTTCCGGGGACCACCCCGGACACGTGTTCCCCTCACCTTGGAGACTACGGCGTGGCCTGCGATTCTCCAGCGATCCGGCCGCTGATCAGGCAGTTTTAGCGGCATTTTGACGGCGGAAGCGGCTCGGCCGGGGCACCGCCAGCCGCCCCACGGCCCCAGGTGCCCTCGGCCGGTCGGTGGTCTCCGGGCCTCTTTGGGCCTCTCCGGGCCTCTTTGGGCCTCTCCGGGCCTCTCCGGATTTCTTCGGGCTGACCGGGATCGCCTTGCCCGGAAACGCAAAGAACCCCCCGATCCGTAAGGATCGGGGGGTTCTTTGGAATGATTGTTCGGCGGCGTCCTACTCTCCCACAGGGTCCCCCCTGCAGTACCATCGGCGCTGTGAGGCTTAGCTTCCGGG
>NZ_JBEXYC010000049.1:0-53029 GCF_040630835.1 Kitasatospora sp. NPDC005751
GCGGGCTCGCCGCCCGCTCGCAGGCGCCGGGCCCGGTGCGCGGAAACGTGAGCGTGGAGCCGGTGCTGTCGCGGCTCTCGCACTGGCGGTCAGCAGTCCGGTCCCGGTGACCACCGGCGGTCCGTAGGCCCGCAGGCGGCCCCGCGGACCCGCGGATCAGTCGTGATCGTCGTGCGGGTATCGCAGGCCGATCAGTTGCCTCACAGCGTCCAGCGTACGGAGAACCGCGAGTGTGCCGTCCAGGGGCACCAGCGGCGACTCGCTCTGCCCGGCCAGCAGGCAGCGCATCACCTCGGCGGCCTCCAGCCCGTAGCCATTGCCGATGACGGCCGGAGCGGGAAAGTGCACCGGCTCGCCGACCTCGCGATGGAGGACGATCCCGGGCGGGTTGAACAGGTTCGCCGGGATATCGATGCGTCCACGTGTTCCGTAGACGACGGCCGCCTGGCTCAAGGTCGCGGCGAAGGAACAGGTCAGCGATGCGGTGGCCCCACCGGGGTGGCCGAGCAGAATGCTCGTGTGCTCGTCCACGCCTTCCGGCGTCAGCTGGGCCCGCGCGTGGACGCGGTCCGGGCTGCCGAGCAGGAAGTGCGCCAGCGCGACGGGGTAGACGCCGACATCGAGCAGGGCGCCGCCGCCCGCCGCAACGTCGCGAAGCCGATGCCCTCGGTCGACCTCGGCCCGCCAACCGAGTTCGGCGTGCAGGGATCGGACCTCACCGATCGCACCGTCGGCGAGCAGCTCGGCCGCCTTGCGCAGGGCGGGGTTCAGGAGCATCCACATGGCTTCCATCAGGAACGTCCCGCGCTCGCGGGCGAGGGTGATCAGCCCCCGCGCCTGCACGCTGTTCACGGTGAGAGGCTTCTCGCAGAGCACGGGCCGCCCGGCGTCCAGCAGCATCTCGACGGCCTGGTGGTGGTAACCGTGCGGCGTGGCCACGTACACCACGTCCACGTCCGGATCGTCCGCCAGGTCCCGCCACGATCCGTGAGCTCGCGGGACCGCGTGCCGGGCGGCGAACGCGCGCGCCGTCCCCGCGTCGCGGGAGGCGACAGCCGCGACCACCGCGCCCGGAGTTCGGCGAAGATCCTCGGTGAACGCCGTGGCGATCCCCCCGGTGGCCAGGATGCCCCAGCGGATGGGACGTTCATGAGCCGAGTCCACAGACCACCTCTTGTCTAGACCAATGATGCGTCGCGGCAGTACGGTACGGGAGGCTCCACGGACCGGCAACCATCACCCGGACTTGCCGTTCAGTACCCGCAACCCGCGCACCGCCCCCCTCAGCTCCCCGCGGTCCACCCCGTGAGCCCGTCAGGCTGCTCCAGCGGCCCGGCGCCGGGCGGGCATCGGTGCGCAGGTCGGCGTCCGCCCGCTGCCGGTGGCGTGCTCGGGTGGTGTCGCGCGTGGGGCGCCGGGGCGGTTGCCGACCTGGTCCGGTGCGCCGGTCCGGGTGTCAGCCCACGGGGTGGTTCGCCCAGAGCGCCGGATCGTTCACGTTGTCCTTGGTCACCAGGGGCGCGGGGAGCTGGTCCTCCAGGCCGTTGGGCAGCTGGATGATGGTGGACTGGTGGTCGGTGGGACCGGTCTGGAAGGACTTGCCCTGGGCCGCGGCCCGGGCGTAGAAGAGGGCGTACTTGGCGTAGAGGTCGGCGGGCTGGGAGACGGTGGCGTCGATCTGGCCCTCCCGGATGGCGGCGAGCTCGGTCGGGATGCCGTCGTTGGAGACGATGGTGATGTGGCCGCTCTGGCCCGCGGGCTTGAGTAAGCCCTTCTGGCGCAGGACGTCGAGGGTGGGCTGGAGGAACACCCCGCCGGCCTGCATGTAGATGCCGTTCAGGTCGGGGTGGGTGGCCAGCGTGGACTGGAGCTTCGCGGCGGCGACATCACCCTTCCAGTCGGTCGGCAGCTCGATGACCTGGATCTTGGGGTAGTTCCGCTTCATGCAGGTGGCGAACGCCTCGGAACGGTCGTAGCCGTTGACCGAGTTGAGCGCGCCCTGGAGTTCGGCGACCTTGCCCTTGCCGCCGAGCTGCTTGCCGAGGAACTCGCAGGCCTTGGTGCCGTAGGCCTTGTTGTCGGTGCGCACCACCATGTAGACGTTGCCGTGTTCCGGCTCGGTGTCGACGCTGATCGCGTTGATGTTGGCGGCGAACAGCCCGGAGAGCGTGACATCGGTGGTCACGGTGTTCTGCGGCGCCATCACGATGGACTTGGGGCGGCGGCGCTGCAACGCCTGGATGTTGGCGGTGAACTTCGCCTCGTCGCCCTCGGAGTGGGTGAGCGGCAGGACGTCCAACTGCTGGGCGCCGATCTCCTGCTGGAGGTACTTCGCGTAAGCCTTCCAGAAGTCGGAGTCGGTGCGGGGGATGTCGATGCCGATCTGCTGGGCGGAGCCGCTCGGCCCGCCGGAGCTTCCGCAGGCGCCGAGGCACCCGGCGAGGAGCACGACGACGCCGCCCGTGCAGGCGGTCCGGGTGGTACGTGTCTTCATGTGGCGAAACGTCCTGGGTGGTAGGGGTCCGGCGGATCGGGGCGAGGCGCCGGGGGCCGGGGTCTCGGCACGTCGCTGTCAGGCGGTGGTGCCGGGGCCCCGGAGGTCGGTGGTGGTTCCGGTGGCGAGCCAGTCCTCGACCGCCGCCACGTGCACGGTGCTGGCGCCGGCGGCGCGCAGGGCGTCGCGGTCGACCAGGGCCCGCCAGAGGGCCTCGTGCTCCAGGTGGGCCTGCTCGCGGGCGGGGGAGATCCGGGTGCCCGCGGGCGAGGACCGGGAGAGGGCGCCGCGCACGATCCGCAGCCGCTGGGTGTGGGTGGAGAGGATGCCGAGCAGGGCGGACAGCACCGGATTGCCGACGGCGTCGGCGATGACGCGGTGGAACTCGATGTCCAGCTCGACGAACTCCTCGATGCCGATGTCCGTGGCGCTCCGATCGAGGATCGCCCGGAGCGCCAACAGCTCGTCGTCGGTGAGCCGGCCGGCGGCGAGGGCGGTCACCTGGGGTTCGAGCAGCCGTCGGACCTGGAGGAGCTGCCGGGCGGTTCGGCCGTGGGAGACGTCGGCGGCGAAGGCCAGGGCTTCGAGGAGCAGGTGCGGCTCCAGCCCGGAGACGTAGGTGCCGTCGCCCTGTCGGGGGACCAGGATCCGCATCGCGGTGAGCGCTCGCACGGCCTCGCGCAGCGAGCTGCGGGACAGCCCGAGCTGGTCGGCCAGGTCGGCCTCGTTGGGCAGCCGGTCACCGGGCTGCAGGGCGCCGGAGACGATCATGCCCTTGATCTTCTCGATGGCCTCGTCCGTCACCCCGATGGTGATCGCCTCCTGGGTCCGGGTGTTCGCGCCTACGGGGGTCGGGCGAGGCCGCGGCGGCGAGGCCGGCCGGACCCGGTCCCGGCCGCGCCGCCGCGGCCCGCAGGCCGTACGACCCGTCACTCCTGCTTCTCGCCGGAGGCGAAGCGGGAGATGATCAGCGCGACGATGATGATCGCGCCGTTGAGGAACTGGTTCCACAGCGGCGGCACGCCCGCGAGGGTCATCACGTTGACCACGAGCTGGAGGGTCAGCACCCCGGTGAGCGCCCCGAACAGGGTGCCGCGCCCGCCGTTGAGGCTGACGCCGCCGATGACGGTGGCGGCGAAGACCTGGAAGATCCAGCCGTTGCCCTGGTCGGCGGAGATGGACCCGTAGTGTCCCGTGTAGAGGACGCCGGCGAAGGCGGCCACCAGGCCGCCGAGGACCAGCACCGTCCAGGTGATCCGGTCGACCCGGATGCCGGCGGCACGGGCGGCCTCGGGGTTGCCCCCGATCGCGTACAGCGCGCGGCCGTGGCGCAGCCAGGCGAGCGCGCACCCGCCGGCGAGGAAGAGCAGGGCGCAGATCCAGATCGCCGCCGGGACGCCCAACCAGCGGGCGCCGCCCAGGTAGGTGAACGAGCCGGGCAGGTTGACGATCGACTGGCCCTGGGAGACGGCGACCTGGAGCCCGCGGAGCAGGGTCAGCGCGCCCAGCGTGACGATGAAGCCGTTCAGGCGCAGCTTGAGGATCAGGAAGCCGTTGACCGCGCCGATGAGCGCGCCGACCGCCAGGCACAGCGGGACGGCCGTCCAGGAGGGGAACAGCCCCAGGCCGTTGAAGCGCGCGCCGTGGTCGGGCAGGACCAGCCAGACCGCGATGACCGGGGCCACACCGATCGTGGACTCCAGCGAGAGGTCCATCCGGCCGGCGATCAGGATCAGCGCCTCGGCCAGGACGAGCAGGCTCAGCTCGGTGGCCTGCTGACCGACGCCCAGGAGGTTGTCGGAGGTCAGGAAGGCCGGCGAGACGGCGAAGCCGATGACGCCCAGGACGAGCAGGACCGGCACCAGTGACAGGTCGCGGTAGCGGGCGAGGGTGAAGCGGCGGTCGGCGGGCGCGGTGACGGCACTCGCCGGGCGCGCGCGGACCTCAGTGGTGGGAGACATCGCGTTCCTTCGTGTCGGTCGGGCCGGCCAGGCCCTCCATGGCTGCGACCAGCTGTTCGTCGCTCCAGCCGTGTTCGAACTCGGCGACGACGCGGCCGTGGAACATGGCCAGGACCCGGTCGCAGACCCGCAGGTCGTCGAGTTCGTCGGACACGATCAGGGCGCTTCGCCCGGCGTCGGCGACCTGGCGGACGGTGCCGAGCAGGGATTCCTTGGACTTCACGTCGACGCCGTTGGTGGGCCGGACGGCGATGAGGACGTGCGGTTCGGTGGCCAGCGCCCGGGCGATGACCACCTTCTGCTGGTTGCCGCCGGACAGCGCGGACACGGGGGCGGCCGGTCCGGGCGTCTTGATGTCGAGTTCGTCGATCATCCGCCGGGCGAAGGCCCGGGTCCGCGAGGGCAGCACGGTGCCGAACGGGCCGAGCTGGTCGGTGACGGTCAGGGTGGCGTTCTCGGCGACGCTGCGCTGCGGAATGAGGCCCTGGAGGTGCCGGTCCTCGGGAACGAACCCGATGCCCGCGGCGAGGGCGGCGGGGACGCGCCCGGTGCGCACCGGGCGGCCGGCCACGGTGATGGTCCCGGTCTGGGGGCGGTGCAGGCCGGCCACGGTCTCGCCGAACCGGACGTTGCCGCTGGCGGCCGCGCCGGCCAGGCCCACGACCTCGCCGGCCCGCGCGGTCAGGGTCACGTCCTGGTAGGCGCCGGCCAGGCTCAGGCCGGTGACGGTCAGCAGCGGGGCGCGGTGGGTGCCCGCCCGGCCGGTCACCGCCCAGGACGGCTCGCCGCCCCGGGCGCTCTCCCCCGTCATCGCCTCCACCAACGCCTGCCGGTCGAGTTCGGCGACCGGCGCGGTGACGATGTGGCGCGCGTCGCGGTAGACCGTGACGGTGGAGCAGAGGTCGTAGACCTCCTGCAGATGGTGGGAGATGAACAGGAAGGCGACGCCCTGCTCCTGGAGCGAGCGCAGCTTGTCGAAGAGCAGCTCGATGCCGCGGGCGTCGAGCTTGGCGGTGGGCTCGTCCAGGATGATGAAGCGGGCACCGAAGGACAGCGCCCGGGCGATCTCGACGAACTGGCGCTGTTCGACGGTCAGGTCCTCGGCGCGAGCGGTCGGGTCGACGTCGACGTCGTACTCGGCCAGCAGCTCGGCGGCGCGCCGGCGCAGCCGCTTCCAGCCGATCGGCCGCAGCGCGCCTCCGTCGTCGGGGCCGTGCCGGTTCAGGAACAGGTTCTCGGCGACGCTCAGCGCGGGGATGACGGTGGAGCGCTGGTACACGCAGGCGACCCTGGAGCGCCAGGCAGCGGTGTCACCGGGTGCCGGGGCGGCCTCGCCGCCGAACCGCAGGGTGCCGGTGTCCGGGCTCTGCAGGCCGGTGAGCACCGAGACGAGCGTGGACTTGCCCGCGCCGTTGCGGCCGACCAGGGCGTGCGACTCGCCGGGCGCGACCGAGATGCGGGCGTCGCTGAGGGCGACGGTGGCGCCGAAGCGCTTGCTGATCCCGTCGGCCTCGACGACGGGGCCCCGTCCGGGGCTGGGGTCCGCCATGGCGGGGTCCTTTCCGAGGGCTCCGGTGAACGGCGGCGGGTGGCCGCAGGCTCGGCCGGCACCGCCGTTCACCGGGGGCGGGGACTACTTGCCGACGTTGTTGCCCCAGAGGCTCTGGTCGTCGACGTTCTCCTTGGTGACCAGGGGGGCGGGGAGCTGGTCCTCCAGGCCGTTGGGCAGCTGGATGATGGTGGACTGGTGGTCGGTGGGACCGGGCTGGAAGGTCTTGCCCTCGGCCGAGGCCTGCGCGTAGTGCAGGGCGTACTTGGCGTAGAGGTCGGCCGGCTGGGAGACCGTCGCGTCGATGTCGCCCTTGCGGATCGCGTCGAACTCCTGCGGGATGCCGTCATTGGAGACGATCGCGATGTGACCGGGCTGGCCGACGGGCTTGAGCAGGCCCTTCTGCTGCAGCAGGGCCAGCGTCGGCTGCAGGAACACGCCGCCGGCCTGGAGGTAGACGCCGCCCAGGTCCGGATGGGCGGCCAGGGTGGACTGGAGCTTCGCGGAGGCGACGTCACCCTTCCAGTCGGTGGCCAGCTCGATGACCTCGATGCCGGGGAACTTCTCCTTCATGCAGGCGGCGAACGCCTCGGAGCGGTCTCGTCCGTTGATGGAACTCAGGGCACCCTGGAGTTCGGCGACCTTGCCCTTGCCGTCGAGCTGCTTGCCGAGGAACTCGCAGGCCTTGGTGCCGTACGCCTTGTTGTCGGCGCGCACCACCATGTAGACGTTCCCCTTGTCGGGGCGGGTGTCGACGCTGATCACCGGGATCTTCCGGGCGGACAGCTGTTCCAGGGTGGAGGCGATCGCACCGGTGTCCTGAGGTGCCATCACCACGGCCTTGGCGCCGGTGTTCTGGAACACCTGGACGTTGGCGACCAGCTTGGTGACGTCGTTCTGGGAGTTGCTCACCGGCAGGGTGTTCAGGCCCTGGGCGGAGGCGTCCTGCTTGACGTACTGCGCGTAGGAGTTCCAGAAGTCGGAGTCCGCGCGCGGCAGGTCGACGCCGATCGCCGGCTTGCCGCCGGCGGAGGAGTCCGAGGCGCTACCGCGGTTGCAGGCAGTGGCGAACCCCGCCAGGACGACGACGGCGGCGAGCGTGGCCGCGGTTCCGGAGGAGCGGAACTTCATGGTGCAGATCTCCTTGGCTGGGATTGGCCGGGTCCTCCACGGGGGTGAGGGGAACCGGCGCGGCGGGAGGGGTGCGAAGCCCGTCCCGGTGAGGCGAGGCGGGAGGGGAAGCCGGCCGCCTTCTCCGGCCCTGGTCCGGAAGGGGAGCCGGTTCCTGGTCGTGGCGATCGGGGCGGCAGACGACACCGGAGCGCGCGTCCCGTAGTCATGGGATGCCTTGTGATACGGAGGACCTTATGAGCCTGACAGCTGACTGACAAGAGGAAACCTCGGATGATTCACAACCGTGACATCCGAGTTTCCCGGATGTGTCACGACGCACCGTCATATCGGCTCTGAGCTGCGAGGTTTGCAAGCTTCTGACGGGACCTCACCCGGTGTCGCCAGGAAGACATCGGAGGACTTCTTGCGATATGCGAGGTCGCTCCGTATCGTCTTGGCATCACTGATTCATCCGATGTATCGGCCCGTGGAGAGCCACGGCCTCCGGAGTGACCTGGGAGAGACAGCATGAGGTTCCTGCGGATCGGGCCGGCGGGGAAAGAGGTTCCGGCGGTCCTGGGCGAGGACGGGCGGGTGTTCGCGCTCTCGGCCCTGACCGGTGACATCGACGGGGCGTTCCTCGCCTCGGGCGGGATCGACCGCGCCCGGGCGGCCCTGGCCGCCGGGGAGCTGACGCCCCTCGACCCGGCCGGCCTGCGGACCGGCGCCCCCGTCGCCCGCCCCGGCAAGGTCGTCTGCATCGGCCTCAACTACCGCGATCACGCCAAGGAGACCGGGGCGGCCGTCCCGGACCGTCCGGTGGTCTTCCTGAAGGACGCCTCCACCGTGGTCGGCCCCTACGACCGGGTGCTGATCCCCCGGGGCTCGACCAGGACCGACTGGGAGGTCGAACTCGCGGTCGTCATCGGCCGGGAGGCCCGTTACCTGGCGAGCCCGGCCGACGCGGCGGACCACATCGCCGGTTACGCGATCAGCAACGACGTCTCCGAGCGGGAGTTCCAACTCGACTACTCCGCCCAGTGGGACCTCGGGAAGTCCTGCGAGACGTTCAATCCACTGGGTCCGTGGCTGGTCACCCCGGACGAGGTCGGCGACGTGCGGGCGCTCGGCCTGCGCCTGGCCGTCAACGGCGAGGTGCGGCAGGACGGCGACACCAAGGACATGGTCTTCGACGTGCCCTACCTGGTCTGGTACCTGAGCCAGTACATGGTCCTGCGGCCCGGCGACGTCATCAACACCGGCACCCCGGCCGGCGTCGCGCTGGGCCTGCCCGGCACCCCCTACCTGCGCGCCGGCGACACGGTCGAACTCGGCATCGACGGCCTCGGCACGCAGCGCCAGACCTTCTCCCACGCGTGAAAGGCACCGAGTTGTCCGCAACCACAGCGCGGATCACCGCCGTCGACACCTACGACATCCGCTTCCCCACCTCGCGGGAACTCGACGGGTCCGACGCCATGAATCCCGACCCCGACTACTCCGCCGCCTACGTCGTCCTGCGCACCGGCGCGGACGGCCACGAGGGCCACGGCTTCGCCTTCACCATCGGGCGCGGCAACGACGTCCAGGTCGCCGCGATCGACGCGCTGCGCGAACACGTCGTCGGACGCCCCGTCACCGAGCTGTGCGCGGACCCCGGCTCGCTGTACCGCGACCTGATCGGTGACAGCCAACTGCGCTGGCTCGGCCCCGAGAAGGGCGTGATGCACATGGCCGTCGGCGCCGTCGTCAACGCCGTGTGGGACCTCGCCGCCAAGCGCGAGGGCAAGCCGCTGTGGCAGCTACTGGCCGACGCGGACCCGGCCTGGCTGGTCTCTCAGATCGACTTCCGCTACCTCACGGACGCGCTGACTCCCGACGAGGCGCTGGAACTCCTGCGCAACGGCAAGCGCGGCGCACCGGCGCGGGCCACCGAGCTGCTGCGCCGCGGCTACCCCGCCTACACCACCTCGCCCGGCTGGCTCGGCTACAGCGACGAGAAGCTCACCCGCCTCGCCAAGCAGGCGGTCGCCGACGGCTTCACCCAGATCAAACTGAAGGTCGGCGCCGACCTGGCGGACGACACCCGCCGCTGCCGCGCCGCCCGCGAGGCGGTCGGGCCGGACATCCGGATGGCGATCGACGCCAACCAGCGCTGGAACGTCGACGAGGCGATCGAATGGACCAACGCCCTGGGCGAGTTCGACCCGTACTGGATCGAGGAGCCCACCAGTCCGGACGACGTGCTCGGCCACGCCGCCATCCGGCGGGGGGTCCACCCGATCAAGGTCGCCACCGGTGAGCACGTGCAGAACCGGATCATCTTCAAGCAGCTGCTCCAGTCCGGCGCCATCGACGTCCTCCAGCTGGACTCCGCCCGGGTGGCCGGCGTCAACGAGAACCTCGCCATCCTGCTGCTCGCCGCCAAGTTCGGGGTCCCGGTCTGCCCGCACGCCGGCGGCGTCGGACTGTGCGAACTCGTCCAGCACCTGTCGATGTTCGACTACGTCGCGCTGTCCGGCACGGACGAGGACCGGGTCATCGAGTTCGTCGACCACCTCCACCAGCACTTCCTCGATCCGGTGGTGATCGAGAACGGTCGCTACCGGGCCCCCACCACGCCCGGGTTCTCCGCGACGATGCACCGGGCCACCATCGACACCTACACCTACCCGGGCGGCGCGTTCTGGGCCGCGGAACCGGCGGAGCCGGCGGCGCAGGGGGGCCGGGCATGACCACCGACCTCGACGGGCTCACCGCCCTGGTCACCGGCGGGGCCTCCGGCATCGGCCTGGCCACCGCCCGACTGCTCGGCGAGCGCGGAGCGGACGTCGCCGTCCTGGACCTCGACCCGACCGACGCCCGCCCCCCGCTGCGCGGCTTCACCGCCGACGTCGCCGACGACCGCTCGGTGCGCTCGGCCGTCCAGGCGGCGGCCCGGGCGCTCGGCGGGATCGACATCCTGGTCAACAACGCAGGCGTCGGCGCGGTCGGGACGCTGGAGGACAACCCCGACGAGCAGTGGCACCGCGTCCTGGACGTCAACGTGCTCGGCATCGTCCGCACCACCCGCGCCGCCCTGCCCCACCTGCGCCGCTCGCTGCACGCCTCCGTGGTCAACACCTGCTCCATCGCCGCCACCGCCGGCCTTCCGCGGCGCGCGCTCTACTCGGCGAGCAAGGGCGCCGTCCTCTCGCTCACCCTCGCGATGGCCGCCGACCACGTCCGCGAGGGCATCCGGGTCAACTGCGTCAACCCCGGTACCGTCGACACCCCGTGGGTCGCGCGACTGCTGGGCGCCGCCGACGACCCGGCCACCGAACGCCTCGCGCTGAACGGCCGTCAGCCGACCGGACGTCTGGTGGCCGCCGAGGAGGTGGCCGCCGCCATCGCCTACCTCGCCTCCCCGGCGGCCGCGAGCGTCACCGGCACGGCCCTGGCGGTCGACGGCGGCATGGCCGGCCTGCGGCTGCGACCGGAGCCCCGCCCGTGAAGCCGCGCCGCCGCCCCCTCGGCCGCACGCCGGTCCAGGTCACCGAGCTCGGCTTCGGCGCCGCCGGAATCGGCAACCTGTTCACCGCGGTCGGCGACGACCGCGCGGAACAGGCCGTCACCGCCGCCTGGGAGTGCGGCGTACGGTACTTCGACACCGCCCCGCACTACGGTCTGGGCCTGTCCGAGCGCCGGCTCGGCGCCGTGCTGCGCACCCTGCCCCGGGGCGAGTACACGCTGTCCACGAAGGTCGGCCGGCTGCTGGAGCCGACCCCCGCCGGTGGGGGCGACGACCTGGCCGACGGCTTCGCCGTCCCCGCCACCCACCGCCGCGTCTGGGACTTCAGCGCCGGCGGCGTGCGCCGTTCCATCGAGGACAGCCTCCGACGCCTCGGCCTGGACCGGATCGACGTCGCCTACCTGCACGACCCCGACGACCACGCCGAGCAGGCGCTCGCCGAGGCCTACCCCGAGCTGGAACGCCTGCGCGCCGAAGGCCTCCTCGGGGCGATCGGGGTCGGTATGAACCAGGCCGAGATGCTGGCCCGGTTCACCCGCGAGACGGACCTCGACGTCGTCCTGCTGGCCGGCCGCTACAGTCTGCTCGACCAGCGCGGACTGGCCGAACTGCTGCCGCTGGCCCACCGGCGCGGCGTCGGCGTCGTCGTCGGTGGCGTCTTCAACTCGGGCCTGCTCGCCGACCCGCGCCCCGGCGCGACCTTCGACTACACCGCGGCCCCCGCCGAGCTGCTCGCCCGCGCCACCGCGCTCAAGGCCGTCTGCGCGGAGCACGGCGTACCGCTGCGCGCCGCCGCCCTGCGGTTCCCGTTCGGGCACCCGGCCGTCGCGAGCGTGCTGGTCGGCACCCGCAGCGCCGAGGAGGTCCGGGACGCCGCCGCGCTACTCGACCACCCGGTTCCGGCGGCGCTCTGGGCGGACCTCAAGGAGCGTGGTCTACTGCCGGCGGACGTCCCCACCCCGGCGCGGGAGAGCTGATGCGCATCGCCCTGTTCATCACCTGCTTCAACGACACCCTGTACCCCGGCACCGGCCGGGCCGTGCTGACCGTCCTCGAACGCCTCGGGCACACCGTCGAGTTCCCGCGGGACCAGACCTGCTGCGGGCAGCTGCACTTCAACACCGGCTACCGCCCCGAGGCCGTACCGCTGGTGGCCCGCTTCGCCCGGGCCTTCGCCGACTACGACGCCGTGGTCACCCCCTCCGCCTCCTGCGCCGGCATGGTCCGCGACCACCACCCCCTGCTGGCCCGGGAGTACGGGAACCCCGGCCTCCAGCGGCAGGTCGAGGACCTGGTGCCCCGGGTGCACGAGTTCACCGAGCTGCTCACCGACGTCCTGGGCGTCACGGACGTCGGGGCCCGCTTCCCGCACCGGGTCGCCTACCACCCCACCTGTCACTCGCTGCGCGGCCTCCGGCTCGGGGACCGCCCCTCGCGCCTGCTGCGCGAGGTCGAGGACCTCGACCTGGTCGACCTCCCCGCGGCCGACTCGTGCTGCGGCTTCGGCGGCACCTTCGCCGTCAAGAACGCCGACACCTCGGCAGCGATGCTCGCCGACAAGGGCGACGCGGTGCTCGACAGCGGGGCCGAGGTGCTGTGCGCCGCCGACAACTCCTGTCTGATGCACATCGGGGGCGGACTGTCCCGCCGGCGCGCCGCCGTGCGCACCATGCACCTGGCCGAGATCCTCGCCGCCACCGAAGGAGCCGCGCCGTGAGCGACCACCGTGACCGCGGCGTCGTCTGGCTGGGCGCCCCCTCCTTCCCCGACGCCGCCCGCGGGGCGCTGAAGGACACCCAACTGCGCGCCAACCTCAGGCGCGCCACCGCCACCATCCGCGACAAGCGGCTCGCGGTCGCCTCCGAACTCGACGACTGGGAGCAGCTGCGGGACGCCGGCGCCGCGATCAAGAGGCGCACCTCGCGGCACCTGGACCGCTACCTGGTGCAGTTGGAGGCATCCGTCACCGCGGCGGGCGGCATCGTGCACTGGGCCGCCGACGCGGCCGAGGCCAACCGCATCGTCACCGAACTGGTGCTCGCGACCGGCGAGCGCGAGGTGGTGAAGGTGAAGTCGATGGCCACCCAGGAGATCGGACTGAACGAACACCTGGCCGAAGCCGGCATCACCGCCTACGAGACCGACCTGGCCGAGCTGATCGTCCAACTCGGCGACGACCGGCCCTCGCACATCCTCGTCCCCGCGATCCACCGGAACCGCACCGAGATCCGCGACCTGTTCGCCGCCGAGATGCGCCACTGGGGGCGGCCCGCTCCCGAGGGCCTGACCGACGAACCGGCGGACCTCGCGGAGGCGGCCCGCCGCCATCTGCGGAGCAGGTTCCTCACCGCCAAGGTGGCCGTCTCGGGGGCCAACTTCGCCGTCGCCGACACCGGTACGGTCGTCGTCGTGGAGTCCGAGGGCAACGGCCGGATGTGCCTGACCCTCCCCGAGACGCTGATCACCGTCATGGGCCTCGAAAAGGTCGTCCCCACCTGGTCCGACCTGGAGGTCTTCCTGCAGCTGCTGCCGCGCTCCTCCACCGGCGAGCGGATGAACCCCTACACCTCCACCTGGACCGGCACCACCGACGGCGACGGCCCGCGGACCTTCCACCTGGTCCTGCTCGACAACGGCCGCACCGACACCCTCGCCGACCGGGTCGGACGGCAGGCCCTGGCGTGCATCCGCTGCTCCGCCTGCCTCAACGTCTGCCCGGTCTTCGAGCGCACCGGCGGCCACGCCTACGGCTCCGTCTACCCGGGCCCGATCGGTGCCGTCCTCACCCCCCAGCTCGTCGGCGTCGAGAACGCCGCGAGCCTGCCGTTCGCCTCCACCCTCTGCGGGGCCTGCTACGACGCCTGCCCCGTGAAGATCGACATCCCGGAGGTGCTCGTCCACCTGCGGGCCGAGGTCGTCGAGAGCGGGAGGGGCGGTGCGGAGGCGCCGGCCATGAGGGCGGCCGCCGCCGTCCTCGACTCCCCACGACTGCTCGGCGCCGCCCAGACGGTCACCGCCCTCGGTGGCCGGGCCCTCGCCCGCGACGGCCGCATCGGCCGGCTGCCGGGCCCGCTGCGCGGCTGGTCCGACACCCGCGACACCCCCGTGCCCCCGGCCGAGTCCTTCCGGACCTGGTGGCGCAAGAACCGGGAAGGCGAACGATGAGCAGCCGTGAAGCAGTCCTCGGCCGCATCCGGGCCGCCCTCGCCGACGTCCCCGCCGGCGAGGACCCGGACGATGTCCCGGTGCCCCGGGCCTACCGCCGCCGCCACACCGAACCGGGCGAGGACGTCGTCGCCCTGTTCGCCGAGCGGGTCGCCGACTACCGCGCCACCGTCACCCGCACCGACCGGGCGGGCCTGCCGGCCGCCATCGCCGCCGCCCTCACCGCCCGCGCCGCCGTCCGTCTGGCGCTACCCGACGGCTTCCCCGTCGAGCTGCTGCCGCCCGGCGACTGGCAGTGGCACCCGGAACCGCTGGACGTTCCCGAGCTGGACGCCCTGGACGGCGCCGTCACCCTCGCCGCCGCCGGCATCGCCGTCACCGGGACCGTCGTCCTGGACACCGGCCCCGGCCAGGGCCGCCGTGCGCTCACCCTGATCCCCGACTACCACCTGTGCGTCATCCGGGCCGGCCAGATCGCCGACGACGTCCCCGAGGCCCTCGCCCGCCTCGATCCGACGCTCCCGCTGACCTTCGTCTCGGGCCCGTCCGCCACCAGCGACATCGAACTCGACCGGGTCGAGGGCGTGCACGGCCCCCGCACCCTGCACGTCATCATCGTCGACCCCACCCGACCGGACCCGGAGCCGTCATGAGGATCGCCCTGCACACCCGCGTCCGCGAGGACCGGATCGAGGAGTACGAGGCCGCCCACCGCGCGGTGCCCGCCGAACTCACCGCCGCCATCCGCGCCGCCGGCGTCAACTCCTGGACCATCTGGCGCAGCGGCTGCGAGCTGTTCCACCTGCTCGAATGCGAGGACTACGCCCGGCTGCTCGGCGAACTGGAGCGCCTGCCGGTCAACGTCGCCTGGCAGGCGCGGATGGGCGAACTCCTCGACGTCGCGCACGACTACGGCGAGGGCGGTGCCGCGGCCGGGCTCCGGGCGGTGTGGGAGCTGTGACCGCCCCCGGGACCGTCGACGCGCACCACCACCTCTGGAACCTCGCGGCGAGGCCCCAGCCCTGGATCACCGGTGCGGCCCTCGCCCCGCTCGCCCGCTCCTTCCACGTCGAGGACCTGGCTCCGCGGGCCCGCGCCGCCGGTGTGAGCGCCACCGTCGTCGTCCAGACCGTCTGCGTCCCCGGGGAGACCCCCGAGCTGCTGGCCCTCGCCGCCGGCGGCGGCCTGGTCGCCGGCGTCGTCGGCTGGACCGACCTCACCGCCCCCGACGTCGCCGACGCGCTCGCCGCCCTGCGTGAAGGACCCGGCGGCGACCGACTGGTGGGCATCCGGCACCAGGTCCAGGAGGAGCCCGACCCGGGCTGGCTGCTGCGGCCCGACGTGCACCGCGGGCTCCGCGCGGTCGCCGGGGCGGGCCTCGCCTACGACCTGGTCGTCAGGCCGCACCAGCTGCCCGCCGCCACCGCCGCGGCCGCCCGGCTGCCCGGTCTGACGTTCGTCCTCGACCACCTGGGCAAGCCGCCGATCGCCACCGGGGCGCTCGAACCCTGGGCGGGGCACGTGCGCCGTCTGGCCGCCCTGCCCAACACCGTGTGCAAGCTGTCCGGCCTGGTCACCGAGGCCGCGCCCGGCCGCTGGGGGAGCGAGCACCTCGGGCCGTACGCCGACACCGTCCTCGACGCCTTCGGCCCGCGGCGGCTGCTCTTCGGTTCCGACTGGCCGGTGTGCACCCTCCGGGCCGGCTACTCCGACGTCGTGCGGACCGCCGAGCAGCTCGTGGCCGGGCTGAGCCCGGGCGAGCGGGACGCGGTGTTCCGGCGCAACGCGGTCCTGGTCTACGGCCTCGACGTACCCGTTCCCGGCGTCGCCGCCACCTGAACCGGGGCCCGCGCCGCCGCCCGTGACACCGGCCGCCCGTGACACCGGCCGCAGGTGGCGCCCTGCCGCGGCCGACGGGCCCCGGGCCGGGAGGGGCGGGGTGACTATGCTGTGACGATCAGGACCAGGGAGGCGACACCGTGCCCGTCACCGACGAGGCGATCGAGAAGATCAAGGCCATGATCGTC
This sequence comes from Kitasatospora sp. NPDC005751, assembly GCF_040630835.1. Classification (NCBI taxonomy): domain Bacteria; kingdom Bacillati; phylum Actinomycetota; class Actinomycetes; order Kitasatosporales; family Streptomycetaceae; genus Kitasatospora; species Kitasatospora sp. NPDC005751. The sequence continues at coordinate 15,821 of NZ_JBEXYC010000049.1, forward strand.
AGCGGTGAGCTGCGGCCGGGCGCGCGGCTGCCCAAGGAGGCCGACCTCGCCGAGCGGCTCGGCCTGTCACGCAACTCCCTGCGCGAGGCGGTCAAGGCGCTCTCCCTGATCAGGGTGCTGGACGTGCGCCAGGGCGACGGCACGTACGTGACCAGCCTTGAGCCGCACCTGCTGCTGGACGCGCTCGGCTTCGTCCTCGACTTCCACCAGGACGACACGGTGCTGGACTTCCTGGAGGTCCGCCGCATCCTGGAGCCCGCCGCCGCGGCCATGGCCGCCCGGGTGATGTCCGAGCAGGACATCACCGCCCTGGGCGAGGTGCTGGAAGGCCTGCGCGACGACTCGGCGCTGGAGGAGCTGATCGACAACGACGTCGAGTTCCACCGCCGGATCGCGGCGGGCTCGGGCAACTCCGTGCTCTGCTCGCTCATCGACGGGCTGTCCGGCCCGACCGCGCGGGCCCGGACCTGGCGCGGCCTCACCGAGGAGGGCGCCGTCGCCCGGACCCGCGAGCAGCACCGCGCCATCTTCGACGCCATCGCCGGCCGTCGCCCCGACGTCGCGCACGCCTGGGCCACGATCCACGTGGCCGGCGTCGAGCAGTGGCTACGCAACATCCTCGGCGCCCCCGGGTCCGCGCTCGGCTGACGGCCGCCCGGCCGCCGATCCTCCTGTCCGCCGATCCGCCGGCCGCCCCGCGCGGGTCCGTGCGACAGGCGTGTCCGTCCTGCGAACAGAGCCGTCCGCCACGGGCCTGTCACGGCTGCCGGCTGAGTGCCTGGCGTCGTTCCGCTCCCAGTGGTGAACGGATCGCCCTTGCGCGGGTTCCTCCGGATCGGGGTGGAGTCGAGCGGCTCGGGGATCAGGGCGCGTCCGTCGAGGGCGGCGCTGCCGGTGGCGCCGTTCATGAACCCATCCTGGCCGGCCGCTTGGCCTACCTGACGGCCAGCCCGACCGTCCAGCTCGGAGGGCGGTGCCGGTGACCGACCGGACCCTCACCGCGGACCAGCCGACGCCCGACCTCAAAGAGCAGGACACCAGGAGCAGCCGAGGGTAGGACCGACGGGGCGAGTGGGCGCTGCCGACCCGTACGGTCCTCGCCGCGGACTCCGGGGTGGAGGACCTACTGGTCGAGCACCTCACGGCCGAGCACCGGGCGCCGCACCACCGGATCGGCGACGAGCGAGTCCACGTCCTCCTGCACCCCCTCAAGCCGGAGGAGGCCGCCGTCGCCACGTGACGGGTCCCGCTGGTGCGGCACCGGGGGGAGGTAGGACGGGGCGCCCGTCCCGTCCTGCTGGAGCGAGACCGTCCGCGTAGGCGCGGGGATCGAGATGCCTTCCGTCCGGTACCGCTGGTGCAGGCGCTTGATGAACTCGTGCTTGATCCGGTACTGGTCGCTGAACTCGCCGACACCCAGGATCACCGTGAAGTTGATCCTTGAGTCCGCGAAGGTGTGGAAGCGCACGGCGGCCTCGTGGTCGGGCACGCCGCCGCTGATGTCAGCCATCACACTGTCGACGACGTCGAGGGTGACTCTCTCCACGTGCTCCAGGTCGCTGTCGTATCCGACCCCGACCTGGACCAGGATCGACAGCTTCTGCTCGGGCTGGGAGTAGTTCGTCATGTTCGTCCGCGCCAGACGGCCGTTGGGGATGATCACCAGGTTGTTCGACAGGTTGCGCACCACGCTGTTGCGCCAGTTGATGTCGACGACGTACCCCTCCTCCCCGCTGGTGAGCCGGATGTAGTCACCCGGCTGGACCGTCTTGGAAGCGAGGATGTGCACACCCGCGAAGAGGTTGGCGAGGGTGTCCTGCAACGCCAGCGCGACCGCGAGACCGCCCACGCCGAGGGCGGTGACCAGCGGGGCGATCGACACCCCGAGGGTCTCCAGCGCCACGAGGACGCCCATCGACAACACCACGATCCGGGTGATGTTGACGAAGATGGACGCGGATGCCGCGACACCCGTTCGGGAGGCGGCCACGGACTGCACCAGCCCGGCCACCACCCGGGCCGCGCTGAGCGTCGCGATGACGATGAACACGGCCATCAGCGACTGATCGACCAGTCCCCCGGTCCGCGCGGTGAGCGGAAGCGCCGAAGCGGCCACCGCGACCCCGGCGAGCACGGCTGCCCAGGGAACGATGGTGCGCAGCGCGTCGACGATGACGTCGTCACCGCTCCATTTGGTCCTGGTCGCGTGTTTGCCCAGCCATTTCATCAGGGCCCGCAGCAGGAGACCGGCCGTGCAGCCGGAGGCCAGCGTGATGCCGGCCACCACCCAGTCGTGCAGGACCAGGTCCCGGGTCACCGCGCCGCTTCCACAGCGTGGGGAGGGAGGGAACGGGCCGTAGCCGGCCGCTGTATGTGTTGTGTCGTCACCTTGTTGCCTGTCAGATTGTTCTGTTCATAGCCGCGTCGGAGCGGATGTACGCATTCCGAACGGACTGCCATCCTGCCCCATGGGCAGGCCGCCGCTACGAGCAGCCCGCCGTGCAGCCGGTCGACCGCACCCTGCCCGCCCGACGAACGGCCGACGATCACCAGAACCGAGCGCCGGTCGGGCCCGCGGGCTCCCCCGCGCCATGGGGAACGGTCGGCGGAAGGTCGCTACGCCGCCGCCAGCTCGAGCGCTCGGCCCGCCGGGGATGACCCGCCCGCCGCTCCGCGGCGGTGCTGCGCCCCCGGGGCGTGCGTGCCGGTGTGCGGCCGCCGCCGCGGAGCCATCCCCGCGGGCGCGGCGAGCAGCCGGCTGCTCATGGTGGTGTCTCCTGTGGTCAGTTCGCGTCCTCGGCAAGCACCAGGACCAACTCCTCCCGTCTGACGCCGACCTCCCGAGCCGCACGTCCGAGAGTCCGAGCCGGGGAAGGGGCGTCACCGATGGAGAGGTTCACCCGCAGCAGTTCCTCCACGCGCGCCGACCAGGTCGCGGCGGGCCCGCAGCAAGCTGTTGATCGCAGGCTCGACGGTGTTGCGCTTCGTCGTCACAGGTGGGAGACCAGCATCCATACGGCAATGGCGAGGAACGCGATCCCGACCACACGCTGCATCAGGTAACCCCTTCGCGTGGGCTCACCGGCATCAGGGTCCTTCACCCACCCCCGCTGGAGCCGCCGGTTCACCCCCCACAGGAGCTGTGGCCGCAGTGCCTGAAGAAGCCCCATCGCGAACACCGCGCACGCCACAATGATGAACATCCGTCCTCCTCGTCTGGCCACCGCGGGCGTTCCTCTCATCTGACACCCGCTCATCCAGCGGCTGCCCTCGGTGCCTCGCATGAAACAGGGTCTGCAACCCGCAGTGCGCCACCACCCGCCGGGCTGCTGATCGTGACGTTGACGCGCCGCCACGTCGACGACACGCAGCTGCTCTACTCCGAGTTCGCGGACTACGACCTCGGCCAGGCCGTCGCGCACCTGACCATCCAGGCCCAGGCCCTGGGACTGGCCGCCCGCCAGTTCAGGGCCTTCGACCCGGAGGGCCTGACCGAGGAACTGCGCCCGGACCCGGGATGGGCAATGGTCTCCATGATCGCGGTCGGCGGGGCCGCCGGCCACCGCCGGAGCCTCGCGCCCGGCAGCGCCGGCGATCTGCGTTCCGCCCCTTGGGCGTTGCCGCGGTAGCGCGGTGACCGGGGCGTCCCGGTCCGGACCGCTGGTGCGGAGGGCTTGGGGAGGTGTCCCGGTTCGTCGCGGAGCTGGTCGACGACGTGCCGGATCCGGGGCCGGGCACGCGGGAGGCCCGTCAGTTCGCGGTCCGCTCCCCGCCGGAACCGGTGAGGTCGGCCACCACCAGCCCGGCCGCCCGCACCGGGTCCCCGCCGGCGCGGGTGAGAAGCGGTGCCACGTCGTAGTCCGCGTCGGCCCCCTCCCGGTGGGTCGCTCGCAGGGTCAGTCGCATCCGGTGCACCGACTCGTAGCGCGGTGAGCTGAGCGCCGCGCCGATGCCGGGGCGCAGCCGCTCCAGCTCCGTCACGACCGTCCAGGCGTCGTCCTCCATCCGGGCCCGCCGCACCGGGTCGCAGGCCGCGACGGCCCGGTCGGTCTCGGGCGAGTCGGGCTCGCAGCCGGCCAGAGCCGGCAGGAGTGCGGGAACGCCCAGGATCTCCGCCGCGTCGAGGGTGAAGGAGTGGGACCAGCCGTCGCATTCCAGCAGTCCCGCGATCAGCGGGACGGCCCGGGGGTCGTGCCGTCTGGCGAGCCCACGCGCGCCCTCCTCCCGGACCTCGCCGCACTCGTCGGTGGCGCACCTCCACAGGGCGTCCCTGATGGCGGTCGTGTCCTGCTCCAGTTGAAATCCCAACGTGAAGGCCGCCCAGTTGCGGACGTCGGGGTCATGGTCCCGCATGAGCCGGATCAGCGCCTGGACATCTGGCCCGTCGGGCAGTCCGCTGTTGACGAAGGTGAATTCCGAGGCGACCAGACACCGCAGGTCGGCGTCCTCGTGCCGGGAGAGCCTGACCAGCACGGGAACGGCGCGCCGGTCCCGCGTCCGGCCCAGGCCGCAGGCGAGGGACGACAGCACGCGGGTCTCCGTCTCCGCCTCGGCCAGCGCCATCAACGCGGTCGCCGCCTCGCTCCGCACGGACTCGTGCGTGTCGGCCGCGTTTCCCAGCAGATCGCAGCCCACCTTCCGCTCCAGGGCATCGGCCGACCCCAGCAGCCCCGACCCGCAGCGCAACGCGGTCTCCCCGTTCTCCTCCTGCGCCGCCTCCAGGACCAGCGCCCAGTAAGCGTGCTCGTCGCGGTCGGCCTCCGAGTCCCGCGCCAATCGCGCCGCCGCCACCAACCGTCCCGCCGGCCCCACCACGTTGTCCATGTCCGCATTCTGGCCCGACGGCCCGGTGCCGGGCACCGGATTTCTTCACCGAAGGGTCTGTCAGGACCCACACCGCCACCCCGGCCGCCCGCTTCGGCAGGAGGCGCCGGCCGGCACACGGTGCGCCGGCCGGCGCGTGAGGGTTGTCACGGTCGGTGGATCGGTATCGGCGACGGGTGCGGCGGGCGGTGAGGAGGAGCGGGGTGCCGGCGGCGGTCGCCGTGTCGGTGACGCGCCCCGCGCCCACGTCCGCCTGCGTCACCCTGCTCCCCTTGGTTTCTACTCACCCTGGACGCGGGCGGGGCCGAGGTGCGGCGAGTGAGGGATCGGCAGGCGTGCCCTCCGGAAGCGAGGGCAGGCGGCCAACCGACATCACAGACCCGGCCCTCCCGTGGGCTCGCCGGCAGACGTCGGCACAGGGGTTGCCGGGCGAGTCCGGAGGGCGCCAGGGGCCAGGGGGCGGGGAGGTCGAGGGTGGCGAGGGCTCCGCCGTCGGGGGCGTTCGCGAAGGTCAGCCGGGCGTTGAGGACGACCGCCTGCCCGGTGGCGATGGTGAGGCCGAGGCCGTGCCCTTGGCCACGTTCGGCGGCCCCGGTGCGGAAGCGCTGCGGCCCGTCGGCGAGGAGGGCGTCAGGGAAGCCCGGTCCGTGATCGCGTACGGTGATCCGGCTGCCGGTGACGGTGACCTCGACGGGGGCGGTGCCGTGCCGGCGGGCGTTGGCGAGAAGGTTGGTGAGGATCCGCTCCACGCGGCGCGGGTCGGTGCGGACGGTGGCGGGCCTCGTCAGCCGGAGGCGGACATCGCCGTCGTCCCTCCCACTCACCTCGGCGACGAGATCGCCCAGGGGGACCTCGTCGAGTCGGGCGCTCTCGGCGCCGGCGTCGAGGCGGGAGACCTCCAGCAGGTCCTCGACCAGGGCGCGCAGGGCGCGGACCTGTGTGCGGACCAGGCCGGCGGCCTCGTCGTCCTCGGGCAGCAGACCGGCAGCCGTGACCAGGCCCATCAGCGGGGTACGCAGTTCGTGGGCGACATCGGCGGTGAAGCGCTTCTCCGCGGCGAGCCGGCCCTGGAGTGCCCCGGCCATCTCGTCCACGGCCGTGGACATCTCGGTGATCTCGTCCCGGGCGCGGCCCCGGCGGCCGATCCGGGCGTCGAGGTCGCCGTCCGCGATCCGGCGGGCGGTCCGGGACCCGTGGCGCAGGCGCCGGTTCATCCGCTCCGCCGCCAGCACGGTGAGGGGGACGACAACGGCCAGGGCGGCGAGGGCGGCCTTGACGATGCTGCGGTCCAGCAGCTGGAGGCTGCGCACGGTGGCGCTCATGTCGCTCCGCACGGTGAGCACCTGGCCGTCGCCGACCGGGACGGCTGCCCACATCCAGTACCAGTTCGGTGCTTTGACGTCGTACCACAGGGTGTACTCCCCCGGAGCCTTCGGGCCTTCGAGGGCCTGGGCCAGCGGCCGGGGCAGGCCGGCCCGGGGTTCGAGGGAGGCGTTGTCGGGACGGCGGCCGGTGCGGGAGAGCTCCTGCTCGGCGGCGTCCAGTCGCGCGATCGCCTGGTCGCGCCCGGTCCGCTCGCCGCGCTCCGCGGTCGCCCGGTGGACGAGCACGCCGATCACCACCGCGACCGCGGCGCAGGCGAGCACGACCAGGGCGGTGATCTTCCAGCGCAGGGAACGCGGGTCCAGGGGGCGCGGGCCGGTGCGTGGTGCGGTCATCGCGTCAGCTCCGCAGGAGTTTGTAGCCGAAACCCCGGACGGTCTCGATCCGCTCGGCGCCGATCTTCTTGCGCAGCCGTACCACGCACAGGTCGACCACCCGGGTGTCGCCCTCCCAGCCGTAGTCCCACACCTCGCGCAGCAGGCGGCGGCGGTCCAGGACCGTGCCGGGACTCTCCGCGAAGACCAGCAGCAGGCGCAGTTCGGTGGGCGTGAGGGCAACGGCACGCCCGTCCAGACGGACGTCCAGGCCGCGCGGGTCGATGGTCAGGGCGCCGAAGGTGAGCAGGTCCGGCACGTCCTCCGCGGGGAGGTCCCGGTGGCGGCTGCCCGGCCCGCCCGGCGCGATCGGCTCCTGCCGAACGGGCTCCGCGGCCGGGCGCTGGTGGAACGTGGCGCGGCGCAGCAGGGAGCGGATGCGGGCGACGAGGACGGGGACGTCCACGGGCTTGACCACGTAATCGTCGGCCCCGGCCTCCAGGCCGGCCACGACGTCGAGGGCGTCGCCGCGGGCGGACATCATCAGGACGGGGGTGAGGGTCTCCTCGCGCACGCGCCGGCACAGGCTGATGCCGTCGAGGCCGGGCAGCATGACGTCCAGGATCAGGACGTCGTGTGCGCCGGCCCGCACGGCGTCCAGGCCGTCCAGGCCGTCGCCGGTGACGTCGACCCGGTAGCCGTAGCGTTCCAGGGCCAGCTGGACCGAGCGGCGGATGACCGCGTCGTCCTCGACGAGGAGCACGTGGACCGCATCGGGTACTCGGGTGGCGGACAAGAGCTCTCCGGTGTCGTCGCCTGGGGGTTGGGTCATCATTCCAGCACGTCCGGGGCCGGTCCCCGTCGCCGGGGACCGCCGGGGGGAGCGCGCCGCCGGGGGCGGTGGCGGGTGGCCGGGGTGGTCACAGCTTCAGGGACGCCGCGACCGGGAGATGGTCGCTGCCGGTGTCCGGCAGGGTCCACGCGGAGCGCGCGGTGACGCCCTTCACCAGGATCTGGTCGATGCGCACCACCGGGAACGGCGCGGGCCAGGTGAAGCCGAAGCCGTCGCCGGCTTCCTGCTGGGCCGAGCGCAGCGGCCCGGTGAGCGGGTGCAGCGCGGAGTCGTCGAAGGAGCCGTTGAGGTCGCCCACGACGACGATCCTCGTGAGCGGCTCGCTGTGTACGGCCGCGGCGAGCTTGGCCGCCGCTTCATTGCGGGCGGCGGTGGTGAATCCGGCGTCCGGGCGTACCCGGACCGAGGCGAGGTGCGCCGTGTAGAGGGCGAGGGGGCCCTTGGGAGTGAGGACGGTGGCGCGCAGAGCCCGGGTCCAGGGCATGATCTCCACCGGCTCCACGTCCTGGAGCGGGTACTTGCTCCACAGTGCGATGCCGCCGTGCACCTCGGAGTGGGCGTAGGTGGCGGCCAGCTCGCGCCGGTAGGTCTCCTGCGCCCGGCCCGCCAGTTCCTCCACCGCCACGACGTCGGCTCCGGAGCCGGCCAAGGCGCGTGCCGTTCGGCGTGGATCGGGGTTGTCCTCGTTCACGTTGTGGCTGACAACGGTGAAGTCCCCGCCGCCCGCCCGCTTGTCGACCAGGGCCGGTGCGAACAGAACGCTCCAGACGAGAGCGGGCAGCAGGACGGCCACCGCTGCGAGGGCCGAGCGCCGTAGTGCCGCTAGGAGGAGAAGCAGCGCGATGCCCAGGCCTGACCAGGGCAGCACGGTCTGCCAGAGGCTGACCAGGTTGAGCGGGCCGCCCGGCAGCCAGGGGCCCAGGACCATCACGGCGGCGAGCACGGCGGCGGCCCCCGCGATCAGCCGTCCGCGCCGCCCCACAGGACGATGGGCCGGACGCGGCGAGCGCGTCGGACGTGCCGGGCGCGTCGGGCGCGTCGGGCGGCGAAGGACGCGGTCGCGAAGGACGTGGTGGAGAGGGACGTGGTGGCGGACCGTCCGACCGCGGGGCCCGTGCCCGCAATCGTCGCCGGGCCCGCGGGCCGACGTGGCGCTGTCCAGGGGCGGGGGTGTCGTCGCGGCCGTTCCGGTGCGCGCGCTCATGCCCACTCCTGCCGACCGCCGTCGAGAGCCGGCAGGACACCGGGCAGCTTCTGCCGCAGGGCGTCGACGAGCCGCCCGCTGCGCTCCAGGGCGGCCCGCAGGCCGTCGGCGGGAGTGGTACCGGCACGCTGGCCGAGCACCACGCCGTAGACGAGCCGGCGCCCCGAGCCGTCCGTGCCGTCAGCGACCTCCAGCGCCCACATCAGATTCCCGCCCGCCGAGGTGGTCGAACCGGTCTTGAGGCCCACCACCCCGGGCAGGTCGAGCAGCCTGTTGGTGTTGCGCAGCGGTGCGGCGCGGCCCGGGAGCGTGGTGTCGCGCAGGGCCACCGTGGCCCGCAGCGCCGGGTCCTTCATCGCCTCGCGAGCCAGTTTGAGCTGGTCGGCGGCGGTGGACACGGTCGTGGCCTCAAGTCCGCTGGCCCCGGTGTAGGTGGTACCGGTCATCCCCAGCCGGGCCGCCTGCGCGTTCATCCGGGCAACGAACGCGTCCTCACTGCCCGCGTCCCACCGGGCCAGCAGCCGGGCCACGTTGTTGGCGGAGGGCAACAGCATCACCTCCAGCAACTTGCGCTGGGTCAGGCGCTGCCCGGCGGTGACGGGGGCGGTGGACTCGTCCGTCGCCTCCGCCTCCTCGGCGGCCCGCGCGTCGACCGTGATCGTCGGCCCGTCCTCGCCGTCCTGGAGCGGGTGGTCCCTGAGAACGACGTACGCCGTCATCACCTTGGTGACACTCGCGATCGGCACCGGCTGCTGCGGCCCTCTGACACCGAGCACACCGACTTTCGCCGCCGCGACGGCCGACTGCCCTTCCTGCGGCCAGGGCAGGCCCAGCGCCGCGATCGCCTCCGGTACCGGCAGCACCAGCGTCCCGCCGGCCCGGTTGCCGTTGCCGACGGCCGCGTCGCCGCCCTGCCGGGCAGCCAGCGCGCCACCACCGGCACCGGCCCCGGCGAGCAGGACAACGGCCAAGGCCCACAGCGCCCCACGACGGACCGGGGCAGGCCGACCGGGCGAGGAACGCCGCTCCCGGTCCCGGTCACTGTTCCGGTCTCGGTCTCGGTCTTCGGATGGTGTGGGAACTGACACGACAACGGCCTCCCGGAGCCAGAGGGACAAGGTCCCGGGGCCGTGGCCACCGGGTGTCCCCACAGACTCCGCGACCGGCGCTTCGGCCCGGTCGTGGCGCGGCTTCCGCCATCACGCAGTCGTGTATCAACCATGTACCGGACCACCGGCGCCCCAGACCGGGCAGGAGCCCTGCAAAGCCGGACAGCCCGACCCGCCGGGGGCCCCAGGCGGTGCCCCGCCGGACCGATCACCTGACAGCGCACCTACGCCGATCGCCCTTTCGTGACACCGACCCTTGGTACCGCCCTGCCACCGGGGGAATCGCGGGTAGTCTCACGGCCCGGCGTCACGAAATCCCGACTCGCGCCGGGCCGGGCGGCCGGGGCAGGCGGCGAGGTGGGGGTGCGTCGGCCCGCCGCTCAGCCGGGTGGTCAGGCCGCTGACCCGTAGGTAGCGAGCCGGCGGGCGAGTTCCGCGGTGACGTCGCCGTTCCCCAGGGCGGTGGCGAGCGGGGCGGGCAGCGGGCCATCGGATGGCGTGGTGCCGTCGGCCCCCGGGTGTCGCGACACCCGGGGGGCCGTTGAACCAGGCACGGACGAAGTCGGCAACGGCGGCGGGGCCGGCAGCGCGCCGTCGTCGGCGAAGGCCTCGTCGGCGTGCTCGTGGCGGCCGTGGCGGGCCGTGGCCGTCGTGGCGGCCGTGGCCGTCGTGGCCGCCGTAGTCGATGCCGAGCCAGCCGGTGATCTGGCGCCGGCCGAGCGCCGTTCGTACGGGCTCGTCCTCGTCGTCCTGGTCGTCCTCGCCCAGGTCGATGAACGCCTCTCGCAGCATCGCCTCTCCGTCGTCGGTGGCGTAGTCGGTGGAGCGGTGCGGGCCGGTGTCGTCGCCGGCCTCGCGGACCGCTCGGATCACGGCGTCGAGGTACGGATCGTGCGGCAGGCGCTCTGTCGTCCGCGGCACTCACCCTGGCACTCCCTCTGCTCTCGTCACGACGGTGCCCTGCGTGAGCGTCAACCCTCGGCCGCGGTTCGGGGACTGGCCGCCAGCGCCTCGCCGGCCCGCCGCTCCCGCGATGCCGGCCGGGGAGGTGTCGACGGTCACGTGATTCCCCAGGCCAGGGTGACGCGATTCCCCAGGTGCCCGGGGCCGTGGCCGATGGGCGCCCGGGCCGTCCGGCGTGCTCGGATCGGCGCGGCTTCATGGCGCCCGGCATCGCCTGTCCGCCGCCCGACAACTCTAATCGGATAGTTCATCCGTTTCTATGCTACCGTCCCAGCAAGCGGATGAACTATCCGGATATCGGAGTGGAGGGGCACATGGCGAAGACAGCTGTGGTCACAGCGGGGACGGCCGGCATCGGGCTGGAGACGGCCCTGGGACTGGCCGACGCCGGGTTCTCGGTCACCGTGGTCGGACGCGACGCCGACCGCGGCGCCCGGGCGGTCGGCCGAATCAACGCGACGAACCCGGCACATCCCGGACGGTTCCTGGCCGCCGACCTCGGCTCGCTCGACCAGGTGCGCGCGCTCGCCGACCGGATCGCCGCCGAGCACGCCGCCTCCGGCGACCCGCTGACCGTGCTGGTCAACAACGTCGGGGCGATGTTCCCGCAGCGACGGACCCTGGACGGCATCGAAGCGTCGTTCCTCGTCAACCACCTCTCGCCGTACCTGCTGACGGAACTGCTGCTGCCCACGCTGACAGTCGGGGCGCCGAGCAGGATCGTGAACGTGACCTCGGGCGCGGTCGGGCTCGCGAAGAAGGCCTTCGACGCCGTCGAGCCGCCCGGCGGCTACTACGGCTTCCACTGGTACGGCCGCGCCAAGCTCGCCAACCTCGCCTACACGCTCGACCTGGCGAACCGACTGAAGGGCACGGCCACCTCCGTCTTCGCCGCCGACCCGGGAGGTGCCGCGACCGACATGACCAACGGCACCATGACCGACCCGAAGATCGTCTCACCGGCCCTGCGACTGCTGTGGCCGCTGGTGCGCCGCAAGTTCGACCGCTCCACCTCGGGCCCGGCGTCCGTGGCCGCCCGGTCCTCGATCGTCGCCGCCACCGACGAAGCCCTCGCGGGCCGGACCGGTATCGTCATCGGGGCCCAGGCGCGCCCGGTGACGCCGCTGCGCGCAGCCACCGACCCCCGCATCGCCCAGGACGTGCGCCGGCTCAGTGAACAGTACGCACCCCTCACCGCCGCCTGACCCGCCAGGCGGTGCGGGTGCCGGCGGCGGACCCCGGCGCCATCCGGATGGAGAATCCGGTTAGCATGTCCCCCATGACGACGCCCCTGCGCAAGGACGCGGCACGCAACTGGGACCGGATCGTCGCGGTCGCCCGTGCACTGGTCGACCAGGGCACACCCTTGCAGCTGAACGACGTCGCCGGCCGCGCCGGACTCGGAGTCGGCACCGTCTACCGGCACTTCGCCACCCCCGAGGCGCTACTGGAGACCGTCGCCGCTCCCTGCCTGGAAGCCCTGGCCGACCACGGCCGGCAGGCTCTGGCCGGCACCGACCCCTGGCGCGCCCTCGAAGGTTTCCTGTTCCGCACCGTCGAAGCGCAGGTCACCGACGCGTCCCTCGCCCCGGTCACCGCGGCAGCCACCGACACCCTGCCGCGCACCACGGAACTCAAGGAGACGCTTCGGTCGGTCGGCACCGCACTCCTCGACCGGGCTCGCGATGCCGGAGCGGTCCGACCTGACCTGGCCGCCACCGATCTCGTCCCGCTCATGTGCGGCATCGCCCACGCCGTCAACGTCCACGGCGGAGAACCCGCCGCCCGGATCGACACCGCCCACCGCTACCTGGCCACGCTCCTCGAAGGACTGCACGCCACGCCACAGCACGCATGAGAACACCGCCCGCGCACCGACCGGGATGATCCGTACCGGGGTGATCCGTACCTGCTGCCACCACCTGTGCGGCGCACCGGACCGCGATCGCCGTCCCCCTGGGGACATCGTGACCACGAGGGTGGGGCGCTCCCTGACGCGCGGAAACGGTCGAAGGCGGGGAACTCCGTGACCGCCGACAAGGGTGCAACGCACCACGCACCCGCCTCAACACGGCCTGTCAGCCATCCAGCAGAAGTAGAGGCCCGGTTCAGGGGTGCAACACGCAGTCTCGCGTCGCACCCCGCGACACGTCAGGGGCCGAGACACAGGTAAGCAGCAGCCACCACAGACCGCGCCGCCAGGACCAGGAGGCAGACAGCCCGACAGCGGACATCAGGCGGCGGGCGCCGGCGGCCCCCGCCGCCGGCGCCCGGTGTCCGGTGTCCGGTGTCCGGCCCGTCCGGGTCGGGTCAGCAGGTGCCGACGCGGCCGTTCAGCCGGGACCAGACCGCGGTCCACGGACCGTCGCCGTGGGGACGATAGATGACCAGGTTCCCGTCGTTCTGCAGGCGCAGCCAGTTGACAGGCGGGTTGCAGCCGAGAGCGGTTCCGGAGGCCCACAGGGCGCGCATGGAGCGGTCGTAGACGACGAGGTTGCCGTCCGACTGCATGATGACCCTGCCCGGCGTGGTGTTGGCGGTCCCGGTGGTCCAGACCGCGTGGCCGCCCTCGTCGTACTGCACGAGGTTGCCGTCGTTCTGGTAGACGAGCCGCTGATCGCCGTTTCCGGAGACCAGCGAGTCGCCGGGGAGCAGACAGGTGCGCCAGTCCATGTGGTCCCATCCCCGCGGGTTCCGCGTGCACTTCCACTCCTGGTCGACGGCGTCGGCCGACGCGCTGGTGGCGGTGGTGAGGCCGATGCCGCCGGCCAGGGCGGTCGCGGCGATTGCGAGTGCGACGAGCCGTTCGGACGTCCTGCGGATGGTCATGGCGTTCCTCCTCGCCCCGGAGCGTTCCCGACCGCTCCCGGGCCTACAGTTCATGGCGGCGCGGTACCCCTCCCCGCCCCACCGATGGTCCGGAGCCACGTTCAGCGGCCCCGTACCTGACAACGCTCCGCACACGACCAGCGGTTCAGACACCCGGACGACGAAGCGGTCACCCGGACGAGCACACGTCGAACCTCCGGGGACAGGGCGGTCATCCCCTCCAAGCTGATCGGCTGGTGCTTCCGGCCCGGCAGCAGTACTACCCGGCCCTCCCGAGGCTGCTGTTCGTCCTGGCCGACACCCGCGAGCGGGCCGCCCGCCAGCGCGTACGCGACCTCAAGGCCGATGCCGACGGCCACCCGATGGTGCGGCGGATGCCGACCGGCGTGAACGCCGGCGCTGCCCGCCCGGCCGACCTCGAGGACCCAGTGCGGGGCCTGGGACCTGTAGTCCTGCCCGCCGGCCCGGCCCGCGCCATGCCGGGCCGGGCCGGGCCGTGCAGACGACGACAGCTGCGGTGAGAACACGACACCTGTCCGAGCGGCGCCCGGTGCCGTCCGGAGTAACCATGGCCTTATGGACGCCCCCGAGTCGCCGTTCGAGGGCGACGCGACCGCCAAGCCGAGGAGTGGCCCATGACCGGTCAGGTGCTGGCGAGCTGGAGCGAGGGCCCGGCCAGGCGAGCGATCCTGGACTACGTCCACGAGGCGACTACCCCGGGGACGGCGTTCGTCGAGCCGGCCGACCGGATCGCCACGTTCGACAACGACGGCACGCTGTGGGTCGAGCAGCCGCTGCCACCGCAGTTCGACTTCGTGTTCCGCGCCTGGGAGGAGGAGGCGAAGGCCGACCCGTCGCTCGCGGAGCGGCAGCCGTACAAGGCGCTGATCGAGCGGGACCGGGCGTTCTTCGAGGGCGTGGCAACGCAGGAACCCGAGACGGTGGCGACCCTGCTGGAGGCGTTCGCCCGGTCGTGGGCGGGCACGACGCCCGAGGAGTTCGACGCGCGGGTGCGGGAGTGGACCAGGACGGTGCGGGACCCGCAATTCGGTGTCCCGTACGTGGAGCTGGTCTACCGGCCGATGCTGGAGCTGTTCGACCTCCTGCGGGAACGCGGGTTCCGGGTGTTCGTCTGCTCGGGCGGCGGCCGCGACTTCATGCGCGTGTTCTCCGAGGAGACGTGGGGAATCCTCAAGGAGGACGTCATCGGCTCGGCGGCCGCCTACACCTACACCGGCGGCGGGCTCGTCCGCTCCCCCGAGCTGCTGGGCGGCCTGGACCTGGGGCCGGGCAAGCCCGAGCACATCTTCGCCCACACCGGCCGGCTGCCCGCCTTCGCGGGCGGCAACGCCGACGTCGACATCGAGATGCTCACCAGCGCCGCGTTCGCACTGCTCGTCCGCCACGACGACGACCAGCGCGAGTACGCCTACACCAAGGGCGCCGAGGCCTCACTCACCACGGCCGAGCGGCTCGGCTGGACCGTGGTGAGCATGAAGAGCGACTGGACGACCCTGTTCTGACCAGGAGGACGCGGTGGACGACCTGACCGCCGTCGACATACTCGTCAACCCGGACGAGACAACCATGCGGCACGCCCACGCCTGGAACGCCCGGATGCGCCAGAGCGTGCCGGACGGCTTCGCCCTGGACGCCTCCCACCAACCCCACATCACCACCCTCCAGCGCTACGTCCGGACAACCGACCTGGACGACGCCTACCAGGCGGTCCACCGAACCCTGGCCGCGACCGACACGCGCGCCCTGTCCTACCGGGCCGTCGCCATCAGGCACGCCGACTGGGGCGTGCCCGGACAGGGCCTCGCGGTCATCCTCCTGCGCCCCGGCCCCCAGGTCCTCGACTTCCAGGCCGCGCTGCTGGCCGCGATCACCCCCTTCACCGAGTCCGGCGGCACGGCCGCCGCCTTCGTCACCGACCCCGGCGAGGGCATCAGCCAGAGCACCCTCGACTGGGTCGCCGGCTACGTCCCCCACCAGATCGGGCCCGACCGGTACACCGCTCACATCACCGTCGGCTTCGCCACCCTCGACGACCTCAAAACCATCGAGGCCGAGCCGTTCGACGCCTTCACCGTCCGCCCGGCCACCGTCGCCGTCTACCAGCTCGGAAACAGCGGAGCCGCCCGCAAGCTCCTCCGGAGCTGGCCCGCACCGACCTGACCGGCCGCACTGCGGATGTCGCCCAGCCCGACCCAGCCCAGGCGCTCACAGAGAGAAACGACACGTGAGTCCCACGCCGCCGGTACGTGGCCGTCGACGGCGCGGCGCTGCCGATCTCCGGCTCGGTCCGGTCCGGTCCGGTCCGGTGACGGGTACCGCACCCGGCCGGCCCTCGGAGTGCCGACCTCCTGGCTGAAGGGTGCCCGCCAGGGCAGTCCCTCCTCCGGCCTGGTGGTGTCCGTCCAGTCCGGCAGCGACCCGAGCCGGTACGTGGTGGTGGACGGTCCGGCGCTGCCGATCTCCGGCGCCGAGTGGACGGCCAACGGCTACGAAACCCGCTCGCCGATGGGCGTTCCAGCCCCTGCCGGATAGCCTCACCTGCGACTCTTCCTCCAAGCAACCGCTGGCAGGAAGCCGCATCCCACTGACACCGCGCCCGAACATCCCTACCGGCCGGCTCGACGGGCGCGCCGATACTGCACCCTGCGCGGTGCCCCCGAGGCCGTCTCGAACGACCGTCCCGCCGCTACCGGGCGAGCAGGGCGCTGACGGTCTTGCCGCCGCCCTCCCGACGTACGACAGCGGTCGCTCGGGCAAGACGGTTGACCATGGGCCAGCCGAAACCCCCGGTGCCGCCGTCGAGGTCCGGGGTCCGCATGCGCGGCAGCCGCGAGCTGCGGTCGTGCACGGCCACCTCCACACCGTCCGCCTGCGCGGTCAGGTCCAGAGTGAACGTGCCGCCGCCATGGCGCAGGGCATTGGTGACGAGCTCCGAGACGACGAGAAGTACCGTCTCCGCAGCCTCGGGCGCGGACGCCGGGACGAGGCCGTCGAGGAACCCGCGCGCTCTCTCGCGCGCGGCCGCGACACACGAGCCCGAACCGAGGGCCGCGACCTCAACGCTCACCATGCCCATCATTCACCTACTTCCTGCGTCGCCAACCCCGCTCCATCCTGCCCGAACCTTGTGCCCCGCCAGGAGAGCGCCAACCCCGCCACGATCAACCCGCTGCCCACGCCGGTCCCCCGCATCCGCCCCTTCCATGCGCGTGAACGGTTTGCTCGTTGCGCCTGCTGACGTTGCGGACCGGGGCCGGGCGCTGAAGGATGCCGACCTGCTGTGGGCGATCGGCATCGAGGAGGATCCGGAGCCGGTGGCCGCGACGGCCGCGGCCGAGGCGAAACCGAAGGGGCCCGCACCGGCCTCTTCCGGCAGGGCGTCGCCGCGCTCGCCCGGGTCGTGGAGCGGGAGCGGCATCCCCCGGGTGCCCTGCCCGCGCGGGGAGCCGGTGGAGGCCGTGGAGGCCGGCCCCGGGGGTGGGGAGGTGGTGGTGTCGCACCTCGCGGTGGGCGCCGGGCTCAATCACCCGGAAGGCCCGGCGGGAGGCCCCCGGGGCAGCTCGCCGAACACGGCGGGGAGTGGCCGTGGAAGCGGGCACTGCCGGGGGTCCCCGGGCACCCCCGCAACTCCCGCAAAGCCGGCGCCATCGCCACCCGCCTGCCCCTCGCCGGCACCTCCACAGCCCGCGACCGCGCAACCGCCGGGCAAGGGACCGGCAACCGCCAGAGCCGCCACCCCATGCCGGGGCTCGACGACCGCTGACCCGCGGCCCCCCACTTCCCCGGCGCCGCCGGAAGGGCCGCGCCATCTCCGCCTCCCGGCGGCCCCACGCATGCCCCCACCCGCAACGGGCACACGTCCGAACAGACCCCACCATCTCGGCGGATCAGGAGAGACGATGAGCATAAAGCCCGAACTCGAACCGGTGCTGCGCGGCATCGCCGAAGCCGTCCACGACCGCGACGACCACGTCCTGCGCCGCCTGCTGGCCCGCCTCGCCGAACAAGCCACGATCGACGACCTCTACGCCCTGCGCGACGCACTCCCCCGCCTGCACACCTCCACCAGCGCCACCCACTGACCCCATCACCCGGCCGGCGGGTCCGCCCCGCGCGCCTGGCCGCAGGAGGGCAGCGGCGCCCACCGGCTGACCAAGGTGTGTACGTCTCAGGTGCCGGCGGCGGCCTGCCGCAGACGCTGTCGGCCGCCGGCTCCAGGGTACGGACAGCGCAGCGGCCGGCTGGGGCACTCTCGGATCTTCGGCAGTATGGCCTGACCCGCAGAACCAGCTGAGCCAAAAGGGGAGAAGAACGGTCGGCAGGCGAACGCCGTGGGTGCACCAACTCAGGGACTGCCGGATGTCCAGGATGTCGAGGCCCTGGCCGAGGAGGAGGGTCGGCCCCCGCGGTCCTGGCCCTCAGACGTGAGCAGCAGGCGCACGGGGGCCTGTTGGTGTGGCTGTCCATGGGGTATGTGACGGTGGTGCGCCAGGAAGCGAAGCCGCCGACGCGCCGACCGGGAGGGACGGACAGGTCGTCTGGTAGCCACCTCGCCGGCCCTCGGGAGGGCATGCGAAAGCCTCGGAGCGGTGGGTTTCGGGACCCGGCAATCCCGTGGTGCAATGCGACCCGCGGGCCCGGAGCGAATCCTTCGCCCACCGGGGCCGGGGTCCTGAGCGTCGTCGAGCAGTGAGGAGTCACCGTGACCGCAAGGAAGCCGGAGGAGGACGACGGGTGCTCGCCCCGTCCTGCTGAGGGCGGGAGCCCTCTGGGCAGGGCGATGACTCTGGCGGGGATGTTGGAGGCTGCGGAGGCCGCGGCGCCCGTGGAGTCCCTGGACGTGGTCGCGCGCATCCTCAAGGAGCGCGTCGGGGCATCGTCCGTGTCCTTCCTGATCATCGACTTCACCGGCAGCTCAGTCGTGCGACTGGGCGCCGCGGGCAGCGTCAAGACCGGCGAGCCGGCCCAGCGCATCTCCGTGCGGGGCACCCCGTACGACGACGTGATCCGCAGCCAACGCCCGAGCGTGGAGCAAACAGGTGCCGCAGAGCTGGCGCGGATCATCGTCCCGGTGACCAACCGCGGGGACGCCATCGGGCTCCTCGAACTGTTCCTGCCCGCCGCACCGAACCCCGAGGTGATGCGGGAGATCGGCGAGAGCGCGCACGCGCTGGCGTACATCATCATCGCCAACCGGTCCTTCACCGACGTGTACCAGTGGGGCCGACGCACCGTCCCACTGAGCTTGGCCGCCGAGATCCAGCACCGGCTGCTTCCGGCGTCGCTGGCGTGCGAGGCCGCGCAGTTCGCGGTCGCGGGCGCACTGGAGCCCGCCGACCACGTCGGGGGCGACACCTTCGACTACGTGATCGACCGGGACACCGTCCAGTTGTCCGTGACCGACGCCATGGGCCACGACGTCGGCGCCGCGCTGCTGGCCACCCTCGTGGTGGGCGCCCTGCGCCGGGCCCGACGGGCGGGTGCCGGCCTCGACGAACAGGCGCGCCAGGCCGACCAGGCCATGCGGGACCACGGCCGCCAGGGCTACGTCACCGGCCAGCTCCTGCGCATCAGCCTGCTCGACGGCACCACCGAGTTCGTCAACGCCGGGCACCCCTGGCCGCTGCGGCTGCGCGACGGAGAAGTGCGGGAGATCGTCCCGAAAATCGATCCGCCGTTCGGCCTCGGACTGCGGGCCGCCCCCACCAACACCTACCGGGTGCAGTCCCTGGACCTGCGGCCCGGGGACCGGCTGGTGATGCTGACGGACGGCATGCTGGAGCGCAACGCCCAGAACCTCCACCTTCCGGACCTGATCGTCCGCACCCGCGCCCTGCACCCCCGGGAAGCCGCCCGCACCCTCATCGGGGCGATCCTCGACGCCGGCCACGGCCACCTGGACGACGACGCGACCGTCATGTGCCTGGACTGGCACGGCCCCCGCAACACCCAGCGCGACGCCGCCACCGGCGCCAACCTCACCGACGCCTCAGAACCCGCAGAAACGACCCGCACCCCGACCATGACCCCGGACGTGCGCTGAGGCCCAGGCCATTCCGGCAGCGGCACGGTCGGCGCGTGAACCGCAACCGGGACAGCCACCGCTACGGGGCGCCCGGGCCCGGCTCGACCGTCCCAGCCGGTGTCGGGGCCGTCCTCCTGGTCGCAGTCGTGGTCGGTGCCGACCACGACGCCGTCCTCGACGAGCCCACCGTGCTCCGCCAGCAGCGGTCGACGCTGGGGATCGACGCTGGGGATCCGCTGCACCGCGGCGGCCAGCCCGGCCGGGCGGTGAGCCATCGGGTGGACGGGGAAGGGGACCGTGGTGCGGGGGCGCAGCGCCCGCACCAGGTCCGGAAGGAAGATCGCGTCGGGGATGAAGGACGTGTCGGAGGCGTCGATGTGGAACGAGTCGGCGTGCGGGCCGATCCGCTCGACCTCGGCGGTCAGCGCTCCCGGGTCGGCGGACCACAAGGAGGCGTCGATCATCGTGCCCTCGCGCGGGCGGTCGGTGGGGGAGGGCCGAGGGGACTCATCTCGTCGAGGTTGCTGGGGCGGGGCGCGCGGGCTGGGGGCGGGGAGCCGGTCGGTGATCGCGGCGGCCATCTCGTAGGCGACTTCCGGTGCTTCGCACAAGCCGACCTGAAGGGGCAGGATGCGCGGCCGGTGGGCGTCGAGGACCCGCCACCGCCCTGCCCGTCGGCCCGACCTGCCGGTCACCGGGTTCGAAGAACCGCAAGCCGGCACCCCGCCACGACGTCGGCACGACCGTCGACCCGCTCTTTGGCACCACGCACGGTGTCGAGGAGGTCGTGGCGTTCTTCACCCGGTTGGGCGAGTCGGGCTTGCAGGCCGCGCATGGCGCTCAGGCCATGTCGGCCTGCGCGCTGTCCGCTCCGCGCCGGCCCGCTCCTACTCGGCGACCGCCGTGCTGTAGACCCACCGGTAGACCCGGAGTGCGCGGCCCTCGACCATCTCGACCTCGTCGGTCAGCTCGAAGTGGACGTGCTGCCCGTAGTACGTCACGGCGACCTTCTCCGCTCCCTCGGCGGCAAGGACCTGCGAGACCGGGCCCAGTCCGCTCGGCCCGCCCCTCAGTACGACCCTGATCATGACAGGACTCCTGTCCGTCGGTGGTTGATGCCACGCGGCACCCATGCCGTCGCGGCAGGTTGACGCGAGGGCGGGAAGGGGACACCTCGACACCCGTGCTCCGGTGCCCGGCCACCCGAGGCGCGGGCGCACGTGCGGGGCTCCTCCGCGCCGCACGCGTCGGAGCCGGCAGTGGGCGGACCGCGTCCTCGTCGCTCGCCTGCGCTCAGTGCCTTCACCCAACAGCGGTGCCGGGGAGGCGTCAACTCCAGCTTTGCGAAGCCTCGTTGCTTGTCAACGTTCGACGGCGCACTCCTCGGCCCGCGCGCCCCCCGTCCGCCGTGCGCCCCCCGGCCGGTCATGGAACGTCCGTGCTGGTCGGCACCGCACCGGTCGGCCAGGCGGCCTTGACAGGACACTCCTGGTGCTGCTGGGGGTATTGCCAGAACCGGTGCGGAGGCGTTCCATGTCCAGTCGAGAGCGCCACGCGTCGGCGGACGACCCGCAGACGACGACGCGCCCGCAATCCCGGTGCTGACGGATCCGCAGCCGGGAGATCACCAGAGAGCCACATCGGGGGACCGACTTCCGGAGGCTTCGACATGTCCGCATCCCAGCGAGAACCCATCGCCGTCGTCGGTACCGGCTGCCGCTTCCCCGGCGGCGTGCAGGACGGCAGCGGCCTGTGGCAACTGGCGGCCGACGGCCGCCGAACGGCCGGCCCCGTCCCCGCCGACCGCTGGTGCGCCGCGCGCCTCGCGCGCGGCCACGACCCGGACATCGCCGTCCGTGCCGGGTACGGCTGCTTCCTGGACGGCGACATCTGGGCATGGGACCCCGAGGCCTTCTCCGTGGCGCCGATCGAACAGCGCTGGGTGGACCCGCAGTTCAGGGTGCTGCTGGAGGTGGCCTGGGAGGCCGTGGAACACGCCGGGATACCGATGGACCAGGTGCGCGGCTCCCGGACCGGCGTATACGTGGGCACCTACGCACCGGACAACCTCTTCCGCGAGGCCAGGCCCGTACAGGACGCCCCCAACAGCGCCTACCTGTTCGGCAACTTCACCGCCGGCGCGGCGGGGCGAGTGGCCTTCGCGATGGACCTGCGCGGACCTGTGATGGTGGTGAGCACCCACTGCTCCTCCGGCCTGGTCGCGCTGGACACCGCGTGCGGGGCGCTCACCCTCGGCGAGTGCGACCTGGCACTGGCGGGCGGCGTGCTCCTGATGGTCTCGCCCGAGACCCACCTGTACGAGGCGCCACTGCTGCTCTCCGGACACGGTGCCTGCCACGCGTTCGACGCCCGGGCGGACGGGTACGTGCGCGGCGAGGGCGCCGGAGTGCTCGCACTGAAGCGGCTGACCGACGCCCTGCGGGACGGAGACCGGGTCCTGGCCGTGATCAGGGGCAGCGCCGTCAACAACGACGGACAGGCCAGCCGGCTGACGGCGCCGTCCACACGGATGCAGCAACAACTGTTCCGCCGAGCCGTGGAGAACGCGGGCATCGATCCGGGAGAGGTCGGCCTCGTCGAGGCGCACGGCCCGGGCACCGCCGTCGGTGACCCCATCGAGTACACCTCGATCGACGCCGTCTACGGGCAGGGGAGCGGGGGCTGCGCACTCGGCTCGGTGAAGACCAACATCGGCCATTCGGAACCCGTCTCGGGGATCGCCGGAGTCATCAAGGCGGTCGAGTCCCTGCGCCGCGGAGTGATCCCGCCGAACCAGCACTTCCGCACGTGGAACCCGTCCATCCCGCGGGACGGGAAGTCCCGGCTGTTCGTCCCGACCGAACTCGTCGACTGGCCGGTCCCGGGCACCACCAGGCTCGCGGCGATCTGCTCCTACGGGGTGACGGGGACCAACGCCCACGTCGTGCTGGAGGCCGCGCCCACCGTGTCCACCGCACTCCGCCCCCGTCCGGGCGGCGGGGACAGCGCTCCGGACGCGAGGGCCAGACTGTTCCTGCTCTCGGGCAATTCGCCGCAGGCCCTGGCGGGGGCCGCCAGGCGACTGGCCGACTGGGCGGATGTCGGAGCCGGCCGGGCTGTGCCGCTCCAGGACGTGGCGCACACCCTCGCCCTGCGCCGCTCGCACGCCGACCACCGGCTGGGAGTGGTCGCCCGCAGCACCGCCGAACTCGCCTCCAGAGCAAGGAGCTTCGCCGCGGACGAGACGCCCCGGGGGGTGAGTGCCGGGGTACCCGTCCTGCCTCCGGAACACGCCGGTCCCGTCTTCGTCTTCACCGGACAGGGCTCGCAGCGCCCCGGCATGTGCCGCGGCCTGCTGGCCACCCAGCCAGTCTTCGCTGCCGCCGTCGAGGAACTCGAACCGCTGATCGCGGCCGAAGCCGGCTTCTCCCTGGTCGAGATGCTCACCCAGCCGGACCGGCTGACGGGCATCGACCGCGTCCAGCCCACCCTGTACTCCGTCCAGGTCGCGCTCGCGGACCTGTGGCGCTCCTGGGGCGTCGAACCCGCGGCCGTGATCGGCCAGTCGCTCGGTGAGATCGCCGCCGCCACGGTCATCGGAGCGCTCGGTCGGGAGGAGGGGGTGAAGGTCATCTGCCGCCGGTCGGCGCTGCTCGCCACCGTCTCCGGCGGGGCCATGGCCTCCGTGCGGCTCGGCGCCGAGGAGACGGCTGCGGCGATCGCGGCGATGGGCGCCGACGGGGTGACACTCGCCGTGCTCACCTCACCGACCAGCACCGTCGTCTCCGGCGACGCCGGCCAGGTCGCCGCACTGGTCCAGGGCTGGGAAGCCGCCGGCGTCGCGGCACGGATGATCGACGTCGACGTGGCGTCGCACTCCCCCCAGGTCGATCGGATCCTCACCCGTCTGGGTGCCGCCCTCGACGAACTACCCGCCGCCGACACCGGCGGCGCCTTCCTGTCCACCGTCACGACGGATCCGTCGGCGCCGGGCCTGCTCGACGCGTCCTACTGGGTGCGCAACCAACGCGACCCGGTACGGTTCCACGCGGCGGTGCGGGAGGCACTGGCTCGCGGGCACCGGCTGTTCGTCGAGTGCACCCCGCACCCGTTGGCCGTGCAGCCCATCCAGGAGAGCGCGCGGGCCCAGGGCGTCACGGACGTGGTCGCGGTCGGCACCCTGCGCCAGGGCACCGAGGACACCGACGCCTTCCTCGCCCACCTGGCGGCCGTGCACTGCGCGGGCCACCGCGGCATCGATTTCGCGGCCCACTACGGGGACGGCCACCTCGCCGACGTGCCGGGCACCACCTGGCACCGGGTGCGCCACGGCGGCGACGGCACGCCGTACCAGCTCGTCGCCCCGCACCTGGTCGGAGCGACCCAGCATCCCCTGCTCGGCGGCCACGTCGCCGACCCCGACCGCCCCGGCCGGCACCTGTGGCAGACACCGATCGGCCCGCGGCGGCTGCCCTGGCTGGCGGACCACCGGGTCGCCGGGGTACCGGTCCTGCCCGGCACCGGCTTCGCCGAAATGGTCCTGGCGGCCGGCGCCGCCGCCTTCGGCACCGACACCGTGGCCGCGGAGGACCTCCGGGCACACTCACCCCTCCTTCTGGACCCGGAGCCGGAGGTCACCACCCGGCTGACCGTGGAGGACGGCCAGGCCCGGACGCAGATCCTGTCCGGCACCGGTGAAGCGCGGGTGATCCACGCGCACGCCACCGTACGGCCGCTGCCCGCCGCGTCCCCCCGCACCCTCGCACCTCCCGCCACCGATGGCTGGACCGACTTCCCTCCCGCCGACCTGTACAGGTACCTGCGCACCCGCCACGACGTCCTCCACGGCCCAGCCTTCACCGCGATCGAGCGTATCCAGGTCCACCCCACCCAGGACCGCGCCGTCTCCTGGCTGCGGGTCGCCGACAGTGCCCGGGTCTCGGCCTGGACGATGACCCTGCACCCTGCCCTCACCGACCAACTGGTCCAGACCGTGGTGGCGGTCTGGCTCGCACACCACACCCTCAGCCCCGGGCCGGTCGTGGTCGCCGGCTTCGACGCGGTCAGGTGTTACGGGCCCTGGAGCCACGCCCGGCGGGCCGAGGCCGAACTCGACCGCGCCGACGACCTCTCCTGCACCGCCTCCGGACGGCTGCTCACCGACGACGGCACCGTGGTCGCCGAGATCCGCGGACTGCGCCTGGCCAACATCACCCCGCCCGAGGAGCGCTTCGCCTCCCGGCTCTCCCACCTGGCGCAGGTGCCCGCACCCGTTCCCGCACCCCCCACCACCTCGGGCGACGACGGGCGGCGCGGGCACGGGGGCTGGCTGGTCGTCACCGACGAGGACACCGGGTGGGCGCACGACCTCACCGCGCTCCTCACGCGGGAGGGCGCGCCGGCCCGGACGGTGCGCACCGCCTCGCTGCCCGAGGCGCTGGACGATCCCGCCCCGGAGGGGGCCGCGGCGGTGGCCCTCGTCCTCGGACGGCCGGACCCCGCCAGGTCGCCCGCCGTGGCCGCACGCGAGGTGGTCACTCGGCTGGCCGCCGTCCTGCAAGCGCTCAGCACACAGGCCGCCCCGCCCCGCATCTGGGTGGTGTGGCGCGAGGAGGAGGCGGGTCTGGCCGGCGCCGGGGTGCCCGGCCTGCTCCGGGTGGCCGCCTACGAGCACCCGGGACTGGTCGGAAGCATCGAGATGAGAGGGCGGACAGCACCGCAGGACATCCTCCCGGACCTGCTCGCGGACCGGCCGGTCGCCGAGATCTCCTGGCGGCACGGAGTGCGCCACCTGGCACGCGTCAGACCCGGCCCCGCCGGCGGGCCCGTGGACCCGTTGCCCTCCGGTCCCGTTCGCGAGGACGGCCGCTACCTGGTCACCGGCGGCCTCGGCGGCCTCGGCCTGCTGACCGTCCGCTGGCTCGCCGAACGCGGTGCCGGGCGGATCGTGGCCTGCGGACGCGGAGCGCCCTCCGAGGAAGCGCGACGAGAACTGGCGGTACTGCGCACGGCCACCGGCGCGAGGATCGACGTGCTCCTGGGCGACATCGCCGATCCCCGCACCGCCGAGCTGGCCGTCCGGACGGCGGCGGACGACGGCAGGGGCAGCCTGCACGGGGTGTTCCACAGCGCGGGGCTGGTGGAGGACGCCGTCCTCACCAGGCTCGACGCGACACTGACCGCACGGGTCTGGCGCGGCAAGGCCGAGGGAGCCTGGGCCCTGCACCGGGCCACCGCCGGACACGACCTCGACCTCTTCGTCCTCTACTCCTCGATCGCCGGCCTGGTCGGCTCACCGGGACAGGGCGCGTACGCCGCCGCGAACACCTTCCTCGACGCCCTGGCCGAGTACCGCCGCGACCGGGGCCTGCCCGCCACCTCCATCGCCTGGGGCGGCTGGAGCCGGGTCGGCCGCGGCCGACACCTGGCGCAGCGCGGACACGTCATGATCTCACCCGAGGACGGCATCGCGGCTCTGGAGCGGATCCTCACCGAAGGCCACCACCGGATCGCCTACTCGCCGATCGACCTCGACCGGTGGATCGAACCGTTCCCCGCGCTGCGCGACTCCCCCCTCCTCGCCGGGATGCTGACCACGCCCTCCCCCGACCGGGGAGCCACTCCCGCACGCGACGAAGTCCTGTCCGCCGGGACCGCCGCCGAACGGCGCCGCCTGCTGAACGACTTCATCACCGCACAGGTGCGCGACCTGCTCGGCGGCACCGCCCGCCACATCGGCCCGCACACCAGCATGGTCATCCTCGGCCTCGACTCGCTCGGCGCCGTCCAGCTCCAGCAGCGCATCCGGCGCGGGCTCGGCATCGACGTCAAACCCGGCATCATCTGGGTGCGCCCCACAGCCGCTGGCCTGACCGACCACATCCTCGACACCATGGGGCTCGCCGACGATGCCGAGGAGCACCACTGACATGAACGGCAACCCGGCCCCGGCCACCCCCGGGCCCGCAGCGCCGCGCCAAGGCCAGGCACTGCCCGCGAGCCGACGGCGCTCTCCCGTCGGCTACTGGGCCGCCTTCGGGCTGGCCTGCCTGATCCTCCAGAGCGTGGTCTACGCACGCTGGATCATCGGCGGAGACGCCCACGCCCACTCCGCGCGGGGCTACAGCATCCCCCACGCCCTGAAGGTCACCACCCACATCGGGCAGGGTACGGCGGGCCTGCTCTTCCTCGCGCTCACCGCGGTGGTGTGGCGGGAGTGCCGCACCCAGGGCCGCATCACCTTCAAAGCAGCCGTGTTCACCGGCTTCTGCTTCTCCTTCTGGAGCAATCCCTACGTCAGCCAGTTCCACTACGCGGCCGGGAACAACCGCTACGACCTCAACGTCGAGACCTGGGGGCCGTACCTCCCCGGCTGGCGGGGAGACACCCCCGCCGTCGAGTCCTTCCTGATGGAGATGGCCTACCCGGTGATGCTGCTCTGGCTCGTCGTCGCGCTGACCCTCGCCCGACTGTTCGGCCACCGCCGGCCGAACTGGGGGCGGGGGCGCCTCTTCGCCGCGACAACCCTGGCAATGCTGGTGTGCGAGCCCGTGCTCACCCACCTCTACCAGCGGCTCGGCGGATTCGCCTACCCACGCGCCCTGCCCGGCCACCTCACCCTCTTCGAGGGGCGGTGGTACCAACTGCCCGTGACCTCTACGCTCGCCGTCGTCGGATTCTTCATCGTGCCCCTCCTGGCCATGGTCCTGTACGCGCGGCCGGGCCACGAGGTCCACCTCTTCCGCGGCTGCGAACTCCTGCCCCAGCGGCTGCGCCCCTGGAGCCGACTGCTCGCCGGAGCCGGCCTGATGAACGCCTGCACCCTGGGCTTCCAGATCACCATGGCCCTCGTCTCCCTGGTCAGCCACCCGATCGACCTGCCGGGCTGGCTGGACCGGCCCGCCCGTTGACGCCCCGTCGGGAGACTTCGTGAACTCCGCAAGCCGCCACCCCGGCCCCCACCCGCCAGCACGCGGGCACGCCCTCGTCATCGGCGCCGGCATCGCGGGGCTGCTCTGCGCACGCGTACTCAGCGAGACCTTCGAGCGCGTCACCCTCGTCGAGCGCGACCACCTGCGCCGTGACACCCGGCCACGCCCGGGAGCGCCACAGGGGCGGCACGCACATGCCCTGCAGGCCCGGGGACTTCAGGCCTTCGAGGAACTCTTCCCCGGCCTGTCGCAGGAACTGACGCTCGCGGGAGCGCCGCCGGTGGACTTCTGCCGTGACACCCGCCTGCAGCTCCCGCACGGCGCGCCGCCTCCGCGCACCTCCGGCATCCGCGTCCAACCCGTCAGCCGGCCGCTTCTGGAGGAGACGGTACGGCGCCGCGTCGAGGACCTCGACGGTGTCCTGACCGTCGACACCCGCACCGTGACCGGTCTCATCGTCCCGCCGACCGGCCTCCGGGTGACCGGCCTCCGGGTCGAACGCCGCAGCTCTCGGCACGCGCGCTCGAACCCCGCCGAGGAGCTCCACGCGGACCTCGTCGTCGACGCCTCCGGACGCGGCACACACCTTCCGGACTGGCTCACCCGGCTCGGCCTGCCCGGCGTGCCCGAGACCGTCGTCGACGCCCGGGTCGGCTATGCCACCCGCGCCTACCGCACCGACCCCGAATCCGCCCCCGCCTGGCGTGCGCTGTTCGAACTGCCGTCACCGCCCCACCATCCCCGCGGCGCCGTCGCGCTCCGGATCGAGGGCGATCGGCTCCTGGTGACGCTGCAAGGAGCCGGCGGGGACCACCCGCCCACGGATGCCCACGGGTTCGAGAGCTTCCTGGAATCCCTCTCCAGCGGACTGCACGGCGCGCTGCGGCCGCTGGAGCCCGAACCGTCCGTAGCCCGCTACGGACGGACGGCCAACCGACGCGCGCACTACCACCGGCTGCCCCGCTGGCCGGAAGGACTCGTCGTCCTCGGCGACGCGCTCTGCGCCTTCAACCCCGTCTATGCGCAGGGCATGACGATCGCCGCTCTGGAAGCGCAGGCCCTGGGGCAGCTGCTCACCTCCTGGCCGTCCGAGTCCCTGGACGGCCTCGCCCGTCAGGCGCAGCGGCGGATGGCCCGCCTCACCCTGTGGCCCTGGTTCCTCGCCACCCTGACGGATCGCGGCTGGGCGGACGGACGGCCTCCCGCCCACATCCGCGCGGGGCTGCGGTACCTGGAGCGCTGGCAACGCTCGGTGCCCCACAGCCCGCGCCTGCACCGGGACTTGGCACGAGTGACCAACTCCCTTGCCGGTCCCGCGACAGTCCTCCATCCCTTGCACCTCGCCGGCATCCTCGGCCCTCTGCCATGGGTCCGCCGCAGTCGAGGGACAGCGCCGGCACGGGAGTGACCCTGTCCGGGGCTCCCACTGGTGGGAGCAGGCTGATGCGGCACTGGCGAAGCTGATGCAGTCGCTGCTACCTCACGTGAACGAAGCCAACGCCTCGCCGGGATGAGGGAGGCGGCCGCGCAGGATGCCCTTGCCGTGCAGGCCGGCCCATACCCGGACGCCTGCTCGGGCGCGTCGCGCGCGGCGTCGTTGAACTCCCGCCTCGACCTCGCCACGGCGCCTGTGGTGCCCATCCAGCGTTCTGAGCAGCCAGCCCCGGGCGCAGCGGAATGATGCCCGATCACCTCGACCGCATCGCCAGCTGATTGACCAGACGAACACCACCGCTGCAAGCGGGTCGTCGTTGAGCCGCTGCGCGGGCGCTTTGCCCGCCGCAGCGGACACGGGACCGAGAAGGCCGTGCCCGACGTGATCACCGACGAGCACGGGGCAGCCAGCGCCAGCGCCTTGGCCGGCGCCTCTCTCCTGTTTCACGGATCTGCCACGTTCCCGATGCGGGGTACCACACGAGTTGGACTTGTCCCTGGTCTGGCCGGCGATGCGTCAGCTCGTCCAAGTCGAGTGCTGAGAGTGCCCTCAGTGCCTCGTCTGACGCATTCGACCAGAGGTAGAGCGCGATCCCCGCGTCCGGATCCTGAACGATGGCGAGGCCCGGCTCACCGCCTGGCTCAAGTGCGGAGTGCTGCGAGGAGCCCTCGACGCCGCTGCTCTCGCGGCCCCTGCGCAACAGTCGATGGACCAGCTGCCGGGCCTGCCCGTAAGCATCTTCGGCTACTTTGGACGCGATGGCCTGGACAAACGGCACGATCGCGGTGGTGACCACCGCCGTTATCACGACTGACCCGAGATCCGGCGCGGCCCCAGCCGCATGTCGGCGAGCTTCCTCGTCTTCGCGGCCCCGGAGCGCCAGGGCCTGTGCACGCCATTCAGCGGCCTCTTCGGCATGGCCGAGCTCGTGGTACAGGTCGGCGAGTTTCCCGGCGGCTCCTGACCATTTGGCGTCGTCTTCGGCCTCCTTCGCACACCTCAGCGCCTCGCTCGAACGACCCTGGCCTGCCAGCGGGGAGGCAAGGGCCGGGCGAGCGCTCGGGACGCCCTGGTCGATGGCCGATCGGTACCAGCGTTCCGCTTCGGCCGTCTCCCCCTTCGCTTCCAGGAGCTCGGCAAGCTCCAGCATTGAGGGCGGCGCGCCGCCCTCAGCAGCGCCCCGGAGCCAGAACTCGCGCTCGTGCGGATCGCGGTTGGCCATGGACACCAGGGCCGGGAGCCAGCCCGACTCCGCTGCTCGCCGGCACCACGCCTCCGACGCGGCCTCTTCGGTCTGACCACGCGGGCGCTTGTTCGCCGACTGATCCCAGTAGAAACGAGAAAGGTCGTACATTGACTCGGCGTCGCCGGCTTCCGCGCCGGCGAGAAGCCACCGCTCCGCCAAGCCGATCTCGTGACGCACGCGGTAGAAGTACCTGCCCAGCAGCCTCATTGCAGTTGGATCGCCTACCTCAGCGGCCAACTTGACGTTCGGATCCATCATGCCCGGCACGTTCGGTGCTGCCACTCGCCCTCCCGGATCCACGGCCCTGCCGTCGGCCCTCCCCTGGGCGACGTGGCACGGATGCCCGCAGGATAAGCGGTCACGGGTCAGCGATGCACCGGCTCTCCCAACTTCCAAAAAGGACCAGAAGCCAGCAGCAACACAGCAACTGCGTAGCGGTAGCCCTGCGAACCACCGACCGATCGTCGGTCCGGTCCGGTGGCGCAGGGCAGAGCCCAACCCCGCCGACACCACCCAGACCCGGAACGCGGTGTGGCTCTACGAGCACTACAAGGGCGTGTTCCCGGCCGGCCTGAGCAACGAGTCCCGCCAGAGCCCGGTCCCCGGCATCGACGGCTCGCTCAGCACGGTGACCTCCATCGGCGGGCCGCAGTACGACGAGAACATGGCGTACTACCAGAACCTCCGCCTCTCCGGGAAGGACTTCTGGCTCTACTACTGCAACAACCCCACCGACAAGCACCTCAACCGCTACATCAGCTACCCGCTGTCCGACTCCCGGCTGACGCCGTGGATGGTGGCGTCCGCCGGCGGCAACGGCTTCCTGCACTGGGGCTGGAACATCTGGACCGACCCGTACAACAACTACGCCCCCCTCGACACCTTCAACGGCAGGATGGACGGCGACTTCTACCTCGTCCGTCCCGACAAGGCCACCAACGGCGTCTACGACAGCGTCCGCAGCGAGGCCCTGCTCGCCGGCATCCAGGACTACGAGCTGCTTCACCAGCTCTCCGCCACCAAGCCGGTGCTGGCCCGCGCCCTCATCGGCTCTCTGATCAGCGGCACCACCGCGTTCTCCACCTCCGGCGCGGCGGCCGACCAGCGGCACAAGCAGATCCTCGACGCGCTCGCCTCCCCCGCCCCGGACGCGGTCTTCCCGTTCGCCGACGACTTCGGCCCGGACAAGGACGCCGCCTGGCGCACCGCCCGCGGCTCCTGGTCGGCGGCCGGGGACGGCGGGTACGTGCAGGGTGACGCCAACTCCGGCTGGGACGTGGTCGCGGGGCTGACCGGCCGCGCGTACCAGGACGTCTCCGCCTCCGTCGACCTCCGGATCACCGGGGTCAGGCCCGACGGCGGCGACACCAACTGGGCGGGCATGGTGGTCCGCAACCAGAACCCGACCGAGTCGCAGACCGGGTACCTGGTCGCGCTGCGCAACAACGGCGAGGTGTTCGTCAACCGCAGCGGCGTCCCACTGGCGTCCGCCACGGTGCCGGGCTACGCCCCGGGCCAGACGGTCAGCCTGCGGGTGTCCGCCCAGGGCGGCACGATCACGGTCTACGCCGGGGCCGTCCAGCTGCTCACCGTGACCGACCAGGGCTACCCGGTCGGCGGCTTCGGCCTCGCCACCGGCGGGGCGTCCGCCCGCTTCGAGCACGTGCGGCTCGATCCGGGCACCGACCCGGCGCAGAACGCCGCCGTCACCACCTCCAGCACGTACGAGGGCGACGGGTGGAGCACGGCCGCACTGACCGACGGGCGCCGGGGCCTGGCCACCGGCACCAACGGCTGGAGCAGCAACACCACCGTGAACGCGGACCACAGCGAGTGGGCCCAGCTGGACCTCGGCTCGACCAGGCGGATCAGCCGGGTGGACCTCCACCCGCGCGCCGACGGTCCGGCCGCCGGCAAGGGCTTCCCGGTGGACTTCACCATCCAGGTCTCCGCGGACGGCTCCACCTGGTCGACCGTCGCCGACCGCAAGAACTACCCGAAGCCGTCGGACGCCTCCGTCCAGACCTTCCCGTTCCAGCCCGCCGACGTGCGCTTCGTCCGGGTGACAGGGACCAGGCTCGGCACCGACCCGAACGGCCACTACCGGATGCAGCTCGCCGAGATCGAGGCGGCGGGCGGCGAGCTGGCGGTCAACCGGCCGGTCCAGGCGTCGAGTTCGGCGGGCCCCTACAGCTGGCGGCCGGCCGCGGTCAACGACGGCGTCGCGAACTCCACCCTCGACCACTCGATGGGCTGGAGCAGTGCCCGCTCCGCCGGGGCGGTCGCGAACGAGTGGGTCACCGTGGACCTCCAGGGCCCCAGCCTGGTCAGCCGGGTGAGCCTGACCCCGCGCACCGACGGTGCCAACACCGGTCTGGGCTTCCCGGTGGACTACACCGTCCAGGTCTCGGCGGACGGCAGCACCTGGTCGACCGTCGCCACCCGGACGGGCACGCCGCGCCCCGGCGCGGCGCCGCAGGTCCTCACCTTCGCTCCGACCACGGCCCGGTACGTGAAGGTCACCGGCACCCGGCTGAGCGCCGACCAGTTCGGCGACCACTACCTTCAGCTCGGTGAACTCGGCGTCAGCTGACCCCGGACCGCTCTCGGGCCCCTGACGGCACGGCGGTGTCCAGGGGTCGTTGCAGCACGTGGTTCGTCGTTCAGGCCGCGAGCACTTCGTGCGGGCGCTCGGCTGGGGTCTCCCAGCCGAGCGCTTCGCGTGGCGGCCGTTGAGTTCGGCGGCGACGGCAGCGAGGTGTGCTGGGTCGTGGGCGGCCAGGCCGGTGCCCTTGGGGGAGCTTTGCCGCAGCGAGCCGTTGACGCCTCCCTGCCCAGCGGCGAGTTCGCGTGGGGTGATGTGGTGCTGTCGGCGCCGAGCTACATGCCGCCGGCGCCCGGTGCGGCCTCCGGACTCCCCGAGGCGTCCCAGCCCCGTCCCCTCGTCCCAGGGTCTGCTGGAGTCCCGCCTCGTGCCCGGTAGTGCTGGCACCGATCGCGGCTCCGGCACCCGATCGGTGGCCGCTCTGGACATGCTCAGTGGTTCCGAGGTCCAGGTTCGGCCTCGGGGCGCCGTTGGCCCCCAAGGCCGAGGCCGCGTCAGCGGCACCATACCTCCGAAGGCGGCGCCAGAAACTGCCTGGCTCGTGGCCTCGACGCCGATGGCCCACACACCAGCAGGTGTGGGCCATCGGGTCCCGGGCCGTATCCGGGGCTGTCAGGCGGTGGCCCTGCCGAACAGGTGGTTGGCAGGAGCGTCCGGGTCGTCGCCGTAGAAGAACTCCGAGACCGCCTGGTGGAACTCGGTGCGGTCCAGCGCGCCGGAGCCGTCCCGGTCCAAGGCGGCGAAGACCTCGGCGCAGTCCTCGCCGGGAACGCCTGAGATCGAGTTGAACATCAGCTGGAACTCCGCCTGCTCGATCCTGCCGTTTCCGTTGAGGTCGACGAGGTCGAAGAAGCAGTTGCTGACCGGCTCGATCTGTTCCGGGAACCGGGCAGGGTCGGTCAGGGCCCGCTTGAAGCCTTCGGTCATCTCCCGCAGATCGACCTTTCCGTCACCGTCCTGGTCCATCGGGGCGATCACGTTCGTCCAGAACTCGTCCATCCCGTCGGTGAGCCGGCGGGCGGTCCCGGAGTCGGGCGCGGTGCCCCGGGCGGCGATGTAGCGCTCGCTCATCGCACGGACGTCCTGCCGGGTGATGAACCCGTCGCCGTCGGTGTCGGCGCCCCTGAACCACTGGCCGTACTTGAGGTCTCGAAGTGCACTCATGACTGCGCACAGTATTCACTCGGTTACCCATTCGCAAACGGGTGAGTGGGGTATCCCGCCGGGCCGGCCAGTGGCCGCGCGCTTGACGACGGCGAACCCGGGACACGCCCCGGCGGGGTCGGGAGTTCTTCGTGTCAACGTTCGAGGTGTGGCGGCATGAAGGCGAGCACCTCCGGAAGAGGGCCGTCGTAGACCTCGACGTCGACCAGCGCGCTGTGCGCACTCGGCCCCTGGGACAGGCGCGAGCAGCCTCGATCCGCGGTGAGGGAGTTCGGATTGCCGTGGCGGTCCAGGGTTCCGCTCAGGCCCGGCCGGACCGGATCCCACCACGCTCCCGTGGACAGCTGGACGACGCCTGGCATGACGTCGTCCGACAGGACTGCGCCCGCCAGGCAACTGCCCCGGTCGTTGTGGACCCGCACGATCATGCCGCTTTCGATGCCGCGGGACGCGGCGTCCAGCGGATTGATCGTCACGGGCTCACGACCGAGGATCTTCGACTTGAGGCTGTGGCCGCCGTTGTCGTACTGGCTGTGCAGACGCGAGGCCGGCTGATTCGAAATCAGGTGCAGGGGGAATCGGTCCGACAGGCCGCCACGGAGCCACTCCACCGGTTCGAACCACGCCGGATGCCCGGTGCAGTCGTCGTAGCCGAACGAGTCGATCTCCTCGGAGAAGATCTCGATCCGACCCGACGGCGTGGTCAGGGGGAACCGCTGCGGATCTGAGCGCAGCGCCTCGAAGCTGCCGGGGAACGGTCCGCTCAGCGCCGGCAGCTCAGCGGTGGAGCTTCGCCAGAAGTCGTCGAAGCTTGGCAAGGCGGTGTCGTCGCCGAGGTTGGCCCTCGTCTGCTCGTAGAGGTGCCGGACCCATTCGATCTCGGAGCGCGACTTCGTGAACTCCTGCTCGTATCCGAGCCGGGAGGCCAGGGCGGTGAAGATGTGGTGGTCCGTGCGCGACTCACCCTGCGGCTCGCGGACCTTCGGCATCGCGACGAGGTGAGGGTCGGAGAACCCGGCGGCGAAGTCGTCGCGCTCGAGGCTGGTGGCGACGGGAAGGACGATGTCAGCGAACTTGGCCGTGGTGTTCCACCAGGCTTCGTGCACCACCACCGTGTCAGGAGTCTGCCAGGCGCGCGCCAGCCGGTGGAGATCCTGGTGGTGGTGGAACGGGTTGCCTCCGCACCAGTAGATCAGGCGAAGCTCGGGCAGGGTGAGGCGCCGGCCGTCGTAGTCGATGGTCTTGCCCGGATGCAGCAGGGTGTCGGCGATCCGTGCGACGGGGATGAAATCCGCAACAGGGTTGGGACCCTGGGGAATCGACGCCACGGAGGGCCGGCCGGGGGCGACACCGGTCGCGTCCATCGTCGCGTAGCCCGCGCCCCAGCCGCAGCCGGGCCGCCCCATCGAGCCCGCCATGGCAGCCAGCACGACCGACATCCAGACTGGCTGTTCGCCGTGGTCCGCCCGCTGTATCGCGTAGTTGACCATGATGAGGGAAGGTTGCGTGGTGAGGCGGCGCGCGAGGTCGGTGATCGTGTCGCGGCTGATGCCCGTGATCGTCGCCGCCCAGTCAGCGTCCTTCGGGACGCCGTCCAGGTCGCCGACCAGGTAGGAGGCGAAGCGGTCGAACCCGACGCAGCACCGGCGCAGGAAGTCTTCGTCGTGCCATCCGTTGACCAGCATCGTGTGGGCGATGCCGAGCATCGCGGCGGTGTCGGTGTTGGGAATGACGGGTAGCCACTCAGCGTCGAGGAAACCCGCGGCGTCGCTGCGGATGGGGCTGACGTTCACGAACCGCACCCCGGCCGCTCGGCACTTCCGTTGCAGCTCCTGCGTCTGGTGCCGGGCCAGCCCGCCCGGGTTGACCTGGCTGTTCTTCAGGGCCAGCCCTCCGAACGCCACCACCAGCTCACAGTTCTCGGCGATCTCGTCCCACATCGGCATCCGGGACTGGTAGCTCCACGGGGCCCCGCCGATCACATGGGGAAGGATGACCTCCAGAGCCGCAGTGCTGTACGTGTTGCGCGAGTCGGTGTATCCCCCGCCCAACGCCAGGAACCGGTGAAGCTGACCTTGCGCGTTGTGGAAGGCCCCCGCACTCGCCCAGCCGTATGATCCACCGAACACCGCGCTGTCTCCGTGCTGGGCACGCACCCGACTCAGCTCCTCGCTCACCAGGGTGATCGCGTCGTCCCAACTCACCTCCACGAAGGCGTCCGTGCCCCTGGCCGTGTCGTGGACGCGCGGCAGGCCGTTCAGCCAGCCCCTGCGGACCGCTGGGCGCAACACGCGAGCGCTGTCGTCGGCGGCCGTCACCATCCCGGGGCCGATGGGCGACGGCGCCGGGTCATCGCTCCTCGGCTCGATGCGCACCAACCGGCCAGAATCGACCACCGCGATGAAACTGCCCCAGTGCGTCGCAACCGACATGCGTCGTTCCACCGTGCATCAACTCCACCCCTGATGTGTGCCCGGCTCCCGGACAGCGGTTGCCTACGCCGCCGGGCTCCACTTCACTCGGCGGGCCGCAGAACACAGGCTCCCCCTGCGGCCCGCCGCCCAACCCTGTAGGTGACGAGCCTTCCAAGGGCCGCACGGCAGCGCCGACCGACGCCCGGCAGGTCGCCAGCCTGTTCGAGCCAGCGGGCCAGCAGGAGGGAAGTCGAGGGCGCGAGAACGCAGGTGCGGCCCCTCATCCCCCGGGGCAGCCAGGAAGAACGTCACCGAAGTCGCCTCGTCCGCGGACTTCCGGGACGCGACGAGGAGCAGGCCGACGGCCACGCCGGCCAGCTCTGGTACCCGGCTTTCGGGCACGCCCTCACGGACCGCTCGCTGCACCATCGGGTGGACCCGCACGGAGCGGTGCCGGTCCGCCGGGTCGTGGTCGAGCAGGCTCCAGCGGCGTGACGATGCTCCCACTACCTCCCGACGATGCCCTCGGTGCCGGTGGTGTGCTGCGCGGGCTCACGCGACCGGCAGGTCACGGACGGCGGGACGGTGGACGTGCTGACCCGCCGCGACCGACTGCCCGATCCGGTCCGCCCGCTGACCACCTGGCGCGCCTCCAGGCCGTCGACCCGAGCTACCTGCCGCGCTCGGCACGCCCGCCAACGTCCAGCCTCTCCGGGCCGCCCACGAGCCGCGGAGGGACGAGCTGACCATCCCGTTCCTCGATCCCGAACGGGCCGCCTGGCAGTACACGTTCGGCGGACTGCTGCGGCCCGGCGCCACCCTGGAGCTGCTGCCGGAGCGGCAGTTGAACGAGGGCATGGCGGTGGCGGTGTCCGGCATCGTGGTCGGC
>NZ_JBEXYC010000050.1:0-51584 GCF_040630835.1 Kitasatospora sp. NPDC005751
CTCGGTCAGCCCGAGCTGGCGACGGCGGTCATCGATCCGCCGGGCGACGAGGGCCGGATCCACCCGCTGGGCGGCGTCAGGTCCGGAGTTCTGGTTCACATCGACTCCTCGGTGCCAGGGGCTCAGGTCCGGAAGAGCGCGACCTTGAGGGCGCCGTTGTCGCCCGCGTCCGCGAAGACGTCGTAGGCGTCCTGCATCTCGTCGAGGCCGAAGCGGTGGGTGACCAGCCCGGAGACGTCGAGCCGGCCGGCGGCCACCATGTCGAGCAACAGCGGGGTGCTGTGGGTGTCGACCAGACCGGTGGTGATGGTGACGTCGCGGATCCAGAGCTCCTCCAGGTGCAGGACCGCGGGATTGCCGTGCACGCCGACGTTGGCGACCCGCCCACCCGGGCGCACCACCCGGGTGCACAGTTCGAAGGATTCGGGGACGCCGACCGCCTCGATCGCCACGTCCACGCCGAGTCCGTCGCGGCCCAGTGCGCGGACCGCCTCGGGGGTGGCGTCGGCGACGGTCAGGGTGGTGTCCGCGCCGGCCCGCTCGGCGGCTTCCAGGCGGCTGGTGGCGAGGTCGATCGCGATGACGCGGGCGGGGCTGTAGAGCCGGGCGGTGATGATCGCGGCCAGCCCGATCGGGCCCGCACCGACCACCGCGACGGTGTCGCCGGGGCCGACCCGGCCGTTCTGGACGCCGACCTCGTAGGAGGTGGGCAGGATGTCGGCGAACAGCAGGGCCTGCTCGTCACCGACCCCGTCGGGGAGGCGGTGGAGGGAGTTGTCCGCGAAGGGGGTACGGACGTACTCGGCCTGGGCACCGTCGACCAGGTGCCCGAGGATCCAGCCCCCGCCTCCCGTGCACTGACCGTAGCTCGCCTCCCGGCAGTATGCGCAGCGGCCGCAGGCGGAGATGCAGGAGACGAGCACACGGTCGCCGGGCTTGACGGTGTGGACGCCTGGTCCGGTCTCGACGACGGTGCCGACGGCTTCGTGGCCGAGGACGCGGCCCTCGGTGACCTCGGGCACGTCGCCCTTGAGGATATGCAGGTCGGTGCCGCAGATGGTCACCGCGTCGACCCGGACGACCGCGTCCTCCGGATCACGGACGGCCGGGTCGGGGACCTCGCCCCAGGTGCGGCGTCCCGGTCCGTGGTAGGTCAGCGCCTTCATGTCCTGATCACCCCTGTCGGGCGGGTGCGTGCGGGGGTGACGGGTCGCCGTCGGGCGTGTGCGCCGGGCGGCGGCTCACCGCCTCGCCTTCCCTTCCAGCGTTGCGCCTGTGACCGGTGGCCGCCATGGGGCGGGTGGGTCGACACGTGGGGCCGTTGGGCCCCGGTCTCCGGTAGGCCCGCCCGGCGCCTCGGGAGGTGCGCGCCTACGCTGGTCAGTGGCATCCGGCGAGTTTCGCAGGAGTCGGAGGAATCCGTTGGGCAGTACACCGGAGCGTCCCGCTCCCCTGCCGCAGCTGCGTCTGGACGACCTGCTGGACGAGCTCCAGACCCGGCTGGACGCGGCACGCGGCACCCGCGACCGGATACACAGCCTGCTGGAGGCCGTCCTGTCGGTGGGCCGCGATCTGGAGCTGGACCAGGCGCTGCGGCACATCGTGGAGGCGGCGATCGTCCTGGTGGACGCCGAGTACGGCGCGCTCGGGGTCGTCGGCGAGGGCCGAAAACTCTCCCGGTTCATCCCGGTGGGCCTCACGGACGAGCAGGTCGAACGAATCGGACACCTGCCCTCCGGCCACGGGGTCCTGGGCGAACTGATCCGCCACCCCGAGCCGCTGCGCCTGGCCAGGATCTCCGATCACCCCGCCTCGTACGGCTTCCCGGCCGGGCACCCGCCGATGCACAGCTTCCTCGGCGTGCCGATCCGCATCCGCGACAAGGTCTTCGGCAACCTCTACCTGACCGAGAAACGGGGCGGCGGTGAGTTCGACGCGGAGGACGAGTCGGTACTGGCCACCCTCGCCGTGGCGGCCGGGGTCGCGATCGACAACGCCCGCCTGTACGCGCAGGCCAGGCTGCGCGAGCGGTGGCTGGCGGCCAGCGCGGAGGTCACCAGCAGTCTGCTGTCCGGCAGCCCGGAGGAGCGGGTGCTCGACCTGCTGGTCGGCCGGGCCGCCCAGATCTCCGGCGCGGACCTCGCTGTCGTCGCCCTTCCCCTCGCGGACACCGGCGAGCTGGAGGTCCGGTTCGCGGTGGGCCTGGGTGAGAAGCGGCACCGCGGGCTGGTCCTGCCCAGGGAGGGGTCGTTCGTCGGTGCGGCTGCCCGGACCGGTGGCCTCGTGGTCAGCCCGGACGTGAGCAAGGACCCGAGGATCACTGCCGGGCCGCCGCGCTGGGAGGGGCTGGGTCCCGCCGTGGCGGTGCCCATCGGCACCCCCGAGCACGGGGTGCGCGGCGTGCTCGTGCTGGCGCGGGCGACCGGGGCTGCCCCGTTCGGGCCGGACGAGTCCGGCCCGCTGCTCGGCTTCGCTGCCCAGGCGGCCGTCGCGATGGAGCTGGCCGAACGGCGCCGGGAGTCCGAGCAGATCGCCCTGCTCCAGGAGCGGGACCGGATCGCCCGCGACCTGCACGATCTGGCGATCCAGCGCCTCTTCGCCACCGGCATGACCCTCCAGGGCGCCACCCGCTTCATCGAGCATCCGGAGGCGACCGACCGCGTCCTGCGCGCGATCGACGACCTGGACGACACCGCGAAGACCATCCGGGCCACCATCTTCGGCCTCCGCGCCCGCGAGAGCGGCCCGGCGGCCGCCGGGCTGCGCTCCCGTGTGGTCGCGACGGTCGAACGGGCGGCGCGGATCCTTGGCTTCACCCCGGGCCTGCGGATGACCGGTCTGCTCGACGTCACCGTACCGACCGAGGCAGCGGACGGTGTGATCGCCGTGCTGGAGGAAGCCCT
This sequence comes from Kitasatospora sp. NPDC005751, assembly GCF_040630835.1. Lineage (NCBI taxonomy): Bacteria > Bacillati > Actinomycetota > Actinomycetes > Kitasatosporales > Streptomycetaceae > Kitasatospora > Kitasatospora sp. NPDC005751. The sequence goes on from NZ_JBEXYC010000050.1 coordinate 2,904, forward strand.
GTCCAACGCCGCCCGGCACGCCGACGCGAGCACCGTCGACGTCACGATCACCGCCGGGACCGAGCTGGCACTCACCGTGACCGACGACGGCATCGGCCTGCCCGAGGGCGGTCGGCGCAGCGGACTGGCCAACCTCGCCGAACGGGCTGCCGCCCTGGGCGGCAGCTTCACCGCCCGCGGCCGGCCCGGCGGCGGCACCGACCTGGTGTGGCGGGTCCCGCTGGCCTAGGTCTCCGGGTCCAGGACGTCCTCGGTCTCCGGATCCAGGACGTCCTCGGCCGGCAGCCTCGGTGTGGGGGCGCCCTCCGGTCCGTAACCGAGCCGGATCAGCATCTGGACGTGGCCGGGCCGCTCATGCGGCTCCCGGGCCTCCCACCGCAGGTTCGGCCACTCCATCGCCTGGTGCAGCAGCGAGGCCCGGACGCCGTGCACGGTGGCGGTGAGAAGGACGTGCTCCAGGGCCAGCCCGGCGCGCAGCCAGTCCTCGGGGTGGTCGCCCCGGGTGGCGAGTACCGCGATCAGAGGCTCCCGCTCGAACGTGGCGGGTGCCTGGTGCTCGCCGGCCCGGAGGGCGGCGAAGTCACGCATCGGCAGCCGGCCGGCGCGGTCCTGCGGTCCGAGGGCACGGACCGGGATGCCGACGGCCGGCAGCTCCCCGCTGCGGATCCACTGGCGGCTCTCGGTCCGCGCGGCCTCGTCGGTGGTGTTGCGGCGCTCGGCCTCGGCCGTGAGCTCCAGCAGCCTGGCCGTCTCGTCGTGGCCGGGGAGGTGGAGCACCGCGCTCTCCGCCCCTGCGACTGCGACGAGTTCGTCGAGAACGCCCGGCGGGACCGGATCGCCGGTGAAGGGCGTGCGGATGGAGTGGCGGTGCCAGATCGCCTCGTACAGCTCGTCCGTACCGGGGAGGTCCACCGGGGACGACTCGTCCAGCCGGACGGTCGCGAACAGGTCCGGTTCACCCGGGTCGGGCAGCAGGCGCACCTCCGGGGCCCACCCGAGGTACCGGGCGGCGACCCGGAGATTGAGCACCGCCGCGCCGACGGAGACGTGCATCGCGCGCCCCTGCGGGTCGGCGGCCGGAACGGCGCGTTCCCGCACGGCGCGGACCTCCAGGAGCGAGGTCTCCGGCTGGAGCCGGAAGTGCCAGGGCTGGCTGTTGTGGATCGACGGTGCGGCGACCGCGGCGGAGACGAGCTTCTCCAGTGCGGCGGCGTCGAGAGCGAGGGTGGGCATGACGGGCTCCCCGGGGTGTGCGGTCGGCCGGAGGCGGACGACCGACGGTGCGGAGTTCGGCCGGACGGGACCGGGTCGGTGCTTCCGTTCCAGCGTGCGGCCGGGAAGCGCCCCGGCGCTTGGGCCGACCGGCTCAAGCACCCGGGCCGTCCGGTCTCGGTGCGGCCGGTCAGTGCGGGCGCGGTTGCTGCTGGTCGGTATCCGCGTGCGCGGCGATGACGGCGGCCTGCAGGCGGCGTTCCACGCCGAGTTTGGCGAGCATCCGGGAGACGTGGTTCTTGACGGTCTTCTCGGCGAGGAAGAGTTCCCGGCCGATCTGCCGGTTGGTCTTCCCCTCCCCCACCAGTACGAGGATCTCCCGTTCGCGCGGGGTCAATTGGGCCAGCGCGGCGTCGGTGTCGCTCTCCTCGTGGTGGCGCAGGCTCTCCATCAGCTGGCGGGTGGTCGCCGGGTCGAGCATGGACTGTCCGGAAGCCACCGTCCGCACCGCCCCGACCAGGTCGGCCCCCTTGACCTGCTTCAGCACGTATCCGGCCGCACCCGCCATGATCGCGTCCAGTAGGGCGTCGTCGTCGTCGAAGGAGGTCAGCATGAGGCACGCCAGGTCCGGCATCCCGTCGCGCAGCTCCCGGCAGACGGTGACGCCGTCCCCGTCCGGCAGTCGTACGTCGAGGACGGCGACATCGGGCCGAAGCGCCGGGACCCGCGCCAGCGCCTGCGCGCAGGTGCCGGCCTCGCCGACGACCTCGATGTCCGGCTCCGCCTCCAGCAGGTCGCGTACCCCGCGCCGGACCACCTCGTGGTCGTCCAGCAGGAACACCTGCACGGGCCGGGTGGACTCGGTCGCGTCCATCGCGTGCTCCCTGAGGGGTGTACGTGGTCTCCCCAATGATTCTGCGCGCCCGGACGCCCCGGCGCATCAGAGGGTTCAGCCGTGCGGAACGACCGCGACGGGCACGGCGCCGGCGGCGGACGGCGTGAGCGACCCGCGCCGCGGACCGCTTGGGGGTGCGCACGTCGTCGGCGACCTCGCGAGTGCCGACGCCGACGACCTCCTCTCCCCCGGTGATCCGCTCCGGCGCCGCGCGCGAGACCCGCGAGCCCTGCGGACGTGCCACGGGTGGTCACGCCTCCTCGGCGGCCGCCGGGCGACGGAGCCGCCGCAGGTAGGGGTCGAAGGAGGGGCAGGGCTCCAGCCTGCCCCTGGCATCGACGCAGACGGCACCGCCACCCCGGCCGTCCCGGGCAGCGGGAGGGCGGCGCCGAACTCGGCGTCCAGTCGGACGGCGAGATCGGTCTGCGCGAGGCCGAGGCTGTTCGGTCCGGTCAGCCGCATGCTGTACCGCCGGCAGCTGCCCATCAGACGGCGGGCTTCACCGGCCGTAAGCCCCGAGGCCAGGACCACCAGCGCGCGGACGCCGGCCCGGCCGCACTCCTGCGCCGCCTCTGGCACGGACGCCGCCGGAACCGCCAGCACGGCGAGATCCGGGACGGCGGGCAGGGCGCCCACAGGACCGCCTGGCGGTCCTGTGGGCCGAGCGGGCGGATCACGACGGTCGTACCGTCCGTGAGCAGTGCCTCGGCGGTGGCCTGTGAAGGGTGGGCGATGGACATGGCGGCCCTCCTCGGCCCGTCGACCTGTGCGCGCTTCCAGCCTGGTCCGTGGCGCCCGTCCCGAAAAGGGCCGACCGGCCCTCCGGACGGCAGCGCAGGGGGCCGCGCGGCGGTGCCGGCGGGGCCCGGGCGGCCCTTTCCGGCAGGAACGCCACCGGCTCATCCTGGGAACCGAGCCGACCGTCCGGCGGCACCGGGACCGTGCCCGTGAGGGCTCGCGGAGCAGAGGAGCACCCCGTGTTCATGAAGCTTTCAGACGGCGAGGCCGCCGGGCCCCGCCCGACGGCCTCGCGTGGGCCGGCGCACCCCGGTGACCTGGGCCGTCGTATCGCACAGCGCCGCCGGGAGCTCGGGCTCAGCCGGGCCGAGGCGGCCGCCCGGGCGGGGATGGCCGAGGGATTCCTCGACTACCTGGAGTCCTCTCCGTCCACCGCCGAGGCGGGGCCGCTCATCAGGCTGGCCGACGCGCTCGGCACCACCGTCACCCGGCTGCTCGGCGGCGAGGTCGACCTCCCGCCCGGCTGGGGGGCCGCCGCGGCCCGTCCCGTGCTGGCGGAGCTGCCGGTCACCGCGTGCTGGGACAGGCTGGTGCCCGGCGGCGTCGGGCGGGTGGCACTGAGCACCGCGGACGGCCCGGTCGTGCTCCCGGTCAACTACCGGGTGCTCGACGGCACCCTGCTCTTGCGAACCGCCGCCCGCAGCACCCTCGCCGCCGCCCCGGGTACCCGGATCGCCTTCGAGGTCGACCGGGTCGACGAGGCACTGCGCAGCGGTTGGAGCGTTCTGGTCACCGGCTGGGCCGCCGCCTTCGACGAATCCGAGGCGATCGAACGGCTCGGCCGGTGCGGCGACCCGGACCCGTGGGCCGGCGGACAGCGTGACGTGTGGATCCGTCTGCACCCCACCGCGGTGACCGGCCGGATCATCCGGACCGAGGACGAGTCGGGTGATCGGGCTCCGGGGGACGCCGCCCGGTGAGCGGCGCGGCGGCCCCGTGCGCACACTGGGAGCAGGCCGGCAGCGCGGAGGTCACCTCGTGGCAGCGGACACATCCACCGGTACCGGGCCGGCGTACCCGGCGATGCCGGACCCGTGGACCCTCCGTTACGAGGGCTTCGAGCCTGCCGAGGAGGGCCTGCGCGAGGTGCTCTGCGCGGTGGGCAACGGTTACCTGGTGACGCGCGGCGCGGCCCCCGAGGCGGTGGCCGACGGCGTGCACTATCCGGGCACCTACCTGGCCGGCTGCTACGACCGCGCCGCCTCGACGGTCGCGGGCCGGGTGGTCACCAACGAGGACCTGGTCAACTGCCCCAACTGGCTCCCGCTGACCTTCCGCCCCACCGGCGGCCACTGGTTCACCGGCCCACCGGCCGAACAGAGCGTGGAACTGGACCTGAGACGGGGCGTGCTCACCCGGCACGCCCTCGTCGTCGACTCCGCAGGGCGACGGACCCGGCTCGTGCAACGCCGTCTGGCCAGCCAGGCACAGCCCCACCTCGTCGCCCTGGAGAGCACTTTCACCCCCGAGAACTGGTCCGGGCCGCTGGAGATCCGCTCGGCCCTGGACGGTGTCGTCGCCAACACCGGCGTGGCCCGCTACCGGGGCCTCACCGACCGCCACCTCGAACCGGCCGGCCACGGCACGGACGAGAACGGCGTGCTCTGGCTGGAGGCCACGGCCGCCGGTTCGCCGCTGCGCATCGCCCTTGCCGCCCGAACCTCGATCCGCGGCTGCGACGAACGCCTGCGGTCGGCCGACGGCCCCGGGGAGGGCCGGGTGGCACAGATCCTCACGGTGGACGGCGAACGGGGCCGGCCCGTGACGGTCGAGAAGACCGTGGCGGTCCACACCTCCCACGACCCGGCGATCGAGACGCCCCTGCACGCCTCCCGGCTGCTGGCCGCCCGGGCTCCCGGATTCGACCGACTGCTGGCCGAACACGCCCTCCGCTGGACCGAGCTGTGGCACAGGTGCCGGATCGAGGCTGATTTCGGGGCGCCGGTCCGTTGCACCTCAACCTGTTCCACGTACTGCAGACCTACTCCGAGCACTCCGTCGACCTCGATGTCGGCGTACCCGCGCGCGGGCTGCACGGCGAGGCCTACCGTGGCCACGTCTTCTGGGACGAGCTGTTCGTCCTCCAGCTGCTCAACCTGCGGTTCCCGGAGCTGGCCCGCGCCGTGCTGCGCTACCGCCACCGCCGTCTGGACGCCGCCCGGCAGGCTGCCCACGAGTCGGGGCTCCGCGGCGCGATGTACCCGTGGCAGAGCGCGAGCGACGGCCGGGAGGAGTCGCAGCTCCTGCACCTGAACCCGCTCTCGGGGCGCTGGCTGCCGGACCACAGCCACCTCCAGCGGCACGTCGGGTCGGCGGTCGCCTACAACATCTGGCAGTACTACCAGGCCACCGGTGACATGGACTTCCTCGCCGGCCCCGGCGCCGAGATGCTGCTGGAGATCGCCCGGTTCTGGTCCTCCGCCGCCGGCTACCACCCGGCCCGGGACCGCTGGTCGATCCGCGGCGTGCTCGGCCCGGACGAGTACCACGACGCCTACCCCTGGGCAGAGGGGCCGGGTCTGGACGACAACGCGTACACCAACGTCCTCGCCTCCTGGGCACTCACCCGCGCCCTCGACACGCTGCGCCTCCTGCCCGGCTACCGTCACGACGAACTGGTGGAACGCCTGAGGCTCGACGCCGGCGAACTCGACCGCTGGCGCGAGGTGAGCCGGCGCCTGTACGTCCCCTTCCACGACGGAGTACTCAGCCAGTTCGACGGCTACGAGCGGCTCACCGAACTCGACTGGGCGGCCTACCGCGGCCGCTACACCGACCTGCGTCGACTCGACCGGATCCTGGAGGCCGAGGGCGACACGGTCAACCGGTACCGGGTTTCCAAGCAGGCGGACGCGCTGATGCTCTGGTACCTGTTCTCCGCCCGCGAGGTCCGGGACCTGCTGCGCCAGCTCGGCTACCCGGCCCGGCACGAGCTGCAGCGCCGCACCACCGCGTACTACCTGAGGCGCACCGTCCACGGCTCGACGCTCAGTTCGGTGGTGCACGCCTGGGTGCTCACCCGCTCCGATCGCCGGGCCTCCTGGCGGTACTTCCGCGACGCCCTGGTCGCCGACCTCCGGGACGGCCAGGGCGGGACCACGGCGGAGGGCATCCACCTCGGTGCCATGGCGGGCGCCGTGGACCTGCTCCAACGCTGCTACACCGGGCTGGAGATCCGTGAGGACGCCCTCTGGCTCGATCCGCACCTGCCGTCCGCCCTCGGCTGCCTGACTCTGGAGCTCCGCTACCGCGGCCACTGGGGCGTGCTCCTCGCCGTCGACCACGGGGCGGTGACGGTGAGCCTGCGCGACGGCCCGCAGGACCCCGTCCGGATCCGCCTCCGTGGGACGACGACCAGCGTCGCACCCGGCGAGACGCGCGTCCTGCCGCTCTGACGCCGACGAGCACCGCCGCGGTCACCGCCGGCCGGACCAGAGCGGCTCCACCTGCTCCCAGGCGGACTCCCACTCGAGATCGGCCCCGCGCTCCAGCCGGCACCGCCGCATCACGTACCCGCCGACGACCGGCAGGGAGAGCGCGATCCACACACCGACGCCGATGACCGCGGCGTTCGAGAGGACCGTACCGCTGGACGGGGCGGCATCCGCCGGGAGGCCACCGTCGTCGACCTGGATCACGACCGCCGTGCCCGCACCGGCCCCGGCCGGAACCGCGATCAGCCCGGCTCCGGGACCGGCCGGATAGCTCCACCTGGCCTGCGCGTGGGAGCGGGTGCCGGCCGCCCGGAGGTCGTCCGGCTGGGCGGGCCCCGAGGTGACCGCGGTGACGGTGTGCCGGTGCCGGGCGATCTCGTGGGCGTCGTGCGCCCCGGCCCGGAACAGCAGCAGGCCCACGCCGGCGGCGCCGGCCAGCGCGGCGACGAGCGCCAGTGCCAGCGCCGTGACAAGGCGGCTGTACGCCCGGTCGACCATGCGGCAGAGCGGGTTGCGGTCGTGTCCCACGGCGCGGCGGACGTGCTGCCGCAGGCGCGAGTACGCGGCTGGGTGTCCATGAGTGGTGACTGCACCGGACATGACGCGCCTCCTCGCTGTCGGGCCGGTCCCCCGCCGGCCCTGCAGTCAGTCTTCCGGTGGCGACGGGGACGGCACAGGGTCCGCCGGATCGGCCGCGCGGCCCTGCCGTCCCCGGGACAGCGGGTCGGACAGCCCCGATCGGGGGCCGTCCGGCCCCTGCCGTGACCCGCCGACCGTGGTGCCATGGAAGGACAAGCCGGCCGGATCGAGCTGGGAGCACGCCGTGGGAGCCGCACGGGGAGACCGGATCGCCGTCCGAGGCACCCGTCCGGGAGCAGCGCGGTGCGGCGGCGGCCGCCGCGGCCGGCGCGGCCGGCGCGGCCGGCGCGGGGTCGATCTCGGCGACGGACACCCGGGTCCCTCACTACCGGCACGATGAGCCCGCCGTCGGCACGAGGGTGGGCCGGACGTCGGAGGGCCGTCACCGTGGGCCGTCGGCTGTGGAAACGGGGCCAGCCCCGGTGTCCTGCCGCCGGACCTGCTGACCGACCCCCAAGACCCCCGTCCCGACATCGGAGGACATCATGAACGGACCGATCGTGGTGGGCTTCGACGGCTCACCCGAGAGCGTGACCGCGACCGGCTGGGCAGCCCGCGAGGCGCTGCTCCGCGGACTGCCCCTGGAACTCGTCGAAGCGTGGCCGTGGCCGAAGACCGACGTCCTCGGCACCGACCAGGCGATCGCCTGGAGCCGACAGCGGCTGGCCGCCAAGGAGGCGGAGCTACGGGCCGTCCTCGCCTCCGGTGCCGAGGTCACCTCGGCCCACGTCCCCGAGGACCCGGCGGAGGCCCTGGAGGCGGCCGGCCGGGGCGCCACCATGCTGGTGCTCGGCTCACGGGGCCTGAGCACCCTGCGGGGCTTCCTCGTCGGTTCCGTGAGCCAGGAGGTCCTGCGCAGGGCGACCTGCCCGGTGGTCCTGGTCCGGGCGGAGGAAGCCGGTAGGAAGCCGGCTCAGGCGGAGGACGCCGCCGACGACGCGGCGGCGGACGGCGAGGTCCTCCTGGGCCTGGACCTCCGCCGCCCCTGCGACGACGTGATCGCCTTCGCCTTCGAAGCGGCCCGGCTGCGTTCCGTGCCCCTTCGGGTCGTCCACACCTGGGACCCGCCCGCCGGCAGCGAGTACATGGCGTTCGCCGCCATCGGTGCCATGGACGCGGAACTGTCGGCCTCCGAGCGGCAGCAGCTCTCGGACGCGATGGGCCCCTGGGGCTCCCGCTTCCCCACGGTGACCGTCGCGACGGACCTGGTCCGCGGCCACGCGGCGGTCGGACTCGTCGAGGCCGCCGCCGGTGCCGGGCTCCTCGTGGTCGGCCGCCGGGTCAGGCGCGCGACGCTCGGTGCGCACCTCGGGCCGGTGGCGCACGCCGCGATCCACCACGTCCACTGCCCGGTCGCGGTCGTCTCCTACGACTGAACCCGCGGAAGGCCGTCCGGCTCGCCCATCGGGGCCGAACGGCCCCCTCTGACAGCCCGGGTGACGACGCAGGCTGGTGCCTAGAGGTGAGAACGATGCACACAGTCGTCGTGTACGAGAGCATGTACGGCAACACCCGCGAGATCGCCGAAGCCATCGCCGAGGGCGTTCACCGGGCCGACCCGGAGGCATCCGTCGACTGCCTCCCGGTGTCGCGGGCCGACGCCGAGGTGGCCCGCACGGCGGACCTGCTGGTCGTCGGCGGCCCCACCCACATGCACGGGATGTCCTCCGGCGTCAGCCGCCGGATGGCCGCCGTGGGCGAGGCGAAGAAGGAGGGCAACGAGGACGCCGCCCACGAGGCGCACGAGACCGCCAGGGGTCCGGGTCTGCGCTCCTGGTTCCACTCGCTCCCCAAGACCGAACCCGGCACTCACGCCGCGGCCTTCGACACCCGCGCCGGCACGCGAATGAGCGGCGGAGCCGCGGACGGCATCGCCCAACGGCTCACCCGCCACCGCTACGACGTCGTCACCGACCCCGAGGGCTTCGTCGTCGAGGAGACCGACGGCCCCCTACGGCAGGGCGAGATCGAGCGGGCACGGGCCTGGGGCGCCGGGCTGGTCTGAGTCGGCTGCGGGCCAGCGGGAGACGTCTCTCGATGTGCGGGGCGCGGACGCGGTGATCGACGCCTGCCGGCGCTGCCTCGCGTCGCTGTTCACGGACCAGGCGATCGACTTCCGCGCGAGCGGATGGGCGTCGACCGCCCCTTCCCGGCACTGTCGGCCGGCGCCCAGCTGACGGTCCGCCCCGACCTCGCGGGAGCCGGGATGGCGTTCGCCCCCGATGCCGACACCGGTTTCCCCGGGGTGATGGTGCCGGGCGCCGCCTGGGGACCGGGCGAGACGCGGCCGGTGTCACGCTGCCCGCTGGCGGGAGACCGCCGCCGCGCCGGACACCCGGACCGGCGCGGCCCCCGGCTCCCGAAGGATCCGGCCGAGACTACCGAGGTCCGCCGCAACCGGCCGGCGGGCCCGTTCAGGTACCCGCCACCTCGTTCGCGTATCGTGCGCCGACATCGGAATCCGCGAAGGGCAGTCCATGAACACGTCGGCGTCACCAGCCGCTCCGGAGACGTTGGGACGGCATCTGGGCCTGTTCGACGCCGTGGTGATCGGGCTCGGGTCGATGATCGGCGCGGGAGTCTTCGCGGCGCTCGCGCCCGCCGCTTCGGCGGCCGGCTCCGGGCTGCTGGTCGGCCTGGCCCTGGCGGCCGTGGTGGCGTACTGCAACGCCACCTCGTCGGCCCGGCTGGCCGCGCGATACCCGCGGTCCGGGGGCACCTACGTCTACGGCCGCGAGCGCCTCGGCGACTTCTGGGGCTACCTGGCCGGATGGGCCTTCGTGGTCGGCAAGACGGCCTCGTGCGCGGCGATGGCACTCACCGTGGGCTCCTACGTGTGGCCCGCCCAGGCGCACGCCGTCGCGGTCGCGGCAGTGGTGGCGCTGACCGCCGTCAACTACGTCGGGGTCCAGAAAGCCGCCTGGCTGACACGTGCGATCGTCGCCGCCGTCCTGGCCGTCCTGGCCGCGGTGGTCACCGCCTGCCTGACCGGCTCGACGGCCGACGCCGGCCACTGGGCGGTCGGCGCGGACGCCGGCTTCCACGGCGTCCTGCAGGCGGGCGGCCTGCTGTTCTTCGCGTTCGCCGGGTACGCGAGGATCGCCACGCTCGGGGAGGAGGTGCGCGATCCCCGACGCACCATCCCCCGGGCGGTCTCGCTCGCCCTCGGCATCACCCTGGTGGTGTACGCCCTCGTCGCGCTCGCCGTCCTCGCCGTACTCGGCCCGGCCGCTCTGGCCCACTCGGCGGCGCCGCTGGTCGACGCCGTCCGGGCCGCCGGCGCCCCGGGCCTGGCCCCGGTGGTGCGCGCGGGTGCGGCCGTGGCGGCGCTCGGCTCGCTGCTCGCACTGATCCTCGGGGTCTCACGCACCACCCTGGCGATGGCCCGCGACCACCACCTGCCGCACCGGCTGTCCGCCGTCCACCCGCGTTTCGGCGTGCCGCACCGCGCGGAGCTGGCCGTCGGCGCGGTGGTCGCCGTCCTGGCGGCCACCGCGGACGTGCGCGGCGCGATCGGCTTCTCCTCCTTCGGCGTACTCGCCTACTACGCCGTCGCCAACGCCTGCGCCTGGACCCTCACGCCCGCGGAGGGACGCCCACCCCGGGTCGTGCCGGTGGTCGGCGCGACGGGCTGCCTCGTCCTGGCCGCCGCCCTGCCGGCCGCCTCGGTGCTGTGGGGCGCCGCCGTGATCGCGCTGGGCGCCACCGTCTACGGCGCGCGCGGGCTGCTTCGCCGGGGCTGAACACGCCTCGGGTGCCGGCCGGTGCACCGACGGCGCCGTGACGCGCGGGCCGGCCGGGAGTCATGGTGACGACGGTGCCGCCGCCAGGGCGCCGGTCAGCCGAGGGTCACCGTGACGACGGTGCCGCCGCCAGGGCGCGGGGCCAGGGCCACCGCGCCGCCGTGGGCGGTGGCGACCGCCTCGACGATCGCGAGGCCGAGCCCGGTGCCGCCGCTCGTGCGCGAGCGCGAGCTGTCGCCCCGGACGAACCGCTCGAAGACGTGCGGGGCGAGCTCGGGAGGGACCCCCGGGCCGTCGTCGGAGACGGTAATGCGGCGGGCTGCGACCCGCAGGACGACGGTCGTGCCGTCGGGCGTGTGGCGGTGGGCGTTCGAGAGCAGGTTCGTGACGACCTGGCGCAGACGGTGCTCGTCCCCCGTCACGACGACCGGTTCGGGGGGCAGTTCGAGCCGCCAGTGGTGGCCGGGCGCCGCGACCCGCGCGTCCTGGGTGCAGTCGAGTGCGATCCGGGTGAGGTCGACCTCCTCGCGGGCGAGCGGCCGCCCCGCGTCGAGCCGGGCGAGCAGCAGCAGGTCCTCGACGATGGCTCCCATCCGGACGGACTCGGCATCGATGCGGCGCAGGGAGTGCGTCACCTCGGCCGGAGTGCCTCCCGGGTGGCCGAGGGCGAGTTCGGCATGGCCCCGGATGGTGGCGAGCGGCGTCCGCAGTTCGTGGCCCGCGTCGGCGGCGAAGGCCCGCAGCCGGTTCTCGGACGCGTGGCGCTGAGCGAGGGAGTGCTCGACGTGGCCCAGCATCCGGTTGAAGGCGAGGGCGACCCGGCCGGTCTCGGTCCTCGGGTCCGCCCCCGCTACCCGGTCGTCGAGGACGACCTCGCCCGCCGCGAGCGGGAGGGCGCCGATCCGCTCCGCCGTGTCGGCGATGCGGTTCATCGGGCGCAGCGAGAGCCTCACCCAGAGGGCGCCGGCCACGCCGGTGATGCCGAGGGCGATCGCGAAGGAGACCAGCTCCAGTGCGACGACGCGGTTCTCGGTCTCGTGCACCTGGTGCAGGGGGAGGCCGGTGATCAGGACATCGCCGTCGCGCCCGGCGACGGCGCGGAGGCGGTAGGGGCCCAGGCCGGAGAGGCGCACCGAGCCGGGTGTTCCGCCCACCGGGAGGCGGGCGAGGTTCTGCCGGTCCCGCTGGGTGAGGGCGACGGTGTCGTCGGTGTCGGCCGGGAGGGTGCCCTCGGCGACCCCGTCGTCGTCGGCGTCGCCGTCGACCACGCCCGCGTTGGTGACCTGGCCGTTCACCAGGCGGGCGCCGAAGGTGCCGGGGCTCTGGGCGCGGGTGTCGCCGCGTGGTCCCGGGCCCGCGCCGCCGTGTTCCAGGCTCGCGGCGTACCGTCCGCCCGCGTCGGCGAGGCGCTGGTCGAGCTGGTTCACCAGGTAGTGGTCGAGCGCGGTGGTGACGGCGAGGCCGACGCCGGCGAAGGTGACGGCCAGCAGGGCCACCAGGCCTGCGACCAGCCTGCTGCGGATGGTGCGCGGCACGAGGCGGCTGTCCACCAGCCGGCCCTTCACAGAGCTGCCCTTCACCGAGCGATCCTTCAGGGGGCAGCCCTTCACCGAGCGGCCTTCACGTGACCGGTGCTTTGATCAGGTAGCCGGCGCCCCGGACGGTGTGGATCATCGCCGGCCGGCCCGCGTCGACCTTCTTGCGCAGATAACTGATGTAGAGCTCCACGACATGGGCCTGCCCGCCGAAGTCGTAGGACCAGACGGCATCCAGGATCTGGGCCTTGCTCAGCACCTGGCGCGGATGCTGCATCAGGTAGCGGAGCACCTGGAACTCGGTCGGGGACAGCTCGACCGGAGTGCCGCCCCGGAGCACCTCCCTGGACTGCTCCACCAGGACGAGGTCACCCAGCACGAGGGCGCCCGCCGGCACTCCGGCCGCGGAGGTGTCCGCCGCCTGGGCCCGCCGCAGCAGCCGCCGCAGCCTGACCACGACCTCCCGCAGGCTGAAGGGCTTGGTGACGTAGTCGTCGCCGCCGGCTTCGATCCCGGCGATCCGGTCCTCGACGGCGTCGCGGGCGGTCAGGAACAGCACCCGTACCTGGGGCTGCTCGGCGTGGATGCGTGCCAGCACCGCCATGCCGTCCAGGCCGGGGAGCATCATGTCCAGCACGACGGCGTCGGGCTCCCAGCGCCGGCACTCCAGCACCGCCTCCTCCCCCGAGGCCGCCCCGCGCGACTCCCAGCCCTCGTGGCGCAGGGCGGCGCACAGAACCTCGACCAGGTCGGGTTCGTCGTCGACGACCAGGACACGCGGGGTGGGCACGGGCATGGCATCCAATCCGGTCGGCGCTCCCGGTCGCCGGGGGCATGCGGTAGCTCTCCGCGCCATTGTGCCGTGCCAGGGTGAGAATCCGCTGAGACCGCGAACCGTCGATCATGGCCCTGAGCTGGCAGAACTCCCTGCGGGAGGGTCGGTGGCGGCGGAACTCAGAGGGAACTGAGAGGTACGGCTGACACGGTGGGCCGGTCTCCGGATCACGGTCGTCCGCGCACCCTGCCGGGCCGCGCGCAGGACGTCGGAGCCGCACAGAGAGGAACAGGACCATGGGTACCGCAGTCCGGCGACCGCGTCGCGCCGCGCCCGCCGGCCACCGTCGGCACCAGCGCACCTCACAGCGGCCGGTGCTCCCGCCGTGGCTGCTCGCCCGGCTCGTCCCGCCGGCCGTGGCCACCGGAGCGGCCGCCGTGCTCGCCCTGTGGTGGCAGGACACCTACGCGGTGACCGGTGCCGACCAGTGGCTCACCGGGGCGGGCCGGATCACCGGCCTGCTCGCCGGGTACGCCGCGCCGGTGCTGCTCCTGCTGATGGCCCGGATACCCGCCCTGGAACGGGACGTCGGCGCGGACCGGCTGGCGTGCTGGCACGCGATCGGCGGGCGCTACCTGGTCGGTCTGGTCACCGTCCACGTCCTCACCGTCGTCTGGGGGTCCGCGCTCACCGCGCACCGGGCCGTCGTCGGCGAAACCGTGCGGATGGTGCTCCACGACCCGGACATGCTCAAGGCCACCGCGGCCACCCTGCTCCTCCTCGGCACCGGCGCCGTCTCGGCCCGGGCGGCCCGACGCAGGCTGGGCTACGAGACCTGGTACTACCTGCACCTGGCGACCTATCTCGCGGTCGCCCTCGGCTTCGCCCACCAGCTCACCAACGGCGCCGACCTCGGCCGAGGGCCCGCCCACGCCGGCTGGTACGTGCTCTACCTCGGCACCTTCGCCGTGCTGGGCTGGTACCGGCTCGCCGTCCCGTTCCTCCGCGACCGCCGCCACCGGCTGCACGTCGCGGAGGTCCGTCCCGAGGGCCCCGGGGTGGTGTCCGTCTTCCTGGCCGGTGAGCGGCTGGCCGAACTGCGCGCCGAACCGGGCCAGTTCTTCCGGCTCCAGTTCCTCGCCCCCGGGTTGCGGTGGGCCGCCAACCCGTACTCGCTCTCCGCACCGCCCACCGACCGGTTCCTGCGCTTCACCGTCAAGGGGCTCGGCGGCCACAGCGCCGCCCTCGCCGGCCTCCACCCGGGCACCCGGGTGCGCGCCGAGGGCCCGTACGGGGCCTTCACTGCCCGCCGGCGGACCCAGCGGCGTGTCCTGCTGATCGCCGGCGGCGTCGGCATCACCCCGCTGCGGACCCTGTTCGAGACCCTGCCGGCCGGGCCCGGTGAGCTGACCCTGCTCTACCGGGCCCGGGACGGCGAGGACCTGCTGTTCCGGCAGGAACTGGAGCGGATCGCCGGGACGCGCTCGGCCCGCCTGTCCTACCTCGTCGGCCGTCGTGACGTGACGGGCGACCCGCTCTCCGCCGCCGCGCTCGGCCGGCTGGTGCCGGGCCTGGCGCGGCACGACGTGTTCCTGTGCGGGCCGGCGGCCATGACCGGGGCGGTCACGCACGAGCTGCGTGCCGCCGGCGTCCCCGCCCACCGCATCCACCACGAGTCGTTCGACCTCTGAAGGAGCCCGCCATGCGCCGCGCCGTTCTGGCCAGCACCGTCACCGCAGCCGGCGTCGTCCTGCTGCTCTCCCTCAAGCCGCACGGCTCCGCCTCCCCCGGGGCCGCCCCCGTCATCGGTTCCGATCCGGGCGGCACCGCGTCCGCCGCCCCGGCGACGCCCGGGGGGTCGTCGGCCGGGGAGCCATCGTCCGGGGGTTCGTCGCCCTCGGCCGCCGCAGGAGCGGGTAACGCTTCCGGCACCCGGGTCGTCACCGGCAACGCCGTCGACACCCGCTACGGACCGGTCCAGGTGCGGATCACCCTCAGCGGCGGCCGGATCACCAAGGCCGAGGTGGTGCGGTACCCGTCGGAGAGCAGGCGCGACCTGGAGATCAACCAGTTCGCGCTGCCCCGGCTCAATCAGGAGGCCGTCTCCGCGCAGAGCGCGCGCGTCGACGCCGTCGCCGGCGCCACCTACACCAGCGAGGGCTACCGGCGGTCGTTGCAGAGCGCCCTCGACCAGGCGGGCGTCTGATGCTCGGACACACCGAGCACGCCATGGGGACGGTCTTCTCCTTCGCCGTCCGCGACGCCGCGCCCGCCGACCTCGCCCCGGCCCTCGCCGAACTCCACCGGCTCGACCGGCTCTTCTCCACCTACCAGCCGCTGAGTCAGATCAGCCGTCTCGCCCGCGGCGAGCTGACCCTCGCCCAGTGCGATCCGCTGGTGACCGAGGCCCTCGACCACTGCGCCGCCGTGGCACGGGAGACCGCCGGCTACTTCTCCGTACGGGCCGGCGGCTCCCTCGACCCGTCGGGCTGGGTCAAGGGCTGGGCGATCGAACGCGCCTCCCACCTGCTGACGGCTGCCGGGTTCCCGCACCACAGTCTGACCGGTGGCGGAGACGTCCAGACGGCCGGAGCCCCGGCGCCCGGCCGCTCGTGGCGCGTCGGCATCGCCGACCCGGCGGCCCCCGGCCGGCTGGCCGCCGTCGTCGAGGCGCGCGACCGCCTCGCGGTCGCCGGATCCGGTACGGCAGAACGCGGCCAGCACATCCTGGATCCGCACACCGGGCTCCCGCCGCACGGCGCGCTCTCGGTCACCCTGATCGGCCAGGACATCGCGCTCACCGACGCGTTGGCGACGGCCGCCTTCGCCATGGGGCCAGCCGCCGCCCTGCACTGGGCCGAGCGACGCAGCGGCATCGAGGCCCTCGTGATCCTGTCCGACGGCACCCGCCTGGGCACCTCCGGCCTGACCGCCCTCCTCGCCGCGCCCTGACCCGGGACCACGGCCGCACCGACCCGGCCCTTCGGCGTCGGGTGTTCGTCACGCGGGTGCCTCCGGTGCGCGCGGCCGGGCG
Organism: Kitasatospora sp. NPDC005751; assembly: GCF_040630835.1. Taxonomy (NCBI): domain Bacteria; kingdom Bacillati; phylum Actinomycetota; class Actinomycetes; order Kitasatosporales; family Streptomycetaceae; genus Kitasatospora; species Kitasatospora sp. NPDC005751. The sequence goes on from NZ_JBEXYC010000050.1 coordinate 18,969, forward strand.
CCGTGAACTCCGCCGCCCCCCGGGAGCTCTGTCCCCACGTACCGGGCACAACTCACCGTTGCGGCGATCACCGCCGTCCCGATGGCGTGGGCGCTCTACGGGCCCACCCTCGGCTCGCGTACCGAGGACGTCGCCGTCCGATGGCGCGCGGCTGGGCGATGGTGGCCACCACCGGCTGATGTGGCCCCCGCAAGGCCGGGAGCTGAGCGGGCCCACGCGGCTGCGCCACCGCCGAAAGACTTGACGCCGACCGTGCGACGCGGTGCCATGAGTCCGGACGGAGGGGGCACACGGTGGCCGACGAGGGCAGCGATGCCGAGGGCCGGAGCGACGAGCGCCGGAGCGACGAGGGCGACGGTGACCAGCCGGATCGACCGGATCGACCGGATCGACCAAAAGGCCCGTACCAGACCGGATTTGAGGACACCTTCTGGTTGGTACTGCTCGGGCTGATCGTGGTGGTCCTCTTCTTGGTCGGCCTCCTCTCCTCCTTGGGCGGTGACGCCGGACCGGCGAACCAGGACTGGAACTCCGGCTGGCACTGAGCGGGGCGTCCGGCGCTCCGCCACCCGCTGCCCTCCGAGCGGCCTCCGCAGTGACCTTCGTCGTCGGTCACTGACGGGTCTTCTGCTCCGTCAGTCAAACGACTGATGTGCACCGCGCTCGGGTCCGCCAGGGTCGAGGGCACCGGGTACTTCCCGGTGGCGGGCGCGCGGGCGTGCCGCGAGGCCCGTCGACGCACGTGAACGAGGAGTACCAGGATGGCAACCAGTCAGCGGTCCGTCGCACGGTGGAGGACGGTCGTGGTCACCGGGGCAGCGGCGCTCGCCGTCGCCGGCGGCGTCGCCGCACCGGCCGGCGCGGCGACGCTCCCAGCGGGTTCGGGGGCGGACCGTCCGTTCGCCGGGAACCAGGACCTGCGCGACGCCGTGCAGGCGGGGGAACCGGCGCACCCCCGGGACCACCCGAGCGGTCGCCCGCTGCTCAGGCACCACTGGATCATCAAGGCCCAGTACGGCACCGTGTCCGCCCTGAACCGGGCGACCAGCTTCGGCTGGCAGCGCAACTACAAGGACTGGACGGTCGCCATCGTCGGCAACGACATCAAGGGGAAGAGGGTCACCGTCTACACCAAGATCACCAACCTGTTCTACGGTGAAGGCGGCGTCATCGGCGCCCAGACCGCTCCGACACCGCAGGTGCTGATCGCCAAGAACACCATCAAGGCCCAGAACGTCGACATCGTCACCGAGATCGTGAACGTCCACTTCATCAGCCCCCAGTGGCAGGACGTATTCAGCGCCGACTGCAGCGCCCAGGAGAACCTCCGCGACGCTGTGAAGGCCCAGCTCGCCTGCACGATGGGCTGACCCCCTCCGGACCGGCCGGTCGGTCGCAACACCGACCGGCCGGTCCCCAAGGCGCCGTGGTCGTGCCCGCGCATCCAGCACAACGGTGGCACCTCCCCCGCCGGTTGACGGGACGCATCCGTCGGTTGTCCGGCGATCGGACTCGCGCCAGACGTTCCCCGGGCGATCTCAGCGCGGTGCACCGCGTTCTTCCGCAGAGCACGAACTATCTGGCGGGCGCGCATGAGGTGCGGTCCGCCGAATGGCTTCCGAAGTGAGCCGGTACGACGGCCTGCTCTGGGTCGTGAAGGCTCCGTTGAAGACGCGAACGCCCCTTGCTCGGGCTCGCCGTCGGGTCTGCCGTGAACGCGTGGGTGCTGACGGCGCGCGGTCGGTGGCGGTTGGCACCCCGGGAGTGGGTGTCCCGGCCGGCGCCCACGGTTCCTCCCTCGTCTCGGAGGCCCACGTCGTAGACCTCCTGCCGCGACAGCCCCCGGGCAGCCGTCAGCCCGGAGCCGAATGACGACCGGGCCGCCCTCCAGCCCCGGGCCGCGACCCGGCCGGCGCCGCGAAATCGAGGCGACGGCGCGAAATCGAGGCGACGGCGCGGCAGCCCGTGTGACAGCCTGAACGGATGGCTGACGAGGACTGGGTGAGGATCTTCACCGTCGAGAACGCGACCGGCATGCCGCACCCCGGACTGGCCCTCGCCGTTTGACTGCGCGACCACGGCATCGATTGGTCGCCGGTCGACGAGCAGGACATCCGCTGCGACCTGACCTGCGGGCCCGACCGCGAGTCGGGCCGATGGCGGGGCTTCGTGACCGTGTCGGTCCGAGCCGGTGCGCTACGCCCGCTGGGTCTGCACCCGGACCAGCCGACCGCCCGCGCCGCCCTGCCGCTCGCCCCCGACTGGTGGGGCTCCTGGACGCGCACCCGGAGACCGGCCGTCCGGCGCTCGGAGGTCGCCGCCGCCCGGCGCCTGTGGGCCGCGCCCCACCGGCCGGAACGGTTGGCCGAGCTGATCCCGGACGCGCTCAGGGCGTCCCCGCTCCCGGCCGCCGCGCAGGCTCTCGCGGACCTGCGTTCCGTCGTTGAAGGCGACCGGACCGGCACACCCACCGGTTGACGGGCCGACGGGCCCGAGCACCGCTCGGGGGTCCCCGACCACATCGACGGACCGGAGCACAGCGGGCGCGGGAGTGGTCACGACCACCCTGCCCGCGCGGTGGTGGCGGCGCCGGACGGTGATCCGATCGAGGATCACCCGGGGGAGCCGAGCGTGCGCCCGCCAAGGGCGAGCCCGCCCCGGAGCACTGTCTCCCACCACGCCGGCGGTCGCGTGACCGGCATCGATCTGCCCAGAGAGCGCCGCCGCATCCTCGCACCGAACTCAGGCGGACCGGCCCGTCCCACCCGCGGAGGAAGGGGATCGTGCAGCCTTGCCACCTACCGCCGGTACGCCCGCTCCTCGGCCGAGGCGCCCTCGACGACGTCATGACGGTCAGGAGACACGGCATGCCCCCACCGGTTGGTGGTGCCTGCTCCCACCGACGAAGCGCTCGCCGTTCATGGCCGGCTCGATGCGGCCCGCATCCCGCAGGTCGAGAGCATGCCGCCAGATCCCCGCAGCGTCGCCGGGCATGGTGGCGAACGTCGCGGCGACCAGCTGTCCGGCCGACGCCGCCCGGCGGCCCAACTCCGTACCCAGGAACCCGCTGCCGCCGGCCTGCGGAGCGCGATGTGACAGGACGGTCGTACCTCCCGGCGGCATCCGGGTCGGTGTAACTTCGGTTCCCGGAGCGCCCCTTCGGACGGTGGGAGGCATCGCGTTCGGCTCGGGGACCGACCGGTCCACCAACGAGCCGACCTCCGCGGGCGCGCGTGGGAGAGGGGAAGACGTGAGTCACATGATCGACCCGACCGTTCCGCGGGCGCGGCGGATCACTCGCCCCGATGCGATCCTGCGGGGGGAGGAGATCGGTGCCGGACCGACCTGTCTCCTGCTGCATGCCGGTGGCGAACGCCGTCAGGTGTGGGCACCGGTCAGCGAGGTGCTCGTCGAAGCCGGGTTCCGCTGCGTGGCCTTCGACCAGCGGGGCCACGGCGACAGCGACGGCCGCGCTCGGACGCTGTCCGCGTGCGCGGCGGACGTCGCCGCGATGCTGTTCGCCGAGCCACCGGGGTGCGTGGTCGTCGGTGCCTCACTGGGCGGGCTCGCCGCCGTCGCCGCCCTCGGCGATCCGGCGGTGCGGGCAAGGGTGGCGGGGCTGGTACTGGTCGACGTCGTCCCCTGCCTCGAACCCGCCCGCGTCCGCCGCTTCCTCGCCGCCGGCGGCCTGGCCGGCACCCACACCGAGCTCGTGGAGGACATCCTCGCCCAGGTCCCCCGGCTACGGCAGATCACCGGCGCACTCGACCTTCCCCTCCTGCTCGTCCACGGCGACACCGGTTCCTCGGTCACCGCTGAGGACATCGACCAGTTGCTGCGCCTGGCCCCGCACACCACCGTCCGTTCCGTCCACGGCGCCGGACACCTCATCGCCCGGGAGCGACCCGTGGCGTTGGCCCGAGACGTCATCGCCGTCACCGGCGCCTGGGGCAGTCCGCAGTGACGACGAGGAAATCGAGGAGGCGTGGCGCCGACGTGGACCCCCGCCGGAGTTCAGCGGGGGTCCACGGTTCGGACCGCCGTGGAGGGCCGGCCTCCGTCCGAGCGGCATACCGGCCGACCTCAGCGGCCTCTGTCACCGGCCCGGTGCCAACCTCACTTCCTCAGGTGACGGGCGAAGAACTGGGCCGCGACGTCTCCCGCGAACTGCGGGACGCCGGTGTGTCCGCCCATGTTGGCGTGCAGGGACTTCTCCTGGGAGCCGAAGGCGTCGAAGAGGTCCAGAGCCGCCTGCCGGTCGTTCCCTTCGTCGTCCCACTGCAGCAGGACGTGCAGCGGGATGGTGACCTGCCGGGCCTCCTCGAACATGGCGCGAGGCACGAGACTCCCGGCGAAGAGCCCGGCGGCCACGATGCGCGGCTCGACCACGGCGAGCCGGATGCCGATCGAGATCACACCCCCCGAGTACCCGACCGGGCCGCCGATCCCGGGCAGCGCAAGGAGGGCGTCCAGGGCGGCCTGCCACTCCGGGACCGCCTTTTCGACCAGCGGGAGGACGAGGGCGTCGACGATCTCGTCGCTGACCGGCTCACCCGCCTCCATCGCCCGGCGCAGGTCTGCGCGGGCCTGATCGACGGCGGCCAGACGGGGCCGGTCACCGCTTCCGGGGAGCTCGATCGTGGCCGTGGCGAAGCCCTCCGCCGCGGAGTGCCGGGCCCGGTCCACCAGCCGGGGGTACATCTTCCGCAGTCCGAGGGGCGGGTGGCCCAGCAGGATCAGCGGCAGCGGTGCGGATACGGCGGCGGGCGTCCACAGGATGCCCGGAATCTCACCGAGGGTGAATTCGCGTTCGAGGACGCCTTCGTCGAGGCGCCGCTCGGAGGTGAAGCGCATGGTCGTGCCTTTCGGGAGTGCACTGAACGGCGCTCCCGGACGACCTGCCTATCGCCCGACCGTGACCCCGGAGGGGAGCACCCATGTCGATACTGCGTTCACGGGTACCACCTCCTCGATCTCTCGCACGGTCACCGGGAATGTAGCAGCGCACCCCTCGTCCACCAAACGGGTTTCCCCACGGCCTCCGCGAACAGCTTCTCCAGGCCGAGCAGCGGCCTCGTTCACGCGCCGGAACTCTCGACCAGGACAGGGCCGACCCCGGCTTCTGCCGGCCGGGGTCGCGGGAGAACCGCCCTTCGCCGCCCCTGAACGCCGACGAACGCCGACGAACGCCGACGAACGCACCAGGCTCGAAAGCCGGCTCGGCTCTCACGACGCGACCCTCCCCATGACCTGTGAGGGTCCGGACGACGAACAGGCCGCCGTCGCGTCCGCGCCACCGCCCGGTTTCGCGTTGACCGGCCTCGACCGCGGTGAGTCACCCGTGCCCTCCATCACGGAAGGGCGGTCCTCCCCGCAGGCCGGGCCCCGACGTGGGAGGGTTGGCGTTCCCCCTGGTGGGCAGGCGTAGACCGCACTCCGGCCGCCCGAAACAGCCGGGCATCCGCCGGAACCGTTATTCTCCTATCACTGCTGGCGGGGGTGACCTGGGAAGGGGGCGGGGTGAGAGCGGCGCGGGCTTTGGCGACCCTGGACGAGGTCGGTCTCGGTGACCACGTCTGCTGGCGGATGGGCCCCGCTGCCACGTTCGCCGACGCGCGGGCCTATCTGGCGGACGGAGCCCTGTACGGGGACAAGGTCGTGGTCATCGGTTCCCTCGGCACCGCCGGGATCGAACGTGACGGCAGTCCCTCCACCTCGGTGGTTCTCGACCTGCCGGACGTTCTGGACATGGACATGATGCTGGCTGCGGTGCGCAGGGAAGTCCACACCGCGACCCGCGAGGGTTTCCGGTCCGTACGGGTCCTCACCGAGCGGATGCCCCCGACGGCAGCCTCCGGGGCGGAGGAACTACTGGCCGGGGAGCTCAAACTCGACGAGTTCGCTTCGGAGAGCGGCGCCATGGTGGTGTGCGCGTTCCGGCCGTCGCGGTGGGACCGGACTACCCTGGACGGTGTGGCGTGCATGCATCCTCACGAGGTGGGCACACGTGCTGCGCGTCCGTCCTTTCGGATGTTCAGCACGGGCGCCGACAGGTGGAGCGTGGACGGAGTGGTCGACTTTGAGGGCGCGGCCGCGTTCAATGCCGCGGTTCGCGCCGCGGTCAGGAATTCGTCGATGGTGAAGCTGGGGTTCAACGATCTTGAGCTCATCGACGCTGCCGGCATGCAGGCTCTGGTCGAAGCGGCCCGTCACCTGCCGGGCCGCCGGATCGTCGTGGAAGGCGCCAACGAGACCGTGCTCCTCTGCTGGGAGCTGGCGGGTTACGCGGCCGCCGACCTGCCGGTGGTGATGGCGACATGACCGCGACCGTGCCCCCGACGTCCGACCGGGGCGAGAGCCCGTTCCGCCACGAGCTGTACCCCTATCGCGGGGACGCGCAGTTCCTGTCCGGGACCCTGGGATTCATCCACGAGGCCTTGGAGGCCGACGAGGCGGTGGTCGTCGCGGTCCCCTCGGACAAGACCTCGCTGCTGCGCGGCGAACTCGTCGACGAGCCCGCCGTCACCTTCGTCGACACGACGACGGCCGGGCCCAATCCCGGTCGGCACATCGCGGCCTGGTCGGCCTGGATGACCGAGCGGGGTGAAGGCGGCAGGCCGGTACGGGCCATCGGTGAAACCGCCTGGCGCCATGCGCGCAGCACAGCGCACCTCTCGGAACTGCGGTACCACGAGTGGCTGCTGAACCGGGCCTTCGCGCGCAGCGCCACCTGGTCGATGCTGTGCCCCTACGACGCCGCCGACGACGACGAGGACGCCCTGCGATCGCTGTCACGCTGCCATCCGGTGATCCGCCGGGCCGACCGGGATGCGGCCAACGAGGAGTATCTGAGCGCCGAGGAGTACCCCTTCGAGGAGCTGGCCGGCCCGTGCGACCCCTTCCAGGAACTGAGTTACACAGAGGGTGATATGGCCGCGATCCGCGCGAAGGTGACGCAGTGCGCGACCGACGCGGGTGTCCTGCGGGACCGGTTGCCGAAACTGGCCGTCGCCGTCACGGAGATCGCGACGAACAGCATCCGCCACGGGGGCGGCCACGGCACCCTGCGCACCTGGGCCCAGGACGCGACGTTCCTCTGCGAGTTCCGTGACTCCGGCTACATCTCCGACGTGATGGCCGGCCGCAGCCGCCCCACCGCTGATCAGATCGGCGGCCGCGGCCTGTGGCTCGCCCACCAGCTCTGCGACCTCGTCGAGATCCGCTCCAGCCGCGCCGGGGGAACCACCGTCCGCCTGCACATGGACGCGCCCCGGCAGTAGTAGTGGACCGCCGGAGTCCTGCGGGCGGCGTGAGGGGCGCCGCTTCGCCGACGCCACCGCCCGGCAAGCGCTGACCGGGCCCTTCCGCCGCTGTCCGGAATGCTTCTCGCCGGAATTCAAAGGACGGCGGACAGCCAGGCGGACGCACCGGACCGGTGCCGTCAGGGGCTGTCGCCCTGCCAGTCCCAGCGGCGCCGGTCCGAGGGTCGCTGTCGGTAGTGGGCGCGGCCGCCGGCACCGAACGCGCCGAGCTCGGTGGCCAGCGCCGCGCCGTAGTCGAGCCGCTCGGCGTCCCAGCCGGTGACGTCCAGGAGCAGGCCGTCGAGCGGGCCGCCGACCAGTTCCCGGTACTCGTGCCCGGGGCGCGGCCCGGGGTCCGGGTCGTCGTGGTCGGCCCCGTACACGCGGCCGCGCAGCAGTGCCTCGTCGTCCATGCCGCCAGCATCCCAGCCGGCACCGACACCGGGCCGGACGGTGGCCCCACGAACCGTCAGGCGTGACGAGACGGTCACCCGTCCACGGCAACGGTCACCGCAACGCGGCGACGGGGTCGGGCAGGTGACGGTACCGGGCGCTATTGCGCGCCGCGCGGCGGCAGCCGTTCGGTGATCCGGTCGAACAGGTCCGTCAGCGGCTCGCTGACGTCCCGGCCGAACTCGGTGAGCCCGTAGGTGACCTGAGGCGGCGTCGTCGGCTCCACCTCCCGCCGGATCAGGCCGTCCTGGACCAGGGCGCGCAGGGTCTGGGCGAGCATCTTCTCGCTGATGCCCTGGATGCTGTCGCGCAGCTCGTAGAACCGAAGGTCATTGCTCCGCAGGGAGATCAGCACCCAGACGCCCCACCGGCTGGTCACGTGGTCGACCACGTCTCGCGCGGGGCAGTCGGTGTGAAACACCTCATACCGACGGCCCGCCCCAGCTTGCCTCAGCTGCGCACCTTCCCTCATGTCCGGAGCTTACCTCCGGGTACGTCCTTACGAGAAGTAAGCCCCTCTCCTAGCGTCAGTTGCCGCAGTACACAACGAACCAGGAGCTGAACATGATCGTGGTGACCGGGGCTACCGGGAACGTGGGCCGTCCTCTGACGCAGGCGCTGGCCGAGGTGGGCGAGCAGGTGACGGCGGTGTCGCGGCGTGCGGCGGCGGTGCCGGCCGGAGTCCGGCACGTGGTGGCCGACCTGGCCGAGCCGACAGGCCTCGTACCCGTGCTGGACGGGGCGAAGGCGCTCTTCCTGCTGCTGTCCGGCGACCTGCACGCCGCCGGGGCCAGGCCCGCCGACCTCATCGGCGTGGCCGCGGCCGCCGGGGTCCGCCGGGTCGTCCTGCTCTCCTCGCAGGGTGTGGCGACCAGGCCGCTCGATCCGTCACGGGTGGCGATGCGCGCGGTGGAGGACGCCTTGCGGGAGTCCGGCCTGGACTGGGCCGTCCTGCGTCCGGGCGGCTTCGCCTCAAACGCCCTGGCCTGGGCGCAGTCCGTCCGCACGGAGGGGACGGTCGCCGCACCCTTCGGCGATGTGGGGGTGCCGGTCGTCGACCCGGTGGACATCGCCGGGGTCGCGGCGGCCTGCCTGCTGGACGACCGGCACACCGGCCGGGTGTACGAGCTGACCGGACCGGAGGTGATCACGCCCCGACGGCAGGCGGAGGCGCTCGCCGCCGTGCTCGGCTCCCCCCTGCGGTTCCACGAACTCACCCGCGAGGAGGCCAGGGCCACGATGACCCGGTTCGTGCCGGTGGAACTCGCCGACGACACCCTGGACATCATCTCCGCCCCGAACCCGGCCGAACTGCGGATCAGCCCGGACGTGGAACGAGTCCTCGGCCGCGCCCCGCACCCCTTCACCGAGTGGGTCACCCGCAACATCGCCGCGTTCCGCTGAGGCACGACCCACCCGCACCACCCGGGCGCCCCGCGCGGCAGCGACCGCACGAGGCGCCCGCCTCCGCCGGCCACTTCCACCGGTCACCGCCACAGCGCCACCGCCGACGGCCCACCCGAGGAAGCCGCACACCGGCCACCCGGACCCCGCTCCGACGACGGAGAGACCGGGACGAGCCGGACGGCCGGGTCCGACGACGGCGATCACGCCGGGCCGCACAGCCCTCGGCCGCCCACTACCGGACGTTCACCCGCCCGGAGGAGCGACGACGTCTCCCGCCGCACGGTCGCCCGACGCCGGGTGGCGCGGACCAGCACGGTGACCAGTGCCGCGAGGTCCGGGGCGCCGGCCGGATCGTCCGTGTAGCGGGTGGTCGGCAGGCGCCCACGTCCCACGCCGCCCACGACGACCGCAGCGCGCACCGTCGGGGCGGGCCGGCCGCACGGCCGGCCCGCCCCGACCGGCGTCGCCGCGTACGGTCGCGTCGGAGTCAGCGGGCGACCTTGTCGGCCAGGTACGCCTCCCAGGTCCGCCTGCCCGCCGGTCGGTCGGGCGCGGTCAGGGCGCCGGAGCGGAAGGCGGCGCCGATCCTCCCCGGGATGAAGACCGGCAGGACGGGACGGCGCTTGCCCGCCGCTCGCAGCCAGTCCCTGGCCAGGCGGTCGGCCGGGTACACGGTGGGGCCGGCCAGGTCCGGCACCCGTCCCCAGCCCTCGGCCGGGGGCGCACCGGTGGCCGGATCGCCCAGGGCCAGCTCGACCAGGCGGTCCGCCACCTCGCCCTGGTCGACGGGCTGGCAGCGGGTGCCGGACGGCACGACGACCACCGGCAGCCTGGACAGGAACCCGAAGGCCGTGTTCAGCAGCTCGGGGAACTGACTGGCGCGCAGATTGGTCCAGCCGATCCCCGAGGCCGCGAGCAACCGCTCGCCCTCCCACTTGATCCGGTAGTAGGGGTACGGGATCCGGTCGACACCGATGATCGAGATGTTGACGATGTGCTCGACTCCGGCGCGCGCCGCGGCCTCCAGCAGGTGCTCGAAGGCCGGAATGTCGTTCTTGAAGTGCCGGATGTCGGTCGCGCAGTGGATGACCGTGCGGACCCCGGCGAACGCCTCGTCCAGCCCGGTGCCGGCGGCCAGGTCACCGGTGAACCAGGCCACCCCCAGGTCGTCCGGGAGCACTGGCCTGCGGGTGAGGGCCCGCACCGGCAGCCCGGTGCGGCGCGCCCGGTCCAGTACCTCCCGGCCGAGCACGCCCGTTGCGCCGGTCACCATGATCGCGTCGTTCTTCATCAGCCACAGCCCTTCTCGTTCTGCCGTTACCGATGAGGAACCGACGACTCACGTGTTCTGTGACAACCCGGAGCACTGGTGCGCCAGGAAGGCCAGTTTGTCCGGGTTCCTGATGAGCCGCACGCCGGTGATTCCGGCACCACCGAGCTCCAGCGCACCGCAGGACATCAGTGCGCCACCCTCCCAGCCCAGCACCATCGCGGTGCCGTTCGCCTCGACGACCTCGATCCGCACCCCGGTCGCCCACCGGGCGAACAGACCCGCCAGGAACCGGGCCACGTTCTCCCGGCCGACGACCGGCCGCCGCGCCGCGCCCACCTTGCCGCCGCCGTCCGACCAGGCGACCACCTGTCCGGCGAGCAGTTCCTCCAGCTGCGCCAGCTCGCCGTGCGCCGCGGCCTCCAGGAACCGCAGCACCAACTCGCCGCTCTCCCCCTGGGAGGAGATGAACCTCGGCCGCTCGTCGCCCAGATGCTGCTTGGCCCTGCGGTAGAGCTGCCGCGCGTTCGCCTCCGAGCAGTCGAGCACGTCTGCGACGTCACGGTGGCTGTAGTCGAAGGCGTCGCGGAGCACCATCGCCGCCCGCTCGGGCGGGGTCAACCGCTCCATCATCACCAGGACGGCCAGCGACACCGCGTCCCGCTGCTCCGCCGTCTCCATCGGCCCGAGCGCCCCGCCGTCGGTCCGGACCGGCTCCGGCAGCCACGGTCCGACGTACTCCTCGCGTCGGGCCCGCGCCGACGTCAGCCGGTTCAGGCACAGGTTGGTGGTCACCTTGGCCAGCCACGGCCCCGGCGCGGCGATCCGCTCCCGCTCGGCCCCGTGCCACCTCAGGTAGGCGTCCTGCACGGCGTCCTCGGCCTCCGCCGCCGATCCGAGCATCCGGTACGCCAACGAGAACAAGCGAGGCCGGTGCGCCTCGAACTCCTGAGCCTTCTCCATGGGAGCACACGCTAAATGATCACTCTCGGGAACCCGTACCTCGGCGGCGGATCGCCCGCGCGCCGGGAGCGGCGGAGAAGCCTGTGCCGGGCGGCCGGACCCGGCGGATCACCCGACCCGGTCGGGACGCGGCCGGAGCCGGGCGCTGAGCACAGCCCCACCGGAGAGATCGGCGGGGTCGACACCCGCGCCGAGCCCCTCGGCGAGACGGTAGAAGAGGCCGCGCATGCCCAGCGGTCCGGTCTCCCCGGTGTCCGGGCAGGCGCCCAGCGCCCGCAGTTCGGCGTCGAAGCGGTGGGGGTCCCGGCCGGTGCGGTGCCGGGGCTCGATGCCCAGGAGGGTGTGCAGACCGGTCACCACCTGCCCGTCCTCGGCGTAGCGGAAGTCCACCAGGGGCTTCTCGTTGGCGTGCAGGGACAGCGCCGCCGTCCCCGTCGAGAGCTCACCGAGCAGTCCGTCGTCCTCGACGCACAGCCAACTGCCGTGCTCCCAGACCCACGCCCACGCCCCGTACCGGCCGGCGGTCACCACATAGGCGTCGTCCTCGTAGAGGAGGTCGTCGAACTCGTCCCTGAACTCCTCCTGGGTGCGCTCGGCGAGCGTGTCGGGGTCCGCGCCCATCCGCTCCAGGAGCCCGCGCGCAGTGAGGCCACGGGCGAAGGTGACGCTCAGCAGCGGCAGGTCCGTGCCGTACATCCAGCTCAGGCCACTCATCCGTAGTCCCTCCGTGCAGCGGTCGGCTCTCCCCGCGAGGCTAGACGGCGGGTACGACAGTCCGGCCCCTGCCGGGTCGGGGCCCGGGCCGCACGCCGTGTCGTCCGGGTACCGCCCGGCCCCCTTCGTTCCCACTCTCGTCGGCCCTCCCACGGACAACGGACAACGGACAACGGACAGCGGACAGCGGACAGCGGACAGCGGACAGCGGACAGCGGACAGCGGCACCCACGCCCGACGTCGCCCACCCCACCACCGTCGGGTGGGCCGGCGCGGCGGTCAGGCCCGGTCGACGAGGAGGGCGGTTCCGTCGAGGATGCGGTTCAGGCCGAAGTCCAGCGGGTCCTCGGCCCGGGGGGCGAAGGCTCCGGCCGCGATGGCGGCGGCGAGGGCGGGGTAGCGGTTGGCGTGGCGGTCGAGGGTGTCGGCGGCGAGGCGGTTCCACTCCTGCTCCCCCTCCTCGTCACGGTCGACGAGTTGCTGGGCGAGGTTGCGGATGTGGCCGATGACCAGGAGGACGGTGTCGTGCTGCTGGGCGGCGGACAGTCCGGTCGGGGCCAGCACGGCCAGGGCGGCGTCGAGCCAGGCCAGTTGGTTGGGGCCCATGAGCTGGCGGCGCATGGCGGTGGCGGTAAGGACCCAGGGATGGCGGCGGTAGAGCGCCCAGCACTGGCGGGCCCACTCGGTGAGCCCGGGGCGCCAGCCGGCGGACCCGGCGACGGCCTCGGACGGTACGCCGAGGGCGGAGTCCACCATCAGGTCGACCAGTTCGGCCTTGCCGGGGAAGTACCGGTACAACGCCATGGTGGTGACGCCGAGTTCGGCGGCGACACGCTGCATGGAGACCGCGTCCAGGCCTTCGGCGTCGGCGACCTCGATGGCACCGGCCACGATCCGCCCGGCGGTCAGTGACGGCTTCGGCCCGCGCCGGGGCTGGTCCTGCTCGCCCCACAGCAGCGCCAGGCTCACCTTCGGGTCGCGCTTCTTCTCCCTGCCGGCGGCCATGCGGGCTCCTCACTGCGTGCGACCGGTCGACCGGCCGCTCCCTCTCGTCGGCGGCCACCGCTTCTCGTTGACGGCGCCTCAGAACTGTGTATAACATAAACTCAATTGCTTATTCGATACACAGTTCAGGGGAGCCAGCCATGCTCGACACCGTTCTCATCGCCACCGCCGTCGCCACCGCCGTCGCCGCCACACCCGTCGCCCTCCTCCTCGGCCACCGCCGGATCAGGCAGGCCGCGAACGCCCGGCTGATGCGGATCACCGCCCCCGACGGCGTCGACGAGCAGGAGTTCGTCCGCATCGGCGGGATCGAGCAGTGGATCTCCATCCGGGGCGAGGACCTGGCCAACCCGGTGATCCTGGAGATCCACGGCGGGCCCGGCGCCTCCAACGCGATCTACGGGCCCCGTACCCGGGCCTGGGAGAAGCACTTCACGATCGTCCGCTGGGACATGCGCGGCACCGGCAAGACCCTCGGCCGCTCCGGCGCCGACCACCAGGGCGAGCTCGGCTTCGCCCGGATGTACCAGGACGCCGTCGAGGTCACCGACTTCGTGCGCGCCCGGCTCGGCGTCGACCGGGTCGTCCTGGTCGCCAACTCCTTCGGCAGCGCCTTCGGACTGCGCCTGGCCCGCCAGTACCCCGACCGCTATTGCGCCTACGTCGGCACGGACCAGAAGATCCACGACGCCGACGGTGACGACGCCGACCGCCTCGCCCTGCTGGCCCGGCTGCGCGCCGCGGGCAAGCGCAAGGAGCTCGCCGCCGTCGGAGCGATCGACCGCGACCGCCGGACGTGGACCGCTGAGCAGTACGGCACCTACGCGAAGATCGCCGCCACCACCGACCCGCTGACCTTCAGCACCATGAAGTCCGTGGTCATGAAGTCGCTCTGGTTCTCCCCGCTGCACTCGCTGAGCGAACTCGGCACCCTCGGCAAGGGGATGAAGCTCTCCGAGCAGATCCTCCCCGACACCGCCGGCTTCGACGACCGGGCCGACGGCACCTGCTTCGAGCTGCCGTTCTTCGTCTTCCAGGGCGACCAGGACGTGCTCAACCCGACCGACCGGGCCCGGTGCTTCCTCGACGACGTGCAGGCGCCGGTCAAGGAGTTCGCCCTGATCAGGGACGCCGGCCACTTCGCGTCCTTCCGCCACCCCGACCAGTTCCTGCACCTGATGCTCACCAAGGTCCGGCCGGTCGTCGCCACCGCCGGGCTCCACGCCGCGGGCCGGTGAGGTTGCCGGGGAGACGGGTCTTCCGCGCGCACTCGGGTGCGGGCCCGCGACAGCTTCTATGATCTTCGGCATGGCAACCCGACTTGTGCAGATCAACATGAAGGCCCGGGACGACTCCGCGCTCGGCCGGTTCTGGGCGGAGGCGCTCGGTTGGGGCCTCGACAGCGAGGGGCCCGGCGTGACCAACCTCGAACCCGTCGGCTTCAGCTACCCCGATCCCACGGCCGTCTGCATCGATCTCATTGCCCGGCCGGAACCCAAAACGGTCAAGAATCGGGTGCACCTCGACCTGGCCACCACCTCGACGGCCCATCAGACGGAGCTGGTCGCACGGCTGCGGGACCTCGGCGCGACGCTCGCCGACGTCGGTCAGGGCGACGTCCCCTGGACCGTCATGGCCGACCCGGAGGGCAACGAGTTCTGCGTCCTGGAGCCCCGCCCGGTCTACCGGGACACCGGGCCGATCGCCGCGGTGGTGGTCGACTGCGCCGACCCACGGGCGATGGCCCGGTTCTGGGGCGAGGCGATGGACTGGACACTGCACGAGGTCACCGACGACTACGCGACCATGCGCTCCGCCGCAGACGTCGGCCCCTACCTGGAGTTCATCCGCACCCCCGACACCAAGAGCGGGTGGAACCGCGTCCACCTCGACCTCCGCCCCTACCGCGGTGACGACCACGCGGCGGAGGCGGACCGGCTGCGCGCCCTGGGCGCCACCGACCCCGGTGTCGACCAGTCCGAGATCCACTGGACGATCCTGGTCGACCCGGAAGGCAACGAGTTCTGTCTCCTCAGCCCCGGCTGACTCCGGCCGAGGCCCGACCGGCTCCTACCGGCCCGGAGAGCGCGGGCGTCCGTCGCACCCGGGTGGCGGACGCCGGTAGGGCCGGGGACCGGCCGGCGCGACCTCGCCCGCGCGAGGGGCGGGCGCCGCTCCACCCGATCGCCGAGGCCCTGCTGCGCGGGGCGGCGGCGGGGCAGGCTAGTTTACTCGGGTGAGTCTCCTCGATGATGTGGCCGAGCACGACAGCTGGCGATGCTGGGTGTGCGACGAACCGGTCGACCCCGACAAGTCGGTGAACGACCCGCGCGGGCCCAGCGTTGACAGCCGGACCGCCGACCGGAAGGCCAAGGTCGCCGAGCGGCTCGCGCACCGCGGGTGCAACTCCCGCAAGGGCGCGGTCAAGGTGGTCATCGCCTGGCCGGACCGCCTGTACGTGGTCGAGCCCGCGCCGCTGATCACCGTGGCCGCGAGGCTGGAGCGCAAGGGCGGCCGCGAGATGGTGGGCCGCTGCCCGACCAGGCAGGACGCCCAGGAAGCCGCGGACTGGCTGGTGGACCGGTTCTCCCGGCTGGTACCGGACCTGCCGGTGACCGCCCACATCGAGCCGGGCGGCGGCCAGTTCCTCGTCACCCTGGCCACCGGCCGCCGCTGACCGGGGATCACCGGCACGAGCGCCACAGGCCGAACCGGCACCGGGCGGGACCCGCCCGGACGGTCCGGCGACTCAGGCCGTCCGGGCCGCCTTGAGCACCTGGGCCGACGTGCCCACGGCGCCCTGCGAGTAGCCGGCGATCAACAGGCGCAGCGCCCGCTCGGTCGCCCCGTCCGCCGGGGTGAGCACCATCAGCCGCTGGTCGGAGCCATCCGTGGCGGCGAGCTGGTCGTAGCAGAGGGCCAGCTCCCCGCCCACCGGGTGTCGCATCCACTTGCTGCCGTGGGACCGCTCGCGCACCGTCCTGTCCTCCCACCAGAGGGCCGGCAGCGGCTTCTGGCACGCGATGACCTGGGACATCCCGGCCACCGTCACGACTCTCACCGGCGCCACACCGGCCGGCGCGGTCGCGGGGCCCAACGACACCGGCGCCACCGGCTACCCGGGCCCCTGCCCGCCGGCCGGCGACCGCGCGCACCACTACGTGCTCCGGGTGGTGGCGCTGGACGTGCCCGGCCCTCTACACCGGGAACCGCGTCTAGAGGAGGCCCAGGTGGGCCTCGACGCCGGCCCCGTCGCAGCTGGCGTCCCACAGGCGCCCGGCGACGGCCGGATCGGTCATGTGGGCCCGCGCGGGCTCCAGCCGCGGCGCGCCGCGCAGGCCGAAGGCCCTGGGCCCCCACAGCTGCCCTCCCCGCACCCGCGGGTCCAGGACCGCCCGGACGATCGGCCACGCCCCGGCGTCCTTGCCCTGGAGCAGCAGCCCGGCGGGCACCGCGCGCAGCCGGGTGCCCCGGGACGCCGCGTGCACCCCCGGGCGGGGCGGGGTCAGGGAGTCCAGGGCGCCGCCGGGGTGGGCCACCACGCTGAGCAGGGTGCTGCCGCGGGCGCGCAGGCGGCGGTCCAGCTCGAAGGCGAAGGACATCTGCGCCAGCTTCGACCGTCCGTAGGTGCGCCCGGGGCGGTAGTCCCGGAGTGACTGGAGGTCGTCCGGGTCCAGCCGCTCGGAGCGCGCCGCGAAGCTCCCCACCGTGACGATCCGGGCGGCCGGCGCCGCGGACAACAGGGGCGCCAGTGCCCGGGTCAGCGCGACGTGGCCGAGGTGGTTGACCCCGAACATCAGCTCGTGACCGTCCTCCGTCGTCCGCCGCGGCGGGTCGTCGAGCGCGACGCCCGCGTTGTGGACCACCGCGTCGAGGCGGTCGAGCCCGAGGCCGTCCGCGACACCGCGCACGGACGCCAGGTCGGCGAGGTCCAGCGGAAGGTGGCGCAGCCGGGCGCCGGGAACACGCGACCCGATCGCCGCCATGGCGGCGCCCGCCCTCCCCCGGTCCCGGCAGCCGAGCACCACGACGGCCCCGGTCGCGGCGAGCTGCTCCGCGACGAAGTAGCCGATTCCGGCGTTGCCTCCGGTGACCAGGAAGGACTTGCCGTCGGCGGACGGCAACCGGTGGACGTCCCACGGCGGGCTCAGGGGTGCGGGGGTCATGACGAGTGGCTCCTTCGACTGGGGGAGGTGTGCGGACGGCGGCGCCGACCTGACCCATCACACAGCGGCCGACTCACCGATCACTGATGGATCGCCGTCATCACCGACAGCCCCCCGTCACCTCCCCGAACGCACCGCCGGGCACGGCGCCTCGGCCGGCGGCCGGCACCGCTCGGAGGCGGCTGATCCCCCGGCCGCCCCCACCGCGGCCGCAAGGCCGCAAGGCCGCGAGGCCGTCGGTCACGACTCGCTGGGAGCGTCCTCGCCGCCGGCGCGGGCGGCGGCGAATCGCCATGCCTCGATGTCGCGGTAGCGGATCGGCCCGGGGCCGCGGCCGATGTTGCTGCCGACGAGGTGGAGGCGTTCGGTCCGCCAGGGCCGGCCCACGAACCCGGCGAGTCCGGCCGCGGCCTGCGGCACGCTGGTGGGGTCGTCGCGGCGGGACCGTGCCAGCGTCAGATGGGGGCGCAGGGGGCGTTCCGTGAACGCGATCCCGCAGGACCTGATGACGCTCCGGACGTCGGTGGCGAGCAGGTGCAGTCCGTCCAGGTCGCCGTCGATCCCGCTCCACAGCAGGCGCTGGTCGAAGTGGCCGCCGCCCCGCAGGCCCAGGCGCAGAGCCGGGCGCGACGCGGCCTGGCCGGCAAGCGCCGACCGCAGCAGCGGCACCGCCGTGGCGGGCAGTTCGCCGAGGAAGGCCAGAGTGATGTGCCAGTCCTCGATCCGGTTCCACCGCAGCCGCGGGTACCCG
Source organism: Kitasatospora sp. NPDC005751 (assembly GCF_040630835.1). Lineage (NCBI taxonomy): Bacteria > Bacillati > Actinomycetota > Actinomycetes > Kitasatosporales > Streptomycetaceae > Kitasatospora > Kitasatospora sp. NPDC005751. The sequence continues at coordinate 36,999 of NZ_JBEXYC010000050.1, forward strand.
GCGTAGGCGGGTCGCAGGGCCCGGGCCAGTTCGTCCTTGGCATCGTCGGGTGGGGCCAGCGCCACGAAGACGCGCAGGGTCGAGGGCTCGGGTCGATCGTCCACGAGGGGGCAGGCTAGCCGAGGCCGGTCCGCCCGCGCGCGCCGGGGGCGACGGTGCGTGGCGGGACGGGCGCGGCTCGGGCGTTCGCGTCACCGGGCTGGTCGTGACCCCGCCGGACGAGACGAAGCCGGTCCCCCTCACCTGGCCGGGCACCGGCACCCTGCCCGTCACGGACGGCGGCGGCTCCCCGGTGAAGGTCGGCCCGATCGGAAGCGCCGGCCAGGGCAACTGACGCACCCGCCGGGCGCACCGTCGAAGGCCGTCCGGCCGGTGCGCCGCCGGCCGGCCCGCGTCCGGGGCCGACCGGGGTCACGGCTCCACGTAACCTCTTCCTGTGCCCGACTCCCGCCTGCTTCGCGTCGCCGTCCTCGTCCTGGAGGGCGCGAAACCGCTCGATGTCGGCATTCCCGCCCAGGTCTTCACGACCCGCGCGAGCATGCCGTACGAGGTGCGGGTGTGCGGGGCCGCGCCCGGTCCGGTGACCGGCGGCGACGGCCTGTCGTACCTCGTCGCCCACGGCCTCGACGCGCTGGCGTGGGCCGACATCGTCTTCGTCCCCGGGTACCGGTTCCCGGGCCGCGACGACCCGCCGCGGGCCGTCGTGGACGCGCTGATCGCCGCCCACCACCGGGGCGCGCGGCTCGCCGCCATCTCGACGGGCGCCTTCGCGCTCGCCGCCACGGGCCTGCTCGACGGCAAGCGCGCCACGACGCACTGGCACTACGCGCGGGCGCTCGCGGCGAAGCACCCGCTCGTCCAGGTCGACGAGAACGTCCTGTTCGTCGACGAGGGCAGCGTCCTGACGTCCGCCGGCGCGGCCTCGGGCATCGACCTGTGCCTGCACATCCTGCGCGGCGACCTCGGGGTGGCCGCGTCGAACCACGCCGCCCGTCGGCTGGTCGCCGCCCCCTACCGCAGCGGCGGCCAGGCGCAGTACGTGCCGCGCAGTGTGCCCGAGCCACTCGGCGAGCGGTTCGCCGCCACCCGCGAGTGGGCGCTGCACCGGCTCGGCGAGCCCCTCACCCTCGAACTGCTCGCCCGGCACGCCGCGGTGTCGCCGCGCACCTTCTCGCGGCGCTTCGTCGACGACACGGGGTACACGCCGATGGAGTGGGTCATGCGGGCCCGCCTGGACCGGGCCCGTGAGCTGCTGGAACGCTCCGAGCGGCACATCGAGCAGATCGCCGCCGACGTCGGTCTGGGCACCGGTGCCAATCTGCGGCTGCACTTCCGTCGCATCCTCGGCACGACGCCGAGCGAGTACCGGCGCACCTTCACGGCCCAGCAGTCCTAGGAGCAGCCCGGGCCGTTCCGCGCGGGGTGTTCCGGGTCTACGGCGTCCCGGCCGGGGGCGGGCCGGAGGCTCCGACGGCCTTGGCGCAACGCGTGGGGAGGTGCGCGAACGCGCTCCCGCGTTCGGGCGGGCCGACGACCTCGATGTCGGCGTCGAAGCTGCCCAGGGCGGCGGCCAGGCCGGTCCAGGACCAGGATCCGAGGACGAGTCGGCAGCGGTCGGGGCCGAGCGCTTCGACGATCCCGTCCCGGGCGAAGCCGGCGACGGTGGGGGCGGGGAGGCCGAGCACGACCTTGCCTCGTCGCCTTCCTGGACGACGGCCGGGGCCCGCTCGGATCATCTTCGAGGACGGGTGAGCTGGCGTGATCCTTTTGAACCGTGGCAATCACGCCGCTGTCGTGAGCGGGCGCCGTACGCGAGATTTGGTGGTGAACCGAAGGGACACCACTCATGACGCGCATCGCCATCAACGGATTCGGCCGCATCGGACGCAATGTGCTGCGTGCGCTGCTGGAACGTGACAGCGACCTGGAAATCATCGCGGTCAACGACCTCACGGAGCCCGCCATCCTCGCGCGGCTGCTCGCCTACGACACGACGGCCGGCCGGCTCGGCCGCCCGGTGACCGTCGACGGAAACGCCCTCGTCGTCGACGGCCGTCGCATCACGGTGCTCGCCGAGCGTGAACCCGCGCAGCTGCCGTGGGCCGAACTCGGCGTGGACATCGTGCTGGAGGCGACCGGTCGCTTCACCTCGGCCGGGGCCGCCCGCGCCCACCTCGCCGCCGGCGCGAAGAAGGTCCTGGTCAGCGCACCGTCGGACGGTGCCGATGTGACGCTGGCGTACGGGGTCAACACCGACGCCTACGACCCGGCCGCGCACACGATCGTCTCGAACGCCTCCTGCACGACCAACGCCCTCGCGCCACTGGCCGCGGTGCTCGACGACCTCGCCGGCATCGAGCACGGCTTCATGACGACGGTGCACGCCTACACGCAGGAGCAGAACCTGCAGGACGGCCCGCACCGCGACGCCCGCCGGGCCCGTGCCGCCGCCGTCAACATCGTGCCGACCACGACCGGCGCCGCCAAGGCGATCGGCCTCGTGCTGCCGAACCTCGACGGCAAGCTGTCGGGCGACTCGATCCGCGTGCCGGTGCCGGTGGGCTCGATCGTCGAACTCAACACCACCGTCACCCGCGACGTGACGCGCGACGAGGTCCTCGCCGCGTACCGCGCCGCGGCGCAGGGGCCGCTCGCCGGCATCCTCGAGTACTCGGACGACCCGCTCGTGTCGTCCGACATCACGGGCAATCCGGCCTCGTCCATCTTCGACTCGGCCCTGACCCGCGTCGACGGCCGGCACGTCAAGGTGGTCGCCTGGTACGACAACGAGTGGGGCTTCTCCAACCGCGTGATCGATACGCTCCAGCTCCTCGCCGCCAACTGACGGCAAGTCAGCTACCGCGGAACGCTCGACCGGGATCTCCCGGTCGAGCGTTCCGCACGCGCGCACCCGACGAGCAGCGGACGAACCGGCCGGGCCCCGCTCAGTAGGTGAAGTGGGTCGAGTGCCCAGTGGATGTTCCGCCCGGCCGGTACGGTGTCAACCCGTCGCTGGTCGTCGGGGGTTGCGGATCACCCCGCAGGGATCGGGCCGAGGTAGGTGCCGCCGGAGACGTCGAGGGTCTGGCCGGTCACCCAGCGGCCCCGCGGCCCCGCCAGGAAGCCCACCACATCGGCGACGTCCTCCGGTTCGCCGATCCGTCCGAGCGCGGTGATCGACTCCAGCCCGGCCACCGCCTCGGGAGCGCCCGTCCACCCGGCGGTCATGTCGGTCAGTACCACCCCGGGTTCGACCGTGTTCACGGTGATCCCGCGCCGGCCGAACTCGTTGGCGAGCGACGGGCCGAGAGCGGCCAGCGCCGCCTTGGTCACGGTGTAGCCGATCTGGAGGGGGCTCGCGATCCGGGTGGCCGCCGAGCCCACGTTGACGATCCGGCCGCCGTCCCGCAGCAGGGGCAGCGCCCGCTGGATCACGAAGATCGGCGTGCGCACGTTGACCGCGAGCAGCCGTTCCAGCTCCTCCTCGGTGAGCTGCCCGATCGAACTGGCCGAGTGGACACCCGCGTTGTTGACCAGGATGTCCAGACCGTCGGCGCCGTGCTCGGCCAGCCCGGCGGTCACTGCCTCGAACAGCCGGTCCACCGCGCCGCTTTCGCCGAACCCGGCCCGCACCGCGAACGCCACACCGCCGGCCTCGGCGATGAGCGCCACCGTCTCGGCGGCGGCCGCTCGGTTCGCACCGTAGTGGACCGCGACCAACGCCCCCTCGGCGGCGAGCCGTCGGGCGACGGCGCGCCCGATCCCGCGCGAGCCGCCCGTCACCAGGGCGGCCTTGCCGTCCAGTTCCCCCACGTCGTCTCCCCCGTCGGCGTCCCGGCCGGAACCGGGGCCGGTCTCGAAGCAAGGTCCGGAGTTCCGCCCCCGTCGAAGGGGCGAAGATGTCCGGGATCGGCTCGTGTCGACCGATGGGCCCACCCTCTGGACCGCACTGTACGGGAGGTTCGAGGGCGAAGTCCGGGAAACGCGGAGGCCGGGCCACCCGGCGGCGGGGGCGGGCTGTCCGCAGCGGTGGCTCCGGACGCACCGGTGATGGTGCCCCACGGGTCGCCCGGAGTCACGGGCCGGAGTCACGGGCCGATATCACGGGCCGGAGTCACGGGCCGAAGCCGCAGGCCGGAGACCTTCGGGCGGCCGGTCCCGAATCCACCCGACCAGGTCCTCCCCACCGGCTCCGGAGGGTGACCGGCACCGACCCCGGCGGTGGGCCGAACGGGTGAACCGCAAGCCCTCCCGCCGTCGACCACCCGCCACCCACCGTGTCGCCGCCACCACGGGTACCCCCCGTTCCCGGGCCCCGCTCGCCGGCATCGGCAACACTCCGTCGCCACCCCGGCCACAACCCCATCCGGGCCGTGGCGCAAGCGGGTTCACGACGCCGGTGACGCTGAGCGAACGTCATGCGGGAGGCCGTTTCGGCTCGGCCCCGATGGCAAGGCGCTCCTCAGACCCATGGAGGAGGCGTAACTGATGATCACCGAACAGCAGATCCGTACCGTCCTCGACCACCCGGTCCACGATGCCGACGGCCACCGCATCGGCAAGGCCGACCACCTGTTCCTCGACGACATGACGGGCAAGCCGGAGTGGGTGAGCGTCAAGACCGGATGGTTCGGGACGAGCGAGTCGTTCGTCCCGATCCGCGATGCCCGGATCGTCGACGACCACCTCGAAGTGCCCTACCCGAAGGCCACCGTCAAGGACGCGCCCAACGTCGACGTCGACGGCGGCAACCACCTCTCCGCCCAGGAGGAGCACCGTCTGTACGACCACTACGGCATCGCCTGGGACAACGCCTGGCACGAGGCCAACCAGCCCGGCGACGGCGGCTGGGCCCACTCCGGGGACCGGACCGCGGCCACCGGCGCGGCAGGCGCTGCCGCCGCCACCGCGGGTACGGGCACCCGGGCGGGTACCGCGGCCGACCAGGACGACGCGATGACCCGCTCCGAGGAACGGATGACGGTCGGGACCGAACGCCACGAGGCCGGCCGCGCCCGCCTGCGCAAGTACGTCGTGGAGGAGGAGCAGCAGCGGACCGTACCGGTGCGCCACGAGGAGGTCCGCGTCGAACGCGAGCCGATCACCGAGGCCAACCGGGACGCCGCACTCGCCGGTGAGCCCATCGGCGAGGCCGAGCACGAGGTCGTGCTGCACGAGGAACGGCCGGTGGTCCGGACCGAGGCCGTGCCGGTGGAACGGGTGCGGCTGACCACCGAGGAGCTCGTCGAGCAGGAGACCGTGACCGGCACGGTCCGCAAGGAGCGGATCGAGGCGGAGCTGCCCGAGGACCCGCCCGCGACGGGCAAGGACCGGCGCCGCTGAGCCACCGGTGCCGCCGAGCGCGGTACCGGTGTCCGGACGGGCACGGGAGCAGAACGCGCGGGCGGGCACGGCCGGGGTCCTGGCGACCCCGGCCGTGCCCGCCCGCCCTCCCCCGAGCCGGGCCGAGCCGGGCAGCCGGGCCGAGCCGGGCGGGTCGGCTAGTTGGGGGCGGCGGCCATCGAGGTGACCGCCTCCGCCACGCTGGACCGATAGATGCCCATCTGCGGGTTCAGGACCCGTGCACCGTTGCCGAGCGGGAAGTTCCGGGTGTTGGCGAGCGGCATGTTGGTGTCGTCGTCGTCGACCAGCACGTTGAGCTCGTTGATGCCGGGGACGGTACCCGTGGTGGCACCGCTCGGGTCGAGGTCGATCACCGCGTAGGCGCTCTGGCCCGCCGGGACGGCGAACCGCGCCGTGCCGCTCGCGAGCACCGGCTTGATGTTCTTGCTCCGGTCGGCGGCGGTGGAGTTGCCCAGGTCGACCCCCGGCGTGGAGCTCAGGCTGCAGGCGGCCGTACCGCTGTTGCGTACCTCGATCACCCACTGGGTCGGGGCCCCGGCCCGGGCCGTCGCGTGGATCGCCAGGCTGTCGATGGCGCACGGGCGGGCGGCGGCGCCGGCACTCCCGCCGTCGGGCCGGGTGCCGCTCGACGGGCTCACCCCGGACGGCGTGTGCGACGCCGCTCCGGTGGCCGGCGCGCTCGTCTTGGGCGCACCGGTGGCACCGGGCGCCGAGGGGGCACCGGTGGCCGGCGCGCCCGTCGCGGAGGGCGTCACGGCCACCGCAGTGGTCGCGGGCGCCGTCGAGCCGCCGGCCGCGTCGGTGTTGTCGGGCCCGCAGGCGGTCAACGCGAGACCCGCCCCGGCGACGAGCACGACGGAGACGAGCAGCGGACGGCGGCGGCGGACGAACATGGTGGCTCCCCGATGGTGGCGCGTACTGAACTGTGTTCGGACACACCACAGGACGACCGGCCGACCGCGAATGGTGGCATGCACAGCGTCACAATCATGAGGACAGGACGGCGACGGAACCGTGACATTCGGTCGGGTACAACGCAGTCGACAGGGCGCCACCTCTCGGCAACCCAACCCGCCCTTCCGGTGGGGGCGGGCTGGCCCGCCCCCACCGCACGGCCCACCGCCGTCCGCGCTCCGAGGTCCGAGCGGTGGCGCCGGTCAGTCCTCCCGGCCCTGCCCCTGTCCCTGGCCCTGGTCGTCGCCGTCGCCGTGGTGCCCGGTGGTGCGGGCGTAGACCTGGTAGTCGGTGTGTTCCGGGCCGCCGGGGCCGGTCAGCAGATTGCCGCTGGTCGAGCCGAACACCACCGTGTCGCCGTGGGCGTCCACGGCCGGGTCGACCGACGATCCGTTGCCGAGCGAGCCGTCCGGCGCGGTGGAGACCCGCTCGGTGCGGCCGGTGCGCAGGTCGTGGCGGTAGACGTCCCAGCCCGCGTGCTGCGGGCCCGCCACCAGGTTGTCGGCGGCGGAGGAGTAGTACACCCAGCGGTTGTCGGCGGTGATCCGGCCGTGGTCGGAGGAGCCGACCGAGGCGGTGCCGGGAAGGCCCCCGCTGATCTTCGTGACGGTGCCCTTCCCGAGGTCCCGGACGTACAGCACGGTGTGGTACCGGTGGCCGTTGGTCGACCCGCCGGGCTCGGGCAGGGCGTAGATCGCGCGCCGCCCGTCGGGGCTGATCGTCGCGTCGAAGCTCGCGTAGCCGAGCGTGCCGTCGGGGGCGAGGCTGGCGGCGGAGATCCGGCCGGACGCCACGTCGTACGTGTAGTAGACGCCGGTCGTCGGCCGGGCCAGACTGGGCCGGGCGCCGCGGGGGAGGTCCGCGCCGCTGCCCGGGGCGAGTTCCACGTCGGCGGCGGGACCGGCGGCGCCGGCCGCGGGCGCGGGGGTTCGGTCGGCGGGGCTCTGGTCGGCGGGCAGCAGGTTGCCGGCCAGCGAGGTGAAGCCGACGGTGCGGCCGTCCGCGCTGATCGTCGGGTTGAGGGACATGCTGTCGCCCGGCTTGCCGTCCACGCCGCGGGTCACCAGGCGGGTCTTCCCCGTCCAGCGGTCGGTGACGTAGATGTTGTAGTCCCAGGTGTAGGGCCTGGCCAGCGAGGCGCCGTCGCCCTGGGGGGCCGGGACGAGGTCGGTCCGGCTGGAGACGAACGCCACGTAGCGGCCGTTCGCGCTGACGGAGGGCGCGTACGAGGCGTGGAACCGGTCGGTGTCGGTGCTGACCGGTCCGCCGCTGACCAGTTCGGTGCGGCCGGTGCGGCGGTCCCGGACGTACACCTCGGTGCGTCCCGGGACCGGCAGGCCGGGGACCACGTTCACCGCGTCGCTCTCGAAGGCGACGTAGCGGCCGTCGGCGTTGATCGCGGCGTAGTCGGTGAAGCCGTCCAGCGCGTTGTCGTCGTCGGACAGGTTGACCCGCTCGGTGCGGCCGGTCGCCAGGTCGCGGACGTAGGCGTCGCGTCCGCTCTTCGCGGGCTGGGAGACCAGGTTGGTCGCCCACGAGGTGAAGAGCGCGTAGCGGCCGTCGGCACTGATCTGCCGGTTCCAGGACTGGTCGTCCGGCCCGGCGCCGTTCACCCCGACGCTGACCTGGGCGGTGCCGCGCGCCGCCGGACGGGCCTGAGCGGGCACGGCGGTCACGGCGGTCACGGCGAGTACGGCCGCCGCCGCGAGGACGCTGCCGCCGCCGGCCAGCCACCGGTTGCGGGTGGTGCGGGTGGTGCGTGCCATGGGTCTGTCCCTTCCCCTGGTGATCGCCCGGCCGGGCTCCCTCCCGGCAGCGGGCTCCCGACGAGCCAATCGTCGGGAGGCACGGCGGTCAACGGTCCCGGGGGATCCCGGCGGAAGATACGCCAACGAACGTATCCCGCGCGGGGGCGCGAAGCGGTACGTACTCCGCGCGGCGGCACCTCTCCCCCGCGGCGGCGCGCATCCCGCGCGGAGCGGCGAGCCGGTGCGGAGCGGCGAGCCGGTGCGGAGCGGCGAGCCGGTGCGGAGCGGCGAGCCGGTGCGGAGGCACCCGCTCGGCGGCTCACCCGGCCGGGATCAGCACGGGCTTGACCACGCGCCCCTCGTCACAGTCGCGCTCGGCCTCGTTGACCGCGGCGAGCGGATACGTCCGGATCAGCTGGTCGAAGGGGAACCGCCCGGCCTGCCACAGTGCGGTCAGCCTCGGCACCAGCAGCCCCGGCACCGCGTCCCCTTCGCAGAGGTGGGAGATCCGCCGGCCCCGGTCCAGTGCCCCCGGTTCGATCGCCAGCGCGCCGCTCAGCCGGGCCACCAGTCCGAGGTGTCCGGTCGGGCGCAGCGCCAGGAGCGCGTCGTTGATCAGCCGGACGGAGCCGGTGGTGTCCAGCGCGTACCGGGCGCCGCCGTCGGTCAGGCGCCGGATGCGGCCGGGCAGGTCGGCTGAGGTGGCGGGCAGCGGGACGGCGCCGAACCGTTCGGCGAGGGCGAGCCGTTCGGTGTACCGGTCGACGGCCACGGTGACGGCGCCGGCGGCGGTGGCCGCCATCACCGCGGCCAGGCCCACCGCTCCGGCGCCGAAGACCGCGACGGTGTCGCCCGGACCGGCCGCGAAGGTGTTCAGGACCGCTCCGGCGCCGGTGAGGAAGCCGCAGCCGAGCGGCCCGAGCAGTTCGACCGGCAGTGCGGGGTCGACCCGGACGGCGTTGCGGGCCAGGACCACCGCGTACTCGGCGAACGAGGACTGGCCGAACCACCGGGGAGCCAGTCCTCCCCCGGCCGCGTCGGTGAACCGCGCGGCGTGCTCCGTGCGCCCGCCGAAGAGGTTGAGCGCGGCGAAGGAGTCGCAGTAGGCGGGGGCCGCGCCCCGGCAGCTCCGGCAGTGGCCGCAGGAGTCGAAGCTCAGCACGACGTGGTCCCCGACGTGCAGGCCGGTGTCCGGGCCGGCCGTCTCGACCACGACTCCCGCCCCCTCGTGGCCGAGGACGGCCGGCAGCGGTGAGCGGCCCGCCGAACGCCGGACGGCGAGGTCCGTCCGGCACATCCCGCAGCCCGCGATCCTCACCAGGACCTCGCCGTCGGCCGGCCCCGTCCCCAGGGCCACCTCCTCGACCGTGAACGGCCCCTGGTGGGAGCGCAGGACCGCCGCGCGGAACCTCACCCTTCCTCCGGGCGGTGCACGACGAACGGCCTGAGGTTCCCGTAGAGCCCCCACGGCCCGCCCGCGACGCCGACCCCGCTCTCCTTGATGCCCGCGAAGGGCTGGGCGAGCGAGAGCTCGGCGTGGTGGTTGATCCAGGCCGTCCCGCACTCCAGCCGGTCGGCCACCGCCTCGGCGCGGTCGAGGTCCGTCCCCCAGACCGAACCGCCCAGACCGAAGCCGGTGTCGTTGGCCGCCGCGACGGCCTCGTCCACGCTCCGGTAGGCCAGCACCGGCAGGACCGGTCCGAACTGCTCCTGCGTCACCACCGGGCTGTCCGGCGGGACATCGGCGAGGACCGTCGGGGCGAAGAAGTGGCCCGGCCGGTCCAGCCGGTGGCCGCCGGCGGCGGCCCGGGCGCCGTCCGCCAGGGCCCGGGCCGTGTAGTGCTCGACGCGGGCCAGTTGGGGGGCGTTGTTGAGCGGCCCCAGCTGGGTGCCCGGGTCGAGCCCGGGGCCGACGACGGCGGCCCTGGCGCGCTGCGCGAGGGCCTCGACCACCTGGTCGCGGAGCCGGGCCGGGGCGTAGACGCGCTTGACCGCCATGCACACCTGCCCGCAGTTGCGGAACGCCGCCCAGAACAGCCGGTCCGCGATCCGCTCGACGTCCACGTCCTCCAGCAGGATCGCGGCGTCGTTGCCGCCCAGCTCCAGGGTGACCCGGGCCAGCGAGGGCGCCGCGCCCGCCGCGACGGCCCGGCCGGTCGGGATCGACCCGGTGAAGCTCACGTGCCGGATCCCCGGGTGGGAGACGAGCCGGGCACCGAGCGGTTCGAGCCCGGTGACGATCGTCAGGACGCCCTCGGGGAGCGCGCCGGCGAGGACGGACCCCAGCAGCCGGGTGGCGAGGGGAGTGAACGGGGAGGGCTTGAGGACCACCGTGTTGCCCGCCGCGAGCGCGGGCGCGAACTTCGCCGCCGCGAGCTGGAGGGGGAAGTTCCACGGCACGATCGCCGCCACCGGCCCGAGCGACCGCCAGCGGACCTCGCTGCGGACCGGCCGGCCGTCGTCGATCGGCCGGGGCACGGGGGCGAGCCCGGCGAAGTAGCGCAGTCGGGCCGCCGTACGGGCGACCTCGGCGGACGACTCGGCGAGGGGTTTGCCCTGTTCACGGGTGAGCAGCGGGGCCAGCTCGGCGCCGGCCGCCTCCACCGCGTCGGCCGCCGCGAGCAGCGCGCGGGTGCGGGCGGCCGGGTCGGCCCGCCAGCCGCGCCAGGCCTGGTGGGCCCGGCCGACGACGGTGTCGAGTTCCTCGGGCCGCTGGTCGGGAGCCTCGTCGAAGGCCTCGCCCGTCGCCGGGTCGAGGACGGCGAAGCGCTCGCCGCGTGGGCCCGGCGAGCGCCGGGGCACGGGTGTCGGCAGCATGCCGGCAGTCAGCTCTGCGCGACGGCGGCCGCGTGCTCGCGGGCGTGCCGGTCCATCTCGGCCCGGAAGGCGGCCACCAGGTGCGGCCGGATCCTGCCCACCGTGCGGTCGCCGCCCTCGCAGACCGCCCCGCGCACCCCGACGATGTCGGTCCCGATCCTGGTCAGCTCGCCGAGGTCGCCGAGTCGGACGCTGCCCGCGAGGGCCGCGAGCAGCCCGGCCTCGTGGGCGAGGCGGACGAACTCCGCGCACGCGTCCGGCGGGACGTGGTCGAACAGCCGGCTCCCGTCCTTGATCGCGGTGTCGAGCATGGCCGCGTCGGAGCCGGAGCGGAGGGCGATGTCGGGCAGGGCGAGCGGGTTGACGCAACCGATCCGGTGGGCGTCCGCGTAGCCCGAGGCGACGACGAAGGCGTCCGGCCGGTAGTCCTTCACCGCCCGGACCACCCCGCGCATGACCTCGACGGCCTGGTCCGGGGTCGTGCACCCGTAGAGGCCGACCTTGATGTACGTGGCTCCGGAGACCGCCGCTCCGAGCGCCGCCTGCGCGACCGTCCCCGGCTTGTACGGGACGTCGCCGACGGTGGCGGAGACCGGCTTGTCCGCCGGGACGGCGTCGCGGATCTCCCGGATCACCCACGGGAAGTTCGCGCCGAGCGAGCCCTCGTCGGGCTTCTTGACGTCGACGATGTCGAGGTGCTCCGCGGCCTTCGCGCAGTCGAGGGCCTCCTCGACGCTGTCCGGGGAGATGAGAAGCAACACGGTGGGCCCCTTCCGCCGCAGGTCCGCCTGCCCGGGGGCAGGTGGGCGGAGTCGCCCGGATCACGTGCGGTCCGCTCATCATCGCGGCGGCCCGCGGACGTCGGTAGAGCGCACGGAGCGCGAACGGGTCGTTGGGACGGCGCGCCCGGCGCACCGTGCGCCGTCCGCGCCCTCCGCGCCGACGCGAGCCGGCCGTACCGCGTGAACCGGCCGGGCCGTCCGGCCGGGCCGCCGGGGTGCGCCGGCCGGGGCGGCGCGGGCCCGGCGGTCGTGGTCGGGGGCGCGGCCGCCGTACAGTACCGGGACGACCCGCAGCTTCGTCACCGTCCTGGTGGCACGCGATCGCGGTCGGGGGTGCGGACGGCGGATCCCGGCGGACTTCATGGCATGATCAACACCCGCGTCGGACGCGAGTGGACGCCTGCCATCCCCGCCCCGCCCCCGACCGCCCCGACCGGCCGCACGCACCGCCGCCCCCACCAGGCCTCCGACCACCCGAGGGCCGGGCCGCCAGCCCTGCCCAGCGGACCACCGCGGCCGCCACCAGGCACGTCGCACACGGCGTAAACTTCAACCACGACGACAAGGGACCATCTGTGGCAACCGACTACGACGCCCCCCGCAAGACCGACGACGACGGGTCGCACGACAGCATCGAGGAGCTGAAGACCCGCCGCACCGACACCTCCTCCGGCGCCATCGACGCCGTCGACCAGCTCGAATCGACGGACGGTGTCCAGCTGCCCGGAGCGGACCTCTCGGGCGAGGAACTCACCGTCACCGTGCAGCCGATGCTGTCCGACGAGTTCACGTGCGTGAACTGCTTCCTGGTGCACCACCGCAGCCGTCTCTCGCGCATGAAGAACGGCCGCCCCCTCTGCGTCGACTGCGACTGACCGACGGCCGCCGGCCCGCGACCGCGGCTGAACGACGACCGCGACCGGCCGACGACGGCGACCGGGGACGGGGGCCGCGGTACCGCCGCCCCGGTCCGGTGTCGCGGGACTGTTCCTCGGTCGGTCGGCCGTCGCCGCCGGTGGGGACGGCGGCCACGTCGCTGGCGAGGTCCGCTCCGGGCCGCCCCCGGCCCCGGGTGCCCGTGGCCGGGGTGCCCGGGAGCGGGCCGCCCGCCGCAGCGGCATGACCTGCCCTGGACGTCCGCACGGAGCCGGTCTCGTTCGCCCGGCGGACGGTCCCGTCCGTACCCCCGCGAGGCCTACCGGGCACCGGCCCGCGGACGTCGCCCCACGCCTTCGCCGCGGCGCTCCGGACGCCGCCGTGGCCCGCCACCCGGGGTACGGGGTGGCGGGCCACGGGCCGGCGGTCAGAAGTCGATCACCTGGCGGTCGAGCGGGTACGCGGAGCGGTGCGGGCCGTCGTAGGGCGAAGGGTCGATCGGCAGCACGCCGGTCGGCTGCAGCCCCAGGTTGTCGTCCCAGATCCGGGGCGCGACATGGCCGAGCACCCGGAACTCCCGGAAGGTGAAGGGCGGGCTGTCGGTCGGGAAGAACTCCGCCGTGGTCATCACCTGGAAGTGCAGGTGCGGGGTGGTGGAGTTGCCGCTGTTGCCGATCAGCCCGAGGACCTGCCCGGGTTCGACGCAGTCGCCCGCCCGGACCCGGAGCGATCCCGGCTGGAGGTGTGCGTAGAGCAGGTACCGGCCGGGGGCGACCTCCAGGGTGATGTGGTTGCCAACGGTGTCCTCGATCGGCGGTACCGCGGGCGGGTACGGCGGCGGGTTGTCCGGGACGCCGTCCTGGACCTCCACCACCCGGCCGCCGGCAGCGGCGAGGACCGGCTGACGATAGGTCAGATAGCTGGTGAGCTGCCCCGGATCGCCCTCCCAGGTCTGCCCGTCGCCGCCGACCCGGTACCAGTCGATCGCGAAGCGCTGCGGAACGTAGAACGCGCCGTTGATCGGGGCGAGTCCGCGCCGGTGGTGGGTGTTGTCACAGCACGACTCGCTGGCGTACCAGCTGCCCGGGCGGACCGGCGGCAGCAGGTCCGGCGGCGCCGTACGGGCGGTCCGGGTGGGCTGCACCGTCTCCTCGAAGGGCGAGGAGCCCGACGCGGACAGGACGGCCCCCACCAGGTGGTGCTCCACCACCTCGGGGACCGGCTCGCCCGGGGCGAGCGCCAGGTCGATCCAGAGCACCCACTGCTGCGAGCCCGGGATCACCGTCTCCGCCGGTGGCTCGGGCGGCGGCGCGGCACCGCGGCCGCCGTCGGCCGCCGGGTCGCGCGGGCGGTCGCCGACCGCGCCCGGCAGCGGGTCACCGACGGGATTGGCCGCCGCGCCCAGCACCGACCCGCTCAGCGAGCCGACGACGCGCTTGGTGGCGGCGTCCTGGACGTCCACACGGTCCAGCCGCACCGCGAGGCTGGTGGACAGCGCGTTGGTGGTGAGCAGTTCGTAGGAGAGGTGGACCTTCCCGTCCGAGGCGTCGAACGGCGCGGGCTCGGTCATCACCGCCGCGGTCAAGGGGGTGAACTGCGTGCCCGGTGCGAGGGCGGGCCGTCCGGCCGCGTAGCCGGGCGTGCCCGCCGCGGCCAGCACGACGGCTCCCAGGACGGCGGCGGCGAGGCGGCGCAGGAGGGGCCGGCCGCCGGTGCGGCCGCCGGCTGCTGGGTCCGGGTCGGTCATGGGGGTTCCCGGTTCGTCGTCGGAGCCGGTCCGTCCGAGACGGACGGCGGCGCGCCCCATCGGCTGGGGCGCATGCCCATGTAAGGCGATGCCGGTCCGGCTCCGCCCGACGCCGGTGCCGACCCCTGGCGAAGACCACCCGTCCGGTCGACACCGGAGCCGAGGGGCCGGCTCCGGGTCGCCGCCTGCCGCTCGTGGGAGCGGCCACGGTGCGACGGTGCGACCGCCATGGTCTGAGGACGGCAGGCGCGCGCGGAGGAATCCGCGCGCGCCGGCCCGGGGGGACCCACGGCGATCG
>NZ_JBEXYC010000051.1:0-49972 GCF_040630835.1 Kitasatospora sp. NPDC005751
CACATCGACGAGAGCCTCAGCCGGGGCTGGAGCGTGCTGATCCTCGGCCGGGCCCAGTACGTCGAGGACCCCGACGAGATCGCCCGGCTCAAGGAACTGCCGGGGAGCACCCCCTGGGCCGGCGGCGGCCGCGACCTGTGGGTGCGCATCCGCCCGGACGAGACCAACGGCCGCCGGATCACCGCACGGTGACCGCGCTACCTCAGTCCCTTCCACTACTTCACACCCGACGACGCCCTCGCCCACGACACCGTTCCCTGGACCTCGCCAGCGGGCCTGTCCGCCGTAGGCCTGGCCGGCCTGACAGCGGCCTTCCGGCTGCTGAACCGCCGGGACCTCGCGATCTGACCAGTCGGCGGCCACAGCCGCGGGGCGGAGCAGTTGTCGAGCGAGGAGTAGCGGGTGCGTCGGCGGGCACGGTCACGTCCGGATGCCCTCTGCCACGGTCGTATTCCCCCTCCAGCCACCGGTGACTGAAGGGGGAATCCACGAGTCGCCCCGTGGCGGCGGGTCGACGTGGCACGCGGTAGGCCGTACTACTCGGGCGGCTGCGCCTCCACGGCGACGGGCGGCACCAGGTCGTCTCCGAGAGCCGACCCGGTGTCGGCCCGCCCGCCGCTCGCCGACTCGAGCGGTCGGTGGGTGGCACCCGCGTGTGGTGTGCGCGTGCGGATCAGCCCGGGTCGGTACCGCAGACGTAGTACGCCTTGCCCAGCCCGGTGACGGTGCCGGTCAGCATCCCCAGGGCGGCGCCGGCCGCCGCTCCCTCGGGGCCGGCGGCGGCGGCGAGCTGGCCACCTCGCAGGGCACCCAGCAGGGCGGCCTTGGCTGCGCCTTCCACCATGCTCTTGCCCAGCTCCTTGGCCATGCACTTGTTCCACTCGTCCGAGTTCTTCGGGTGCTCGCGGTCGGGAATCGGCCAGAACGCGGGGTGAACGGTCGCCTTCGCGGAGGTGGTCGTGAGCGCGGCGGTCGTGACACCGCCGGTCGCGAGGCCGCCGGTCTTGGCGGCCGGAGCGGTGGTGGTGGTGTAGCTGACGGACGGCAGGGTCATGAGCCGTCGATGGTGTCGCCGGGAGCGTTCTCGATGGTCTGCGTGATGACGTTGCCGGTGACCGTCAGGTTGACCGGGTGAGTGGTCCCTCGGGTGTCCACGACGGCACTCGGCTTGATCGTGCCGATCCTGGCCCCGGTGGCGGTGTCGACGAGC
Organism: Kitasatospora sp. NPDC005751; assembly: GCF_040630835.1. NCBI lineage: Bacteria > Bacillati > Actinomycetota > Actinomycetes > Kitasatosporales > Streptomycetaceae > Kitasatospora > Kitasatospora sp. NPDC005751. The sequence continues at coordinate 1,211 of NZ_JBEXYC010000051.1, forward strand.
TTCACCGTGTTCGGGCCGTCCTGCGACGCCGCGGTGCCGTCGGGGAGGTCCGGGGTGAACGAGGCCCTGGTGGCCATGGTCAGGGCCGGCGCGTCAGCGCTCGTCACGCTCGTGGTGCCCGGCTGGTCCGGGCTGGTGTGGGCGACGTACATCGTGGAGCCGGCCGTGGAGTTGATGACCGGGACGGTCACGGTCGCGTCGGTCGTCCACGGCTGGTTGTCGGTGTCGAAGGTCCACGTTCCCGTGACCTTCTTGCCGACGGCCGCGAAGTCGACCCATCCGTAGTTCTTGGCGGGGACGGTCACCGCGATGCCGTTGATGGTCGACTGGTCGGACTCGTAGGTCGTGGTCGTCTGGAGCTGGGTGGAAACCATGGCCTGGACCGGGACGGACACGCCGACCGAGGAGGACAGGCCCACACCGAACGACTGCGACCAGCCCGAGTGGTAGATCGTGGTGAAGACCTGCGTCACCTTGTCGGCGGTGTCGTAAGAGAGCTTCATCTCGGATGAGGTGTCCATGTCATTCTCACTCACCGGGCGCGCCGGGCCGGGCGGAATGTGACCTTCCCTCATGTGATCCGCGTCTCGTACACGTTCAAGACTTGTCGATGAACGGTTCTCCGTGCCCGTACTTCGCGCACCGCGAGTCGCGGACCCCGCTGAGCATTGACGCATCAGGACGTGAGCGGCGCACATCCGGTGACGCTCTCGCCGGATGTGCGCCTCGTCGGCGTCCGCCGGGCCTGTCTCCCGGCAAGTCGGAGCACTCGTTCGACCGCGGCAGCGATTCGGCGGCGATGAAGGACTCGAGGCGCCCTACCGGCGGACCGCCGAGACCAGTCCGCCGGGCCGCTCCTCGCGCCGCGGCGGGGTGCTGATCGGGCGGCCGTAGGCTGCACCGCACTCGCGCAGCGTGTGGCAGTCGGCCTCCCAGCCGTGCCCGGCCAGCCAGCGCACCGGGTCGTCGGGCATCTCCGAGACCCACAGGGACGCCGCCGACCCCGGCACGGCGTCCGCGCCGAAGCGCTCGATCACGCCACGCGAGCCCAAGGTCAGCCCCATCCGGCTGCCCGCCGCCGACCGTGCGCCGATCCGGGCCAGCAACAGCTCCACCGCGCCCTCGGGCAGGTAGATCAGCAGTCCTTCGACGATCCACACCGTCGGCGCGGCCGGGTCGTGCCCTGCGGCGGCCAGCGCGCCCGGCCAGTCCTCGCGCAGATCCACCGCGACGGTGCTCCGATCGCAGCGTGCGACGGCCCGCTCCTGGCGCAGCACCGAAGCCTTGAAGTCCAGTGGCGCGGCGGTGTCGACCTCGAACAGCCGGGTGCCCTCAGGCCAGTCCATCCGGAAGGCCCGGCTGTCCATGCCGGCACCGAGCAGCACGACCTGCCGGATCCCGGACGCGCAGGCCTGCCGCAGCAGGTCGTCGAGGAACTTCGTCCTGATGACGATGGAGTACGACACGGCCAGCCGGCGGCGCCGCGCGGCCTCGTCGTCGGGCAGCGGCGGCGAGGGGGGCCACAGGCCGCCGGCGGCGGCGAAGGCCTGGGCCAGTGGGTCGCGGAACAGCGCGTTCTCCCGCGCGGTCTCCAGCGCCCGCACCCTGGCCACCCCCACCGCCGTGGCCCACACTCCCGACGGCTGCGCCCGCCCCCGCTCATCAGTCACCGCGCCAGCCTAGATGACCGGCTCCAAGGGGCCGGGTGGAGGGAACCAGGTAACTCATCCGGGTGGAGCGGCCCGGACGGTGCCGACTACGGCGCTGCGCAGGCGGCCAGCGCGGTCCGTGCCAGTCCGCGCAGCCAGGCGTGGGCGTGGTCGTTGTCGTGGCGCTGATGCCACGACAGGTAGACCGGTGCCGAGGGCAGTTCGAGCGGCAGGGGCAGGGCGACCAGGCCGAGGTCGGCGACCGCGGTGCGTGTGGTGGCTTCCGGGACGCTGACCAGGACGTCGGAGCCGCGGGCGAACTCCAGCGCGGCCGCTTCCGTCGGCGCGCTCGCCACGACGCGGCGGCTGAGGCCGAGCCGGGCGAGGGCGTCGTCGAGGGCGTTGGCGAGGTTTCCGCGTCGCGAGACGGTGATGTGTTCGGCGGCGGCGTAGTGCTGCGCGGTGACGTCTTCGACGCGGGTGAGGGGGTGTCCGTGCCGCACGATGATGACGAGGGGGGTCTCGCCCACGTTCTCGGCACGGATGTCCGGTGCGGCCGGGCAGTTGGCGTTCGCCTCCAGGTCGACCTCGCCGCGTCGCAGCCCGGGGGTGTCGCCGCTCGATTCGGCGAGGAAGCGCAGGCGCACGCCCGGCGCCTGTGCGCGGACGGCGGTGAGCAGGGCGGGGCCGCTCGCGGCGACCAGGGAGTCGTGCCAGCGGAGGGTGAAGGTGCGCTCCAGTGTCGTCAGGTCGAGTTCACGGCTCGGCGCCAGCACCCCCTGGACTTGGTGCAACAGCTCGTGCACCTGTTCCCGGACGGCGATCGCGTACGGGGTCGGGGTCATCGTGCGGCCGGTGCGTACCAGGATCTGGTCCCCGGTCGTACGGCGGATCCGGCCCAGACTGCGGCTCATCGCGGGGGCGGTGACGTGCAGGCGCGCGGCCGCCCCGGCCACGCTGCCCTCCTCGAGGAGCGCGTCGAGCGCGGCGAGCAGATTCAGATCCAGTTGCATGGGAGTAATCCTAGCCGTGCTTGACATGCAGTTGTGGTTAATGACTGGGCTGTCTACCTTCGAGATGTGAGCGCGGGACGCAACGGACCGCTCGGCCCGACCGGCCCTCATCACCTCTGCTGGAAAAGGAAGTTCCGCCATGTCCGCGATGCTTCAGAACACCACCGCCGTCGCCGCCGCCGTCGCCACCACCGCCGACACCGACCTGCTCGCCCAGGTCGCGATCGCCGTGCGCGAGGCCGGCTCCGCGCTACTCGCACGCTTCGGTGACGTGGTCCACTACCGGACCCGCGAGGAGCTGATGCACGCGCTCGCCGCCAACGACGACACGGCCCTCGACGTCCTGCGTCCCCGCCTCACGCAGCTGCGCCCGGAGGCCGGGTGGGTGGAGGACGAGCTGGACGGTGGGGCGCTGCCGCCCGGCGAGTGGTGGGTCGTCGACCCGGCCGAGGGCAACGTCAACCACCTGCACGCCCTGCCGGATTGGGCGGTGACCGCCACCCTGGTACGCGAGAACCGGCCGGTGCTCACCGTGGTCCACCTGCCGTTGACCGGCGAGACCTACACCGCGCTCGCCGGCGCGGGCGCGCACCTCGACGGCCGGCCGCTGCACGTCTCCCCGACCGCGGACCTCGGCCTGGGCATCGTGGCCACCAGCCAGGCCCGGCCGGACGAGAACGAGGAGGTCGTGCGGCGCGTCGGCTCCTCCATCACCGCGATGCTCTTCGACGCGCTGGTCGTCCGCACCGCCGTGCCCGCGACCCTGCACCTGGTGAACGTGGCCGCCGGCCGGATCGACGCCTTCTGGCAGTTCGCCGGCGCCCGGGCGGACCTGCTGCCCGGGGCACTGCTCGTCACCGAGGCCGGCGGCCGGATCTCCGACGCCCAGGGCCGCCCCTGGACCCCGCTGAGCGAGAGCTTCCTGGCCGCCGCGCCCGGCGTCCACGCCCAGGCCGTCACCACGCTCTCGCGCTGAGCGCGCCCCCGCACCACGACCACCCGCGCCATGAGCAACCGCACCACGACCACCCGCGCCACGAGCAACCGCACCACGACCACCCGCGCCACGAGCAACCGCACCACGACCACCACGATCCCGTACGAACGGAAGGACCCCCTCCCCATGACCACGATCGCAGTTCTCGGCAACGGCCGCGTCGGCGGCAACCTGGCCACCGCCCTCACCCGGGCCGGACACGAGGTGACCGTGGCGGACCGCACGCCGGGCGCCGCCGCCGACGCGGCCCGCACGGCCCGGATCGTCATCAACGCCACCCCGGGCGACGGCTCGTTGGAGCGGCTCACCGCCCTGCGCGAGGAACTCCGGGGCAAGATCCTCGTCGACGTCTCCAACGCCACCGCGGACGGACCGGACGGACTGCCGGGTGAACTGCTCTACCCCGGGTCGAGCCTCGCCGAGCAACTCCAGGAAGCGCTCCCCGAAACGCATGTCGTCAAGACCCTCAACACCATGCTCTTCCCGGTGATGACCGCACCGGCCATGCTCACCCGGGCACCCGACGCCTTCCTCTCCGGCGAGGACCCGCAGGCCAAGCAGACCGTCCGCGAACTGCTCAACGACCTCGGCTGGCACGACGAGTGGATCACCGATCTCGGCGGGATCCGGACCGCCCGCGCCACGGAGGCCGCGATCCTGTTCGTACCGCACGTGATCCGCGCCAACGGCTTCTCGCCCTTCGCGATCTCGATAGCCCGCTGAGCCGGGCACAGCGCACCGCTCCGGCCACACCGCACCGTATCCCGGTGCGGTGCTGGCCGACCCGCTCGGCCGGCGTCCCCGCGCTCCGTGTCCTGGGCGTCGTGATTCGCCCGGTCCGGCCCCGGAGTGGGTTGGGCTTGCGGTGGCGGGGGAAGCGTCTGTTGCACGGCGGGGATGTCCTCGCGGTGCGGTGCGGGGACGGGGGAGAGCAGTGAGCGGGGAGTTACGTGCCGAGGAGAGACTGCAGCTCGCCCAGTGGCACCTGACGCGGGCGGACGGACTGCGTCTCGGTCTGGTGAATCGGGCCGGCACGCTCCTGAGCGCGGACGCGCTCGTGATCACGGGTGTGGTGTTCGCCTCCGGCGCGACGTCGTCGGACGTGTCGCCGGTGATCGGGGCTGCCGCGCTCCTCGCGCTGGTGGTGAGCGCGGGTTCGGCAGCCCTGGCGGCCTCGGTGCTCACCGGGTTCCGTAGGCTCCCGGGCATGTCGCGGCCGGCCGGCTTCCCGGTTCCGATCGCCTTCGGCTACGGCGACACCGTAGGTGCGTTCGGCTCTCCGGAGGAGTTCCGGTCCGGCTTCTCCGCTCAGAGCGTGGAGGCGGCGGCCGACTCCGCGGTCCTGGAGCTGTGGCGCTGCATCAGCGTCCACCAGCTCAGGGCGAGAAGGATGCAGCGCGCGACGCAGTGCCTTCTGGCCGGCGCGGCCCTCCTGGTCGCCATGGCCGCGGCGCGATCGGTCACCGCTCTGCTCTGAAGGCCCCGCGGCGACCGGCCCGCGGCTCAGCGCTGGTCATGTCCCGCGACAACGCCACGGCCGGACGGTGAGCGAGCGGATCCCTCCTGGCCTCCCCGATCCGTCGTGCAACCGACCTCCCTGCGGTGGCGCGGAACAGCCATACGCCGCCCGTCGTCAAGGAATCGGCGTGACCGACCCCGCCCGTCGCACCTCCATCCTCCAGGACATCGTCGCTCACACGGGCGTGCCACTGCTCCTCTCCTCCCTCATCCTTCGGATGGCCGCCGACCGCACCGGCACCCACCCCGGCCATCCCACGATCGCCTGGATCGCCCAGGGCCTCACCCTGCTCTGCCTCCTTGTCGGTATCGCCATCGCCGTGCTGCGCAAGGACCGCCCGTCCCCTGGCATGTGGCTCCTGCCGGCCGTGTGGACGTTCGGTACGGGAGTGGCCGTCCTGCACGATCTCCCGTAGGAGCGGGTGCCGGTCCGCATCGGCGCTTCGGTGACCAGGAGGCGGAACGCGTAGAGGTCAAGTTCCCTGCCCAAAGCCGGAGTTCTGGCACAAGAGAACGACCCCGGGTTCGTTGAACCACCCAGGTTGCCGAAGGGGCACGGGAAGGCCCTGGAGGTCCTTTCGATCATGGATCGACGGTCGTCGACAGCGAGGGCTGGTTGAGCGCCCACAGCGGGCCGAAGGCGCCCGCCCCGGCAGCTCGGGTGGGGGCAGGGGTGAAGGCCCCGCGTGCTGCACAGTCGATCCCGGGCGCGCGGGCGAAACCCCTTGACCAATGGTCAAGAAACGTTGACCATTGGACCCATGCCTACCGATGATCTCCCCGCGAAGTTCCACGTCACCACTGACGAGCAGCTACGCGCCGTCTCCAACCTCACGCGCCACCGGATCATGGCCGTGCTCCGCTTCGAGCCCGCGACGATCACGCAGATCGCCGAGCGGGTGGGCCTCGCGAAGGGGAGCTCCAGCTACCACGTGCGGCTGCTGGAGCGGGCCGGGCTGGTGACGGTGGTACGGACGCGGAAGGTCCGGGGGGTCACCGAGCGGTACTACGCCATGGCCGCGCGGTCGATCGTGCGCCATCCGGGCGAGGGAGGGCCGGACATCCTGATGCGGCATGCGGTGGCGGACCTGGAGGCGGCGCCGGCGGACGGCGAGCGGCACGTGCGGATGGCGCATCTTCGGCTCACCGAGGAGCAGTTCGCGGAGCTGGGGGCGCGGCTGCAAGCGCTGGCGGACGAGTACCGGGAGCTGTCCGATCCGTCCCTGCCGGACGCGTCGCTCGTCTTCGCCCTGTTCCACCCGGCAACCCGCGTGCAGGCCGAAGGAGACGCCAAGTGACCTCGGACATAAGGAAGGTGCCGACCGGGTTCGGACGGCTGTGGACCGCGCAGACGGTGTCCTCGCTCGGTGACGGCGTGACGCACGCCGCGCTGCCACTGCTCGCGCTGACGCTGACGCGGGATCCGATGGCGCTCGCCGTCGTCACTGCCGCCGGAACGCTGCCGTGGCTGCTGTTCGGGGTGCTCGGCGGTGCGCTGGTGGACCGCTGGGACCGTCGGCGCACGATGTGGGTGACGGACGCGGCGCGTGCGGTGCTCCTGACGATACCGGCGGCAGCGGCCGCGCTCGACCTGCTCGGCGTTCCCCTTCTCGCGGCGGTCGCCTTCCTGCTCGGCCTCGGCGGACTCTTCTTCGACACGGCCGCCACCGCCTATCTGCCGGACCTGCTCGGCCGCGACCCCGCACTCCTGGAGCGCGCCAACTCCCGCCTGCGCGGCGCCCAGACCGCCGCGTCCGGCTTCGCGGGACCGCCCGCGGGCAGCGCCCTGCTCGCGCTCGGACGGGCGGTTCCGCTGCTCGCCGACGCGGTGTCGTTCGCGTTGTCCGCCCTGCTCGTACGCTCGCTGCCCGCCGCGCCGCGGCCCCTGCCGCAGGCCCGCGAGTCGCTGCTGCGGCAGGCACGGGACGGCGCCTCGTACGTCTTCCGGAACCAGCTGCTGCTCGGGCTCGCGCTGCGTCCGGCGGTCGGGAACATCGCCTTCCTCGCCGTGGAGACCGTGCTCGCCCTCTTCGCGCACGACCGCCTCGGCATCGGCGCCTTCGGCTTCGGTCTGCTCCTCACCGCGGAGGCCACCGGCGGTCTGCTCGGCGCGGGCATCGCCTCCTTCCTCGGCCGACGGCTCGGCACCGGCACCGCACTGACCTGCACGGCCGCCCTCGAAGGGCTTGCCGTCCTGGTCCTCGCCGCCGCACCGAACCCGTACGTCGCCGGTCTCGCGCTCGCCGTCTGCGGTGCGGGCATGGGTGCCACGATGGTGCTGGCCCCCTCCCTCCGGCAGACGATCGTCCCCGCCCACCTGATGGGCCGGGTCGCCTCGACCTCCCGCATGCTCTCCATGTGCGCCGCCCCGTTCGGCGCCTTCCTCGGCGGCTGGCTGGCCACCACCTACGACGTACGGACCCCGCTCTACACCGCCGCCGGTCTCCTCCTCACCATGACCGCCGTCACCGCGACCATGACCAGCAACCGCCAGGTCGAGGCGGTACTGCGCGCCACCGCCCCGGCCGACGACCCGGCCCACCCGGGATCCCGGCAGCTCGTTCACGAGGGTGCCGTGTAGGACGCCGCGGAGGTCGTCGAGCCAGTCTCGCCTGCCAACACGCCACCGGCAGGCATCTGATCGCCCGATGCTCTCCCAAGCCACCGACAACCGCTCTCGACGGTGATCCGCCCAGCCGTCCGTCCCGCCGACAAGCCCCCCGGGGCCGGGTGGCTACAGACCTCGCGAGGCGCTCGCGCCCGCGGACGGAACGCGCTGCCCGGCCGGGCCGACGACGCGACGTCGCACCGCGCGGCCCCCACGGCCGCGAGGGCCGGCCCGACCAGCGGTCCGGACCCGGCCGCCGACGCGGCGGGCGAGAGCTGCGTCGGCAGCCGAGCCCGGTCACCACGGGGTCGAGCAGGACCGGATGCAGACCCGGCGTTCTGCCGGCCCCGGCGGCGGGTTGGTCCCCGGTCAGCCGAGCGTTGTGCCGCGCTCGTGCGCCAGCGCCTCCAGGCCGTACCGTGCCACGTGCTCGGCGTTGCTCAGGTCGATCGTCCGGGTGCCCTCGGCGGCCAGCCGCGCGTTGACCTCGTCCAGGTGCCGCTGGACGAGCTGCTTCTCGGCGTCGGTGGTGCGGCCCTTGTGCGGCCTGCCGGCGTGCTCCAGGCTGGCGTAGTTGACCCGCTCCCTGGCGCCCGTCGGCACCGCGGCCTGGCTCGGGACGGTCCGGGCCACCCGCTTGGCGCCGCGCAGCACGTCGGCCATCGGAGCGGCCGAGGCAAGCCGGTTGAACGCTTCGGCCTCCAGGACCACCGTCTCCGGCTCCTCGGCGTCCGAGAAGTGCAGCTCGATCGTCACCAGGTCGAGCGCCAGCTCCTCCACCGTGGCCAGCTCTTCCGCCAGCGCCTCGATCTCGACCGGCCCGCCCTCCAGATCGGGGTGCTGGCGCACCACGACGCGCACCAGGTCGCCGTCGTTCTCGACGTGCTTGCCGGTCAGGTCCGAGAACCGAATGATCTTCTGGCCCATGTCCACCTCTCGTGACTGCTGTGATCATCGGAGAGCCTACGCCGGGACCGATCGGTGGCGTCGCCGAACGTTCGGAAGCGCGGGGCAGGCGCGGCGACGGCTCTGCAAGCGGCCCGTGCGCTCGAACGCCGTAGCCTCAGGGGCTCCTGGCTGCCCGACGGGGTCCCCAAGCGGACCGAGCCCGCCGCGGAGTGCCCCACGGGTCAGGCCTCGGCGTCTGCCGCTGGGTCGTTGAGCGCGCGGAAGGTAGGACAAGCTCAGGAGTCGGCCCCCTGCGTGATGAGGCCGGTGAGCACCCGCCGCATGATGCGCTCGAACCGCTGTTGCCCGTCCTCCGCCGGGTCCGCTTCCGACTGCTGAGCCAGGGCCGCTGCGAGGTGCGGGTGCCCGCCGCGGGCCGCCGTCTCGCCGATGTACGCGGCCTGCGCCCCTTGGCGGCTTGTGAGTCCGCGGTCGGTCTGCAACTCGGCGCGGGAGAACTGCTCGGTCAGGGCGTTCAGTACGGCGACGATCTCCATACTGGTCCGGCCGGGCAGCCCGGCGGGGGCGAGCGCCTGGAGCGCGTACTCCAGGAAGTCCATCCCGTTCGGGCCGATCCGGAGTGGCTCCGGGGGGACGTCGACGAGCCAGGGGTGCCGCAGCCGCGCGTCCTTCGCCCGGACCGCGAGGGCGACCAGGTCCTCGACCGGGTCACCGGTCAGCGGGACGTCCAGGCCGATCTCGCCCGCGACCGCGTCCGTCATCAGGTCGAGGAGGTCGTCGCGGGAGCCGAGGTAGCGGTACAGCGACGCCTGGCCGGTGCCGAGTTCCGCGCCGACCTGGCGCATGGACACGGCCGCGAGGCCGCCGCGGTCCGCCAGCCGGACGGCCACCTCGGCCAACTCCGCACGGGTGTGCACGGCGGCGGGCCCGCGTGTGCCGCGCTCCGGCCTGGTCCAGACGATGACGGGCTCCTGGGCCACTCAAGCACCTGCTCTCATCCGTTGTCGTGCTGCTGCCTGCGAGCGCCCCCTATACTAAAACTGCGAACATCGATCGCACTTTATGGGAGGTCGCCATGTCCGAGTCCACCGCGCACCCGTGGACCCCGGTCCGCTTCGCCGAGAACGGGCCGGTCAAGCTCGCGTACGACCGGCTCACCGAGGGGACCGGCGGGGAGCCGCTGCTGCTGATGACCGGTCTCGGCGTCAACCGGCTCTGGATCCCGGACGGCCTGTGCCACCTGCTCGCCGACGCGGGCTTCGCCGTCGCCCGCTACGACCAGCGCGACGGCGGCGAATCCACCCACCTGCCGCCCTCCGCCACCAGGAACCCCGTCTCCGCGCTGTTCCGCAAGCGTGGCGAGGCCTATACGGCCGAGGACATGGCGGACGACGCGATCGCCGTCATGGACGCGCTGGGCTGGGAATCCGCGCATCTGCTGGGCGTCTCCCTCGGCGGCGCCATCGCCCAGCGCGTGGCCCTGCGGCACCCGGACCGGGTGCGGACCGTGACGACCATGTCCGCGGTTCCCGGCGATGTCGCGGGCCTGAAGACCATGCGGTTCATCCGGATGGGCACCCTCGCGAAGTTCGCCAAGCTGAAGTTCCCCGCTACCCGGGAGGGCGCGATCGCCGCCAGTGTCGAGGTCTCCCGGCTGCTCGCTTCGCCGGCCCGCCCCTTCGACGAGCACGCCGCGAGGGAAGCCGCCGAGCGCACCGCCGACGCGGGCGTCCACGACCAGCAGGCGCAGAGCCGCCAGGTCGGCGCCCAGTGGCACGGCGGGCCGATCAGCGGCATCCGGCGGCCGACACTGGTCCTGCACGGCGCGGACGACCCCCTGATCAAGCCCGCCGCCGCGACGGCGATCGCGTCCCGGATCCCGAACGCTCGCAAGCTGCTGCTGCTGGAGGTCGGCCACGAACTGCCCGAATCGGTCTGGCGCACCATCGCCGGCGAGATCCGCGCCCTGGCCGACCGGGCGGCGCGCAGCTGAGGAGTGCTTCGACGAAGGTCCGGCCATCGGCCTTCGCGAAGGCCTCGAACAGTCGGCCCGTCGGGGCGCCGCCTGCCGAGCCGGTGCCGGGGGAGGTCGCCGAGGCCGTGCTCGGCGCGCTCGGTGCCAACCCCCGCAAGAGCTTCTCGCACGACTGGGACGACGTACGCAAGGAGGCGTGCGACATGGCGCTCACCGCCTTGGTGACGCTCGCCCGTATGGGCGGCGACCCCCCGCCGCTTCTTCGACGAGCACCTGCGCCGGGTCGCTGCGCCACAGGGCTACCGTGCAGCGATGACCAGTTCTGCACAGCGTCCGCTGCTCTTCCTGGATGTCGACGGACCGCTGATCCCGTTCGGGGCCACCGCGCAGGAGCTTCCGGACGGTTATCCGACGTTTCGGACGGCTACCGGACTGCGGGGGGCGGACGCGAATCCGCTCCTGGCCAGGATCGATCCCGCGCATGGGCGCCGCTTGGCGGCGCTGCCGTGCGAACTGGTGTGGGCCACGACCTGGATGGCCGAGGCGAACGAGTACGTCGCACCGCTGATCGGCCTGCCGGAACTGCCGGTGGTGACCTGGCCCGAGCCGACCGACCAGGACGAGCAGGACGAGCAGGACGAGCAGGACGGCCTGCACTGGAAGACCCGCGCCCTGCTCGACTGGGCGGCCGGCCGCCGTTTCGCCTGGGTCGACGACGAGATCACGGACATCGATCGGGCCTGGATGTCGGCGCACCACGGCGGTCGGGCCCTTCTCCACCGCGTCGACCCCCGGCGGGGTCTGACCGAGGCCGACTACGCCGTGCTCGACCACTGGCTGCGCGAGGCCTGAGGCAGACCCCTGCCCGGGCGGCCGGTGCTGTCCGGGCGCTCGTGGACGGGCCGGGCTTCGCTCGGCCACTGGGTCGTCAAGTCGGCACGAGGCGGCAGGGCGGCGAGGGCGCGGTGCTGCCGGGACCGCGTCGGCGACGGCGACGGGTTGGGCCCGGCAGGCACCGGCCGGTGGTGCCGCCGGAAACCGGCTGCGGCAGGACCGAGGGGGCTGTCAGGATGCCGGGATGACGACCATCTCCGCTGCTCGCGACTCGTTGGAAGGTTTGGCCCTGGGGGACGGATTCGGGGAGCGCTGGTTCCCCCTCTTCCGCTCGCCCAAGGAGGCGTTCGAACAGATCCGGGCCCGGCGCACCCCGGAGGAGGGGCCCTGGCACTGGACCGACGACACCGCGATGGCGCTGTCGGTCTACGGGATCCTGACCGCCTTCGACGCGGTCCACCAGGAGCGGCTCGCCGAGGCCTTCGCGGCCGCCTACCGGGCGGACCAGGGGCGCGGGTACGGGTACGGCATGCACGTGCTGCTGCCCGAACTTGGCGCGGACCCGGCGAGTTGGCGTACCGCCGCACGGGCGCTGTTCGACGGCCAGGGCAGCCTCGGCAACGGCGCGGCGATGCGGGTGGCTCCGCTGGGCGCCTGGTTCTGCGCCGACCTGGACGAGGCGGCCGAGCAGGCGGCGCTGTCCGCCGAGGTCACCCACGCACATCCGGAGGGCGTGGCCGGCGCGGTGGCCGTGGCCCTGGGAGCGGCCCTCGCCGCGCGTGGCCGCTCCGGGACGGCGCCCGGCGGCGCGGACCTGCTGGCCGAGGTCGCGGACCGCACCCCGGCGGGCGCCGTTCGCGACGGGCTGCGCCGGGCCGCCGGGCTGCCCGCCGCCACCGAGCCCTGGCGCGCCGCCGACCTGCTCGGCAACGGGCAGCGGGTCCGGGCGAGCGACACCGTCCCGTTCGCCCTGTGGTCCGCCGCGCATCACCTGGACAGCCTGGCCGACGCCCTCTGGACCACGGCGGAGGGCCTGGGCGACGTGGACACCACCTGCGCCATCACCGGCGGCGTCGTCGCCGCCCGCACCGGTCTGGCGGACGTGCCGCAGGCCTGGCTGGCCTGCCGCGAGCCGCTGCCCGCCTGGGTCGCCGAGGCGGAGTCGGAGTCGGAGGACCGGGCCTGACCCTGCGTGGGTTCGGGCCCGGTCCCGGCGATCGCCGGGACCGGGCCCCGGAGCGCCGGAGGACGACTGGCACCCGGATACCGCCGAACCCGTCGAACGTCGGCACCGCCTCGCCCGGCGGAGATGAGGGCAGCCGGTCAGGAGGTCGGTGATGAGCCGGTACGCGGTGCGGGCGGCGAGGTGGAGGGCGTGCTGGGGGACGGGGCTGCCGGTTTCGAGTCCTTCGAGGGCGCGGATGCGGCGCTCGGACCAGGTGAGAGTTTCGGGGGTGATGCGGGGGCCGTCGCGCGCGGGCGGGTGACGGTTGCCGTTCGGGGCCGCGACGACGCCACGGATCTGGGCGGTGAGGGCCGGTCCGGTGGCGATCAGTCCGAGGCCGGGGTTTCCGCCGTGGCCGCGGTGAGCCGGGACACGGCGCCGGCCCCCTGCGGGGGGCCACGGCTGACGCAGGAGGTCGTGGCCGCCGCCGGCCGCCATGAGCCACTGCGGCCAGCCCAGGCCGTCAGGTCCGGCGGCCGAAGAGTGGGCCGAGGACGAGTTCGGCGGCGCCGGCGGCGACGGCGAGGCGGCCGGCGGTGCTGACGGAGACCGGGACGGGCTGCCAGTCGGGGTCCGGGATCCGGGACTCGAGCTGTGCGGTGACGCCGGCGAGGTAGACGTCGGGGGCGGACAGGACGGCCCGCCCGCCGAGCACCACCCGGTCGATGTCGAGCAGTCGGACGAGGTTGGCGACGCCGACGCCGAGCAGTCGGGCCGCGGCGGCGTGGTCGGCGCGGCGCAGCTCGGCGAGGCAGAGCACCTCCAGGCAGCCGCGGTTGCCGCAGTCGCAGGGCGGTCCGTCGAGCTGGACGGTCTGGTGGCCGAACTCGCCGGCGTTGGTGCGGGTGCCGCGGTGCAGGGTCCCGTCGAGGAGCAGGCCCGCGCCGAGGCCGGCAGAGAGGTGGACGTAGGCGAGACCGCCACCGGGTCGCGGGGTGGTCGGGGCCTCGGCCAGGGCGGCGGTGTTGGTGTCCTTGTCGACGACGACGGGCAGGCCGTCCAGCCGGGCGGCGAGTTCGTCGCGCAGCGGGTAGCGGTCCCAGCCCGGGGAGTCCCGGGCGTCGAGGGGGGTGAACCAGTGCAGGACGCCGGCGGCGTGGTCGAGCGGTCCGCGGCAGCCGATGCCGGCCCCGAGCAGGCGGGCGCCCGGCGGCAGGTCGGCGGCGGCCCGGTGGATCCGCGCGGTGACGAGGCGGACGGCGTCGGCGGGGGTGAGGCCCCGCTCGACGGGTTCGGTGCGGACGTGGTGGTGGCGGCCCGCGAGGTCGACCAGCAGGACGGTGAGCTCGTCGCGTTCCAGGTGGACGCCGACGGCGCAGGCGGCTTCGGCGCGCAGCCGGAGCAGGGTGCGGGGCTTGCCGCCGGTGGAGGCCGCCTGGCCGGCTTCGACGATCATGCCTTCGGCGAGCAGCCGGGCGGTGATCTTGCCGATGGCCTGCGGGGTGAGGCCGGTCCGGGCGGCGAGTTCGACGCGGCTGCCGCCCTGCGGGGCGGCCCGGAGCAGGCCGAGGACGAGGGCGGCGTTGTGGTCGCGCAGTCCGGCCAGGTTGGTGCCGGCCGGTCGGTGGTGGCCGGCCGGGCCGGGGGGCGGCGTCGTCATGGGCTCATTCTGCCTGGGGCCGGGCGGTGGGGCTTGCACTTAGGAAACACCGTTGTTTAACTGGTTCGCATGACCTTCGAGAGCACCCCCGGTCCCGGGCACCCCGCCCTCCGCGTCGGACTGGTCGGCTACGGCCTGGCCGGAGCGGCCTTCCATGCCCCGCTGATCGCCGCCACGCCCGGGCTCCGCCTGGACGCCGTGGTCACGTCCGCGCCCGAGCGGCGCGAGCAACTGCGCCAGGACCACCCGCAGGCCCGCGTCGTGGACAGCGCCGAGCAGCTGCTGGCCGCTCCCTGCGCTCTCGACCTGCTGGTCGTCGCCTCCCCCAACCGCAGCCACGTGCCGCTCGCCCGGGCCGCCCTGGAGGCCGGGCTGCCCGTCGTGGTGGACAAGCCGCTTGCCGCCACCGCGGCCGAGGCGGCCGGCCTGGTCGAGCTCGCCGAGGCCCGCGGCCTGCTGCTCACCGTCTTCCAGAACCGCCGCTGGGACACCGACTTCCGCACCGTCCGGCAGCTGGTCGACACCGGCGCGCTCGGCACCGTGCACCGCTACGAGTCCCGCTTCGAGCGCTGGCGGCCGGAGCTGAAGGAGGGCTGGCGCGAGTCCGCCGACCCGGTCGACGCCGGCGGCATCCTCTACGATCTGGGCAGCCACCTGGTCGACCAGGCGCTCACCCTCTTCGGCCCGGCCGTCCAGGTGTACGCCGAGGTGGACGTCCGCCGCGCCGGCGCTGCCGTGGACGACGACGCCTTCGTGGCGCTGACCCACGCCGGCGGGGTCCGCTCCCACCTGTGGATGAGCGCGCTCGCCGGCCGGCTCGGACCGCGCCTGCGCGTCCTGGGCGACCGCTCCGCGTACACCGTGGACGGCATGGACCCGCAGGAGGACGCGCTGCGCGCCGGACAGCGCCCGGGCCCGGGCTGGGGCGAGGTGCCCGCGTCGGGGTACGGCCTGCTCGGCACCACCGACGGCGCCGCCGGGTACCCCTCGCTCCCCGGCGACTACCCCTCCTTCTACGCCGGGGTGGTCCGCTCGCTGCGCGAGGGCGGGCCCGCGCCGGTCGACCCGCGCGACGCCGTCGCGGCGCTGACCGTCCTGGAGGCCGCCCGCCGCTCGGCCGCCGAGGGCCGCACCGTCACCCTGACCGAGAGGGTCGCCCGATGACCCCCGACGAGGCCACCGCCCTGATCCAGCGGGTCGAGGACGAGGAGCGCCGACTGCGCCTGCCGCGCTTCGACAACGACGACGCCTGGCTGCTCGGCACCCTGCTGGTCGGCCTGGCGCGCGCCGAGGAGGCACCCGTGGTGGTGGACATCCGGCGCAACGGCCAGCAGCTCTTCCACTACGCGCTGCCGGGCAGTTCGGCCGACAACGACGCCTGGATCCTGCGCAAGGCCCGCACGGTGGACCGCTACGGCTGCTCCTCCTACCTGGTCGGCCTGCGCTTCGCGGCCAAGGGCCGGACCTTCGAGGAGGACTCCCGGCTCGACCCCGACACCTACGCCGCCCACGGCGGCGCCCTCCCGATCCACGTGCAGGGCGTCGGGGTGGTCGGCACGGTGGCCGTCTCCGGCCTCCCCCAGGCCGAGGACCACCGCCTGGTCGTCACCGCCCTCGAACGGCACCTGGACCGGCGCCTCGAAACCGTCTGACCCGCCGCCGGCCGCCCGCCGCCCCGGCGAGGCGGCGGGGGCCTGGACCTGGAGGGGGTGCGGCCCCCGCGCGCCTGCTCACCCGGCGACCGGGTCCGGGGTCTGAGGCCGTTGATCGTGGCGCCGCGCGGGGAGGACCCGCCGTCCCGGTGGCGGTTGCCGGCGATCGTCGCGGTTCCACGGGCCGGAAGGCCCCCGGCCGGCGTCCCGTCACCCGCCGGCGGCGGCCTCCCGGAGGCGGCGGATCTCGGGGTTGCGGCGCAGGTCGGGGAAGCGCTCGCAGAGGCCGCGCACCACCTCGCCGAGGAAGGCCCGGGTGGCGGACTCGAACTCGGCGTACTCCGCGCTGCCCTTGCCGTCCCGCTCCCGGTGGATCCGGACGGTCTCCTTGCCGCCCCGGCGTTCGAAGCGGTACTCACCGGCGCCCCCGGCGGCCGAGTAGCGGGCGCGCCCGGCTCCCGCCAGCTCCCCGGCCGCGGTGAACAGGCCGAGCGCGAGGTCCAGGACCGGCCCGGTGCCGCTGAAGTCGGCGCCCTCGACCCGGAACGTGTAGGGGCCCCGAAACGCCTCGCAGGTGAGGTCGTAGAGGTCCGCCGCGGCGAAGTCCATGGTGCCGCGGGGTCCGCGGTCGGCGCCGCCGGTGTCGGCGGCGGAGAAGGACAGTTCGATCATGATGCTCGCATTCTCGCAGGTGGGCGGGACGGCGGATCGCCGGGGGCTGATGCTCCAGCCCCCGGCGATCCGGGTCTCACGGTCGGGACCGTTCGGTCGGTGCGACCCCGGTCAGTACGGGTGCGCCGTCCTGGCCGTCCTCCGTCCCTTGTGCTGCTTCACGACGACGCGCAGCCGCGTGGTGTGCCGGCCGTTGCCGTCCCGGCCGATGATCCGGCCGAAGTCGTGCTCGTAGATCCGGCCGTCGCGGCCACCGGTGTTGGCCCGGCTCTTGCCCTTCTTGATCGTGGTGTGGATCAGGTACTTGACCTCGCGGACGTTGCGCGAGCGGAACCGGCTCTTGCCCGCCACGCGGGACTTCGCGCCGTGCCCGCCGAGGATGTGCGGCAGGTCGATGTGGCACGCGTTCTTGTTGTGCGCGACGACCCAGTCGTCACCGACCCGCACGCTGTAGGTGTGCTGGTCGCCGATGGTGAGGTTGACGACCAGCTGGTCGGCGATCTCGCCCCGGTCGGTGACCCGGGTGACCGGGACCGGGGTGCCGGCCGGCGTCACCAGGGAGTCGCCGACCCGCACCTGCGCGGCGTCGGTCCAGCCCTTGCCGCTCACCCAGACCGGGTGCTCGGCGGTGACCCGCAGCGCGGCCGCGGTGTCCGGGTCCCCGGTCGCGCTCGCCGTCGCCGTCGACGGATCCGCCGTCGCGGTCTCGATGTCGACCAGGTGCTTGGTGCCGTACCCGTAGATCACCGACAGCACCGGCTCCGGCCGGGTCTGACCGGTCGCCGGGTCGGTGGAGAGCACCAGGTCGCCGACCTGGACCTCACCGATCGGCAGCTGCCCGCCGTCGCCCATCAGCACCGGGGTGCCCGGGTCGAAGGAGTTGCAGCCGGTCCGGCGGAACACCGAGCGGACCCGGGAGGAGACGCGCCGTACGCGCGCCGCGCCCCGCGAGTAGCGGGCGGCCGCGAAGCCGGCCCGGACCGCCGTGTTGCCGCCGACCAGGCCGGCCGCGGCGGTGATGCTCATCTCGGCGGCCTTGCGCCAGTTGCCGGTCGCCGCGTACGAGACGGCGGAGACGGCGGCCGCGGCGGAGCCGATCGGGCCCGGGATGTACGACGCGACCTCGGCGACCTTGGCCACCACGTGCACGGTCTTCTTCAGCCACTTGGGCATGCCCCAGTGGCCGTCGAGGTCCGTGCAGTTGACCGGGTCGCCGGTGCAGTAGTCGTACGCGCCGGCGTTGCCGCCGGGCTCCGGGTCGACCTGGAGGAAGCGGCCCAGCGCCGGGCTGTAGAGGCGGGCACCCATGAGGATGTCGCCGTCCTGGGCCTCGGCGGAGCGCTGCTTGCCGCCCAGCCAGCCGTACCGCGCGGCGGCCTGGCCGTCCTGCGGGATGCCGAACTCGTCGAAGTCCAGCACGACCGGCTTGGTGAGCGCCGGGTCGGTCGTCAGCACGACGGAGCCGAACAGGTCGGTCAGTTGGAGCTGGACGTCACCGGTCCGGCTCGTGGTGGCCACCAGGTCGGTGTCCGGGCCCGATACGTTGCGGGTCACGGTGCCCTGGGTGGTGTCCTCGACGACCCAGCGGACCTCGTCGGAGTCGTCGCCGTAGTGGTTGAGCTTCGACGTGGCGTTGGCCCACGAGCCGTCGGTCTGCTTCTTGGCCGTGGTGAACGCGGTGAGGCGGTGGGCGGCGTCCTGGGCCCACTGCTGCCTGGTGTCCCCCTTCTCCTGGGCGGCGACCTTGTCGTTGGCCCAGTAGGTGTTGGTCGCGCCGGTCGCGGTGCGCACCGTCCGCCCGAAGGCGTCGTACCCGAAGCCGGGGTCGGTGAGCCGGTCGGCGGAGTCGTAGCCGTGGTTCTCGACGGTGGCCCCGGTCGTGCCGCAGGTGCCGTCGAGGGCCGAGGGCAGGGTGGTCTTCGACAGCCGGTTGGAGTGGGCGTCGAAGGCGTACTGCCGGGTCACGCAGCCGGTCGTGGTGGTCGACTGCTGGGCCTTCACCAGTCGGCCGAGCCGGTCGTAGCGGTAGGTGCGGGTGGCGGTGGAGCTGGTGTCCCTGGCCACCTGGCCCTGGGTGGAGACGTCGCTGGTCTGGGCCCAGACCACGGCGTTGTCGGAGGTGCGGGTGTAGGTGCGGCCGGTGGCCTCGCCGACCGCGTTGAAGGTGTCCCTGCGGACGATCCCGCCGGGATAGGTCTGCTCGACCAGTTGGCCGTCCGGACCGTAGGCGGCGGTGAACTCGCCGGCCGTGCTGTCGTTGACCGAGGTGACCAGGCCGCGCGGCTCCTTCGCGCGGTCGTAGGTGTAGGTGGTGGACCCGGTCGGGTCGGCGACCTTCACCGGCTTGCCGAAGGCGTCGAACTCCGTGGTGGTGGTGCCGCCGTCGGCGTCCGTGTAGGAGACCAGCCGGCCCAGCTGGTCCATGACCCGGGTCAGCGACTTGCCGTCGGCCGTGGTCCGCACCGCGTCACCCGTGGCCGGGTCGTACTCGGTGGTGACCTTCGGCATCGCCACGCCCTCGTCCGAGGTGATCTCGGTCGAGGTGATCCGGTCGGCGCCGTCGTAACCGACGACCGTCCTGCGCGACTTGCCCGCGTTGGTCTCGGTGGTCTCCTCGGGCTCGCCGAACGGCGAGTACCGGGTGACCCGCTTGACGGGCAGGGTGGTCGGCATCCGGGTGCCGTCGGCATCGGTGACCGCGCCGCCGGGCAGCGTGGCGCACGGGCTGCCCGCCCATTCGGGGCGGTTGGCGCAGGCGGGGTCCTCCGGGTTGGCACCGGCGGTGTAGAACACCGACCTGACCGTCCCGGCGTCGCCGCCCGTCGAACCCGGCTTGCGCGACTCCACGGCGCGGCCGGCGGCGTCGTACCGGATGGTCGCCGTCAGCTTGGCGCCGAGCGCGTCGGTGGTCACCGAGGTGGCCGCCTTCAGCGTCCAGCCGGCGGTGCCGCCGATCGGGGCGTCGTAGCCCGTCCTGGTGACCCGCAGCTCGACGTCGTCGGCGTAGCCGTCGATCCGGGCGCCGTCGGTGCTGGTGGTGACCAGGTGGTAGGCCTTGCCGTCGGGCTTGCCCTCGTCGTAGGTGTTGGTGTTGTGGTCCCGCGCCACGACCGGCGTGCCGGCGGCGAGCGTGGGGTTGAGCGTGGTCTTGGTCAGGGTGACCCGGTCCAGACCCGCCTGGTAGGAGGGCGCGACGGCCGCCGGGTTCTTCCCGGTGACGGTGAGCCGCAGCTCGTGGTCGCCGCGGGCGAGCCGGCCGGTCGGACCGGCGGCGAACGGGGTGGTGGTGACCGCCGCGCTGTAGCCGTCGAAGGGGGCACCGACGTTCTGGCCGTCGACCGACAGCTGGACGATGCCGTAGTCGGCCGCCTTGGTCAGCAGCGCGCCGAGCTGGTACGTGCCCTCCTCGGGGACCGAGATCCGGAAGGAGGCGTTGTCCCCGACCGCGTCGGCGGCGAGGAACACCTGGCCGCCGCCGGACCAGCCGGCCCCGGCGCAGCAGGTGGCCAGGGTCTGGACGCGCACCGGGTCGGTGGCGCCCAGCTGGACCAGGCTCTCGCCCTCGGCCGTGACGGTGACGGGTGCGGTCTGGCCGTCGACCTGCTCGGCGAGCGAGGCGCGGTAGACCGGTCCGAGCGTCTCGGTGACGTCGAGGCCGTCCGGCGTGTAGAGGGTCCGGGAGTCCAGCAGACGGGCCCGGGACGCGGAGTCGGCGGGCAGGTTCAGTTCGGCCGCGAGGCGTTCGGTGTCCGGGTGGGTGCCGAGCGCGATGGCGCGGTTGGTGGCCTCCAGGGTGCGGACGGCGTGACCGTAGCGGTCGTACTCGGTGGTGTCGATGTCGCCGCCGGGGGTGGTCGACGGCGTCGCCGTGTTGACCTCGTTGCCGGAGGCGTTCAGGTAGTGGACGACGGCCGGCCGGTAGCCGTCCGGTCCGGGCCTGGCCGCCGTGGCGGTGCCGGTGCCCGGGTCGTCCTCGGGGCCGTAGACGGCGGTGGCGTCGGTCGGCGCGTCGGTCTGGGCCCAGGCGGCCACGTCCGGGCCGCCCAGGTCGTACGGACCGCCCGTGGCGCGCGTCAGCGGCACGTCGTAGACGACCTTGCTCGCGGTCTCACCGCTGACCTGGTCCTTGCTGCCCCTGGCCAGGGCCGCGCGACGGACCTTCAGCAGGCGTCCCGGGTCCTGGTCCGCGGCGGCCCTGCCGTAGTCGAGGTTCCACGGCAGCTCGCCCGCGGGGGTGATCCGGGTGACCCGTCCCGCGTCGTCGTAGTCGTAGGCGGTCTTCAGCGGCTGGGCCAGGCGGGGGTCCCAGACCTGGGCCAGGCGGCCGCGCTCGTCGTAGACGTAGTGCGCGACCTCGACCGCCTCCTGCTTGGCGGTCACCGGGTTCCAGGACCAGACCTTCACCGACCGGATCCGGTCGGTGAAGTCGCCCGGGGCCGCGGCCGTCGCGGTGGTGGCGGACGCGTAGTCGTAGTCGGTGACCTCGCAGCCGCGCGGCAGCGGGTCGACGGTGCAGCCGTTCGCGTCGTCGACACCGGGCTCGACCGGGGCGATCACCCGCTTGACGAGCGAGCGCCGGTCGGTGGAGTCGTAGACGTAGCGGGCGGTGGACCCGGCGTCCGGCCCGGTGGAGGACTGGACGCTGTACACGTCCGAGCCGGCCTGGCGGGCGAACACCGTGGCGGACCCGTCCAGTTCGGACAGCGTGTAGGTGTCGCCGGTCGCCTTCAGGACGAGGTGCTCGGCGCCCGGCTCGGGGAAGAGCGTGCCGTCCTGCGCCCGCGCGAAGGTGAGCGAGGTGTCGTCGAGGCCCTTGAGGACGGCGGCGTCCGCGCTCGGGAAGGCCAGCGACACGTAGTCGGCGGACTCGCCGTGCGCCCCGCCGGCCCACTGCGGGCCGAACGGTGCGACCAGTTCGCGCACCGACATGCCGTCGAAGTAGACCGGCTTGTCGGCGTTGTCCGAGTGCCCGTTGTAGAGCCGGATCTGCGCCTCGGTGGCGTCCGCGGCGAGCGTGACGTCGGTGGTCAGCTCGGCCCAGGCGTCGGTGTACGGCGCCTTGCGGGAGACGGTCGTGGTCAGCGCGCCGGCCTTGCCGTGGACGGCCACGATCCGCATGCCGCGGTCGTCGAGGCCTGCGGTCAGCCCGGTCGAGGAGGGCACGTACACCCAGGCCTTGACCCGGTAGGTGTGGCCGGGCTTCATGCCCAGCTGGAGGCCGCCCGAGCCGCCGAGCAGCGCGTAGGTGTCACCGCTGCGGTTGGCGTCCGGCAGGACCTTCAGCGAGTCGGTCGAGCCGCCCTGGCCCCGGTCGGTGGCCCGCACGGCGGTGCCCGGGGTGGCCAGGAAGCCGGTGGTGTCGGTGGAGACCTGCTGCTGGTTGGCGGTCAGCCGCTCGCCCTGTTCCTGCCAGCCGCGGGTCGTGCCGCGGGAGGAGGAGGAACGCGTGGTGGTCATGCCGAACTCGTCGGTGTCGGTGACGTCCACCGAGTAGTCACCGGTGAGCAGGTTGACGGAGCCGGGGCCGACCTCGACGCCGGTGGCGCCGTCGGCGTTGGCGTCGGCGGTGAAGGTGGACCAGGCCGTCGGGTAGGCCGGGTCGCTGTCCTGGTCCGTGTAGAGCAGCGCGCGGACCTGTACGACGCCGCCGATCTGCCCCAGCGACTCCAGCACCGACCAGTTGGCGTGACCTCCGAGTTCGGCGAGCCGCGGCCGGGTGCCGGCGGTCGGGGTGTTGTCGGCCTTGGTGAGGTGGGCCGCAGGGATGTCGTACTCGGTGGCGCCGGGGCCGCGGCGGTACTGCCAGGTGACCCGGGTGTACTGGGTCTGGGCGTCGACCGCGAGCTTGACGCGCTTGGCGGTCTCGGAGCCGTCGACCGGGGAGCTGACGCCGGCCCGGCCGACCCGGAAGGTGTGGACGGCCGGGTCGGAGAGGTTGTCCGCCCGGTCCTTGGTCTGCACCTTGAGGGTGTGCGTGCCGTCGGTGGGCGGGGTGATCGACGCGGTGGTCGCACCGGTCGCGTCGACCGTCACCGGTGCCTTGCCGTCCAAGGTGTAGACGTAGCCGACCACGTCGTCGGTGCCGGCCGGCGGGGTGAGGGTGAACCGTCCGGTCTGGCCGGCGGCGCCGTGCCACACCTCGTCGGCGGGGTAGTCGGCGGAGGTGACGAACGGCGCGCCCGGCCGGGTGGTGTCGGCGACGACGACCACGTCCTGCGGGGCCCACGGCGAGTTGTCGGTGCCGTCCCAGAGCCGGGCGCCCATCGAGTACTGCACGCCCTCGTCGAGCTTGGCGAGGCCGAAGTCGGCCGGCTTCACCTGGGCGTAGCTGCCGTTCGGGACCTCCTTGTACACGCGCTTGACGAGGACGCCGGCGCGGTAGAGGTCGAAGTCGGCGCCGACCTTGCCGCCGCTGTCCGGGTCACTGGCCAGGACCTGGAAGGTCGGGGTGGCCGAGGAGGTGAAGCGGGGGTTGCCCTGGCGGGCCGGGAACACGTCGACCGCCGGCGGCGCCGCGGGGACGGTGTTGTAGGTCACCGACAGGAACGGCGGGTGGCCGCCCTGGGAGGAGTCGAAGCGCTTCCACGAGTACGGGCTGGTCTCGGTGGAGGCGCGCAGGCCGAGGGCGTTGTTGGCGTAGCCGTTGTCGGACCAGGCGGTGACCAGCGAGGTGACGTCCTGGGCGACCCAGGCGTCGCCGCAGCCGGCGTTCTCGTTGCCCTTGGTGGCGTTGCTGACCGCCCACTGCTTGTTCCAGTTGGGCTGGTTGGTCCACCGGGAGCCGGTGGAGGCGAGGCCGGTGTCCCAGACCTCCCAGGACCAGGGCTCGCAGGACCACGAGTGGGTGTTGTACAGGTTCAGCTTCGCCGAGAGGATGTGCTTGCCGTGGTACGGACCCTCGGGGAAGTGCAGGAAGGAGCGGGCGACCTGGCCGCTGCCGTTGTTGCCGAGCTTCAGCTCGGTGGCGGACGACTGGTCGGTGGTCCAGCCCTGCTGGACGAAGGTGTCGAAGGAGGCGCCGACGGTGAGCGCCGGGTCGATCGTCACCGGGTAGCTGGTCGCCGGGTCGCCGAGGAAGCCGGCGTCCGGGGTGAAGACCAGCTCGGCCTCCGCGCCGGCACCGCGCAGCTCCATCGCGACGGGCGCGCGGCGGTTGTGCTCCAGCGACTGCGGGTCGACCGCCGCGTCCCACATCACGGGGGCGGGGATCTTCGCCTGCACCTTGCCGGACGGACGCTCGGTCAGCTCGATCGAGCCGTCGTCCTTGCGGTCGACGTCCAGGCCGCTGGTGTCGATCGGCAGCACGACGGTGCCGGCCTGGGAGACGGCCGAGCGGTCCTTGACGATCAGGTACTGCTCGAAGCCGGTCCGGGTGGCCTCCAGGACGAGGTCCACTCCGGGGCGGGCGTCGACGTAGGTGGCCCGGCTGCCGTCGAGCCTGGGCTTGGGCAGGCGGCCGAGCCAGCCGAGCTGCACCTGCTGCTCGCCGGCGCCGATCTTGACCAGCTCGCGCTCGGCGGGCTTCTCGGCGGCGGGGTTGGGCGCGGCGGTGGCAGCGGCGGGGGCCGAGTCGGCGGGCTTGGCGAAGGCGGAGCCGGGGCCGGGCGCGGTGGGCAGCTGCGGCCGGGCCTCGTCACGGCCGGCCCGGGCGTCGGCCGCAGCCGCGTGCGCGGAGGCGCCGGTGGCGGGGGCTTCGGCGGCGGGGGTGCCGGCGGCGGGTATACCGGTCCCGGGCGCGCCGGCGGGCGGGGCGACGGCGTCACCGGTGCGCACGCCGGGGTCGCCACCGGTGAAGGTCAGGCCCTCCGGGTGGACCTTCGGCGCGACCTTGCCGTCCGGGGTCTCCACCAGCGTGGTGTCGACCGGGACCCAGGCGTCGCCGACCTTGACCCGGACCGGTCCGGTCGCGGTGTCCTGGGTCAGCGTCCCCGCGGGGTCGGCCCAGAGCGTGGTGGTGGCGGTCCGGGCGCCGGTCACCTCGACCCGGTGGCCGTTCAGCCGGGCGGCGAGCAGGGCGGAGGCCGCGTCGGGGGCCTCGTTGACGGGTGCGGTGGCCGTGGCCTTGGGGTCGGTCGCGGGTGCGGCGTAGGCGGAGTCGGCGGTCAGCGCATCGAGCGCGACCCCCGTCTCCACCAGTAGCGCGAGCGCCGCCAGAACGGCTGTCCGCCGCATCCGGCGCGTAGTGAAGGCCCCGCCCCCAAAAACGGGCGGGGCCTGCTTCCTCGATGGCAAGAGAGTTTTCTCCACGAATAGTGATGGCAAAGAAGTCGTGCCACACCAAGATCGCAGAGCGGCTGACCGGGAATCCCCGGATCCGGATATCGAATCGGCAAAGATTGGCCGACCGATGCCCACTTTGCCCCGATATTACATAAAATGCTGACTGCATGTCAGTTGGCCGGGAAAGGAGACGCTTTGCTCGCCGACGCCCGACCCGCACCCCCGCAGATCGGCGGGGGTCGGCGATCATGATTTGACGGCAGACGATCATGTTGTGGATAGTCATTTCCGGGCCGACCGGGGGCGATGCCGACTCCCGCTCGGACGCTACGAGCACGGGGGTGGGATGCGATGTCCGAAGGCCCTGGGGATGGCGCCTTCGGCGGCACCGCGGTCGCCCCGGCGACGGCCACCTGCGCCGAAGGCGGGCAGCTGCGGCCGGCGGGACGTCGTTCCCGCAGGTCGTCGCGGACCGGGTCGCGTTCCGGGTCGCGTTCCGGGGCGGCGACGTCCCCTCGCCCCCGCGTCCGTTCGATCCGGCCGACACCGTGGACCACCTCGGCGGCGCACGATTCGCCGGGAAACCCGCGTCCGGTTATCACGGGTCGGCCGGGAGCGGTCGGGCCATGCTCCGGAATCATCGCGACTACGACATCCGGATTGACCCACCGAATATCCCGCCCGCTACGGCGGCGGAGAAACGCACGGCATTCCTCGACGCCCCCGGATCGAATCGCCAGGCGGCCGGCTGGTCAATTCCGGCGGGTACGATCCGCAGCCGGATCCGGACGAGGCTAACGTCCTTTCTTCTCCGCGGAGTTTCCGGTCCGGCAGTACCCGCGCCGGTCGAACGGCACGCCTTGGACGGCCCAGGACAGCACCGGCACGCCGAACGCCTTCCCGGTGCTGGACCACTCCGGGCTGCCCTCCGCGGCGAGCGTCTCCCGCCCGCCCTCGGCGTGGCACGGGACGCCGCCGGGCTGATTCCCCGTCGCAGCCCCGCCCCGTCCTCGGCGCCGATTCAGGTACGTACCCCCTCGGGATCCGACCGGCGGACCGGCACGACCCGCACCCGGCCGACACCACATCACCGTCGCGGTGACTAGGTTCGTGGTGGGGCCCGATGCCTCCGGCCGGGCACCCGCCCGGCCGGACGGGCCGGAGTCGAGGAGCGGTGACAGTGACGATGCGGGAGTATCCGCTGGTGGGCGGTCCGGTCGAGGTACGGGGGGCGCTTGATCTGGAGCGGACGCCGGCCGGGGTGATGCCGCGCCGGCTGCCGGCCTGGACCAAGGAGCAGTACCAGAACCCGTCGGTCTACGGGGGAACGGTGATGCCCTCGGGCGTGCGGCTGGTGTTCCGCACCGAGGCGCGGGTGCTCGAGTTCGAGGTGCTCACGTCCACGGGACAGCTCGACGGCGACCCGGAGCCCCGGCCGACCGGAATGCTGGACCTGACGGTGGACGGCGTCCTGGTCGGGCGGCAGCGAGCGCCGTTGGGCAACGTCATGCGGATGGCGGGCCCCGGGGCCGAGCAGCGGCTGATACCGGGGAAGCCGGGGACGGCGCGCTTCGCCGGACTGCCGGCCGGGATGAAGGACGTCGAGCTGTGGCTGCCGCAGCAGACCCCCACGGAACTGGTGGCGCTCCGCGCCGACGGCGAGGTCCTGGCACCCCTTCCCGACGGCCGGCCCCGGTGGGTGCACCACGGCAGTTCCATCAGCCACTGCCTCGAAGCCGACGGTCCCACCGGCACCTGGCCCGTGGTCGCGGCGTCCATCGGGGGCGTGGAGGTGACCAACCTCAGCGAGCCGGGCAACGCCATGCTGGACCCCTACGTCGCCCGAACGATCCGCGACCTGCCCGCCGACCTGATCAGCCTCAAGACCGGCGTCAACATCGTGGGCCTGGCCACCTTCCGCCTGCGGACCTTCGGCCCGGCGGTGCACGGATTCCTGGACACCATCCGGGACGGCCATCCCGAGACCCCGCTGCTGGTGATCTCCCCGGTGAGCTGCCCCGCGCTGGAGGATCGTCCCGGCCCGACCACGGTGGGCCCGGACGGAAGGATCACCGCGCTCGGGGACCCGGCCGACCTGGCCCGGGGAGCGTTGTCGCTGCAGGTGGTCCGTGACGAGCTGGCGAGGATCGTCGCGGCCCGGCAGGCCCACGATCCTCACCTGCACCACCTCGACGGACGCGACCTCCTCGGCCCGGCCGACGTGGACGACCTCCCCGACGGGCTGCACCCGTCCGCCGCCGCCTACCGCCGCATGGGCGAACGCTTCGCCGCCCACGCCTTCGCCGCCGACGGCCCGTTCCGCGCCCGCCCCCGCACCCGGCCGGCCGAGTGAGCCGTCCGGGGGTGCGGCGCCCGGCGAGCCGGGTCCGAGGAGCCCGGGGCCGTCCGAGGCGTTCCCGGGCAGCCTCCGACCCCGGTGGCGCCGAGGCTGGCGGGTGCGCGGTGGACCGGTGGTGGGTGGGGGCGTTCACCGTGGACGGCCGCCGCGCGGGGCGGACCCGTCCGGAGGCGGGAGCCGCGCAGCACCGGCCGTCCGCTGTCCGAGCGCGAGCATCGCCTCGCTGACCTCGCCGAGGGCCGCGTCCGGCATCGCGGTGGCGGCGTCTTCGAGAACGAGCAGTCGTGCCCGGGGGATCGCGCGCGCGATCGCCTCGCCGTTGCCGACGGGGAAGAACGGGTCGCGGCGGCCGTGGACGACGAGGGTGGGGATCCTGATCTCGGGCAGGCGCTCGCGCCAGCGGGGCCGGCAGTCGAGCTTGGAGAACGTCATCCGCAGCTGGTTGGCCGTCTGGACCGGGGGTGCGGTGCCGGGGGTGCGGTCCCAGATGCGCGCGGCGGTCGCGCGGGCGGCGGCGGGGTCGTCGCCGAGGATCTCGGCGCCGGTGGCGGCGAACTCGGCGACGGCCCGGCGGTCGGTCCAGTCGGGCATCGGGCGTGCGAACAGCCGGCTCATGGTCGCGGGGTCGTGGTCGGGGAGGTCGTCGTCGGGCGGGCCGGGGGCGACGGGGCGGGTGCCGACGAGCGTGAGCGCCGAGAAGCTGTCCGGGTGGTCGAGCACGGCGACCTGGGCGACCATGCCGCTGACGCCGATGCCCGCGAGGTGGGCGGGGCCCCCGCCGAGCGTCTCGGCGAGGGCCGCCGCGTCGGCGGCGAGGTCGCGCAGGGTGTAGTCGGGTGCCTGCGGATCCGCGGTCGTCGACTCCCCGTTGTCGCGCAGGTCGTAGCGCACCACGCGGCGTCCGCCGGCGGCGAGGCGTTCGCACAGCGCGTCGGGCCAGGAGAGCATCGTCGTCCCGCCCGCGAGCAGGACGAGTGGCGCGTCCTCGCGGCCGAACGACTCGATGCCCAGGGCGGTCCCGTTGGTATGGACGACGGTCATCGGGTCACCGGGACTCGTCGCGGCCGAGACCGCGGTCGGGCGCGCTCATGTCGCCCGTCGCGGGCGTGCCGTCGGCGAGCCCGTAGCGCAGGTAGACGGTGCCCTCCGGACCGGCGACCGGCGGTTCGAGGAGGGTGAGGTTCGTGGGCACCGCGCCGCCGTCGAACACCTTCTTCCCGACGCCGAGCGTGATCGGGTGCACCCAGAGGTCGAGACGGTCGAAGAGCTTCTCCCGCAGGAGGGTCTGCACCAGGTCCAGGCTCCCGACGACCTTCACGTGCTCGTGCCGCTCGCGGATCTCGCGCACCGCGCCGGCCAGGTCCGGGCCGAGCCGGGTGGACCCGGCCCACGGGAGGTCGGGCGTGCCCCGGGAGGCCACGTACTTCGGGACGCGGTTGAAGAGCTCGGCGATCTCGCCGTCCTTCTGGTGCGGCCAGTAGGCGGCGAAGATGTCGTACGTGCGCCGGCCGAGCAGCAGGGCGTCGGTGCCCTCGTACGCGGCGACGATCTGCGCGCCGGTGGCCTCGTTCAGCAGGGGCGCCTGCCAGCCGCCGAACGGGAACCCCGCCGGGTCCTCGTCGGGTCCGCCGGGCGCCTGCGCGACGAGGTCGAGGGTCGCGAACAGCTCGATGTGGATGAGTCCCATGTCTGTACTCCCGATGAGTCGGTGATCCCGGTCGAGATATAGACCTGCCGGGGCCGGAAAACTCATCGCCGCGCCGGAACCCGGTTTCCGTATCCGCCGGTCCGCCGTCCGGGCCGTCCGCGGTGCCGGCCGCTCTGGGGGAGTCGCTGCTGTCGAAGCTCCGTATGGCGACCATGATCGTACTGGCCGATCACTACCGTGTCGTCTCCCCGGGTGATCGCGACCCGGCGACGAGTCGGTCGGGGGAAGCGGACAGGGAGCGGTGGTTTGCCGGACGGCCGCTCCCGGGGCCGCGGTGCGCGGGGCGTGCGGTCGGGGGCGATCGGGACGCGAGGGTGGAACGCGGCGGTCAGTCCCGAGACGGTGAAGTCGACGACGTCGCCGCCGTAACCGGTGACCGCGATGACGCCCGTGTCAGTGGGTGGCCGGAGTCGCGGTGTACTCCTCGTCGGTGACGGGGCTCAGCCACTGCACGACGTCGTGGTCGTCGTCGCCCTCGTTGATCGCGAGGTGGACCATGAGCCGGTTCGACGCCGCGCCGTGCCAGTGCTCCTCGTCGGCTTCGAACAGGACGCGGTCGCCGGGCCGGATGACCTCGACGGGTCCGCCGCGGCGCTGGCACAGGCCGATGCCCTCCGTGACGAAGACGGTCTGGCCCAGCGGGTGGCGGTGCCAGTGGGTGCGGGCGCCGGGCATGAAGTGCACCAGGTTGGCGGTGACCCGGGAGGGCGTGGGCGCGGCGGCGACGGCATCGATGTAGACGTCGCCGGTGAACCAGTCCGCTGGGCCCTTGGCGGTGTCGATCGAGCTTCGGGTGATCTGCACGTGTGCTCCTTGTACGGGGGCGGGGGCTGTCAGGGGGTGAGGAGGGTTTTGATCGCGCGGCGCTCGTCCATCGCCCTGTAGCCCTCGGCGACCTGGTCGAGGGGCAGGGTGAGGTCGAAGACCTTGCCGGGGGCGATCCGGCCGGTGAGGACGCGTTCGATCAGGTCGGGCAGGTAGCGGCGCACCGGGGCGGGGCCGCCGCGCAGGCCGACGTGGGAGAAGAACAGTTCCTGCCCGTCGAGGGCGACCTCGTGCGGGACGCCGACGAAGCCGACACTGCCGCCGGGGCGGGCGGAGTGCAGCGCCTGCTGCATGGACTGGGCGGTGCCGACGCACTCCAGGACGCTGTCGGCGCCGATGCCGCCGGTCAGTTCCTTGATCCGGGCGATGCCGTCCTCGCCGCGTTCGGTGACGATGTCGGTGGCGCCGAAGGCCCGGGCGAGGTTCTGCCGGGAGGCGTGGCGGGACATGGCGATGATCCGCTCCGCACCGAGCTCCTTCGCGGCGATCACCGCGCACAGGCCGACCGCGCCGTCACCGACCACCACCGCGGTCGAGCCGGGTCGGACGCGGGCGGCGTCGGCGGCCCACCAGCCGGTGCCCATCACGTCCGAGTTCGCCAGCAGGCCCGGCCAGAACTCCTCGCCGGGGACCTCGTCCAGGGCGACCAGGGTCCCGGCGGCGTTCGGGATGCGCACGTATTCGGCCTGGCAGGTGGACATGAACTCCCGGTGCAGGCAGTTCGACTGGAAGCCGTTGCGGCAGTTCGGGCAGGTGTTGTCGGAGGTCGCGAACGAGCCGACCACGAACTGGCCCGGCCGCAGACCGGTCACCTCGGAGCCGACCTCCTCCACGAAGCCGACGTACTCGTGGCCCATCGGGTGCGGATCGCCGATCGGCTCCGCGCCCCGGTAGGGCCACAGGTCGGAGCCGCACACGCAGGTGACGGCCGTGCGGATGACCGCGTCGGTGGGGTGGAGGATCTTCGGGTCGTCCAGCGTCTCGAAGCGGACGTCACCGGGGGCGTGGATCACTGCGCCGCGCATGGGGATCTTCCTTCGCGTTCCGGGGCGCGGCGGCCGGGCGAGCCGGCCGCCGCCGAGTACGGGTCGGGCGCACACTCCGCTCGGTCCGCTCGGTCCTGTCGGCTCCGAGGCGGAGAGCGCCACGTGATCCAGGAAACCCGGTGCCGGCGAGCGCAGCGAGCCACCGTCGAGGGGCGTACCGGCAGTACACCCCTGCGCCGCCCGGATCGCCGTACCGTCGAAGGCGTGGACAACAGCCAGGAGGTCCGCGAGTTCCTCACCTCGCGGCGCGCGAAGATCACCCCCGAACGGGCGGGCATGCCCGCGGGCTCCCGCCGCCGGGTGCCCGGCCTGCGGCGCAGCGAGGTCGCCGCCCTCGCCGACCTGAGCGTCGAGTACTACGCCAAACTGGAACGCGGCAGCCTCGCCGGTGCCTCGCCCGCCGTCCTGGAGGCCGTCGCCCGCGCCCTGCAGCTCGACGACGCCGAACGCGCCCACCTGCTGCGCCTCGCCCAGGCCGCCGACGGCTCCTACGTCCTCGCCCGCCCCCGCCGCCGCACCGGCGGCCGCCCGTGGACGCCGCGCCCCAGCCTGCAGTGGATGCTCGACGCCGTCACCGCCGGGCCGGCGTTCGTCCGCAACGGCCGTATGGATCTGCTCGCCGCCAACCAGCTGGCCCGCGCGTTCTACGCCGAGGTCTACGACACACCCGGCAACCGGAACAACCTGGCCCGGTTCAACTTCCTCGACCCCGCCTCCCGCCGCTTCTACCCCGACTGGGACCAGGCCGCCGACATCGCCGTCGCCATCCTGCGCACCGAGGCCGGCCGCGACCCCCACGACAAGGACCTCCACGACCTGGTCGGTGAGCTCTCCACCCGTAGCGACGAGTTCCGGACCCGCTGGGGCGCCCACGACGTCCGTCATCACGGCACCGGCACCAAACGCTTCCACCATCACGCTGTCGGCGACCTCACCCTCGCGTACGAAGGCCTGGAGCTGGCCGCCGAACCCGGCCTCACCCTCACCGTCTACTCCGCCGAACCCGGCTCCGCCTCCGACGAGGGCCTGCGTCTGCTCGCCTCCTGGGCCGCCACCCGCGAAGCCGGGAGTGGCTTCCGGCAGACCGAACAGTCGGCGTCGACTCCTCACGAGTGAGCACGTCCCACTGTGTGGACCCTGAATCCGGGATCGGCACCGCCCCCCAAGACGGCCGGGCTCCTCACGCTCGTCGACGTGAGGAGCCCGGGCATCAGCGCACGCCCGCCGCCTGCCGTCCCACCCTGACCGGGACGAGACGCCGTCCAGGTGCGCCCTCCTTGGCGTCGAGGAGGACGAAGCCCGACATGGAAGTGGCCTGACCGCGTGACGAGGCCGGCGGAGACACAGGGTGGATCTCCGTCGGCTTCGTCGTTGTCGCGCGGCCCGCCCGGCCGACGACCGGTTGAAGGACGGGCCCTCGGACACGCCTCAGGCCCCCGTCGGTGTCCAGCGTCCTCCGGTCGGGGTGCCGCCGAGGCCTGGACGACCGCCGCCCTGTGGCGCAGCCACGGCCCGCGTCGGGCGGGCGCTGGCAGGTGGCCGCTGCCGCTGCCGGCATCCGGGGGCCCCGGATGGGACGGGGCCGCTCGGTGTGAGGGCCGCGGTGATCGGGCAGGCGCGGGGTCATGGTGAGAATCGGATACACGATGATGACCGAGCAGCGCGGCCCGCGTGACCTGGTCGCGGACGTGGTGCGCGCCGAGCAGGGCGGGTTCGACTTCTCGGTGATCTCGGACCACTCCTTCCCCTGGCTGGACGAGCAGGGTCACGCCCCGTACGCGTGGGCGGTGCTCGGTGCCGCCGCGCAGGCCACCTCCCGGATCCCGCTCATGACCTACGTGACGTGCCCGACGTTCCGCTACCACCCCGTGGTGGTGGCGCAGAAGGCCGCCACGCTGCAGTTGCTGTCCGAGGGCCGCTTCCGGCTCGGGCTGGGCAGCGGCGAGAACCTCAACGAGCACGTGATCGGCCGGGGCTGGCCGGCGGTACCGGTGCGCCAGGCGATGCTCGACGAGGCGGTACAGATCATCCGGGCACTGTTCGACGGCGGGTACGTCACCCGGCGGGGCCGGTACTTCGACGTCGAGGGTGCCAGGCTGTGGGATCTGCCCGACCGGCCGCCGCCGATCGGGGTGGCGGTATCAGGGCCGGACTCCTGCGAGCTTGCCGGCCGGCTGGCCGATCTGGTGATCGCCGTGGAGCCGGACCAGGCGCTGATCACTGGGTTCGCCGAGCACGGCGGCGCCGGAAAGCCGGCCGTGGGTCAGCTTCCGGTGTGCTGGGACACCGACCGGGACACCGCTGTCCGGCGGGCCCACGAGCAGTTCCGCTGGTTCGGCGGCGGTTGGAAGGTCAACGCCGAGCTGCCCGGGACGGCGGGGTTCGCCGCCGCGAGCCGCTTCGTCCGCCCCGAGGACGTCGCCGAATCCATTCCGTGCGGTGACCGGGTCGACGACTTCGTCGAGGCGGTGCGGCCGTTCGTCGACGCCGGGTTCGACGAGGTGGCCCTCATACAGGTCGGCGGCGACAGCCAGCCCGCGTTCCTCGACTGGGCCGAGGGCACCCTGCTGCCGGCCTTGCGTGAGGCGTTCTGAAACCTGGGCGGCTCGGTCACGCCGCGGCTCCGCCGGGCACAGGACGGTCGGGGCATGCTCGACGACGCCCTCGCCAAGGCGCTCGCGGACCGCCCTCCCGGGCCGATCGTCGATCTGACGGGCGTGACCTGGTCCGGGGGAGGCGCCGGTGCACACGGACAGAACCGACGTCCCCCGGAGGGAGATCGTCGGGGAGGCGGCCCGGCCGCTCGAAGGACCGGTCGGACCAGGCCGGCCCACCTGCCCGCACGCTCAACCCGTCCCCGCTGACACCGCCGACCGGCGCGCTGGGCCCTGCCGATACACTTCCCGTCATGAGCATGGTCATGGCGGTCGAGCGCGTCATCCACGAGGCGGAACTCCAGCTCACCGACGGGACCTGGGAACTCACCGCGACCGACTCCGCTCTGGCCCGCAAGACCGCCGCAGCCCTCGATGCCGCCATCGGCCCCGCCGACACCCACCAGGCGCTGTCGAGGATCGAGCGGCTCGCCGCACTGCGCGAAGCTCTCGCGGCCCTGGCACTGACCATCGCCCGCACCCATGGCCACCTCGCCTGGTTCCTCGCCGACGCCAGCAGCCACCTCGCACCGGTCCTTCACTGGCGCGCCCTGGACGCCCCCGGCAACCGCAGCTTCGGCGCCGTCCTCCCCACCGGCGACGAACTCGCCGACGCCGAGGCCGCCGCCCGCCTCCTCGCCGCCATGCTCACCCGCGGCAGCCATACCACCTGACCGGCCGGGTGGGCGCCGAGGAGGGTCAGGACGATCCGGGCGGCCCGTTCGGCCTCCTGGGGATGTCGTAATCACCGCGTTCCCGGATTCCGCCAGGAACGCCTCCCAGGGAAGAGTCACCGCGATTCTCCCTCCACCCCCAAAAGCCGGTGTCCGGTCAGGGCGGCACGGCCAGGCGCCGGTGCAGACCGGTGAGCCGCAGCAGGCGGATGACGCAACGCCCGGCTCCGCGCACGATCAGGCGCCTGCCGTTGCGGTCGGCCTGGTTGCAAGCCTGGACGAGGGCGCCCAGGCCCGCGCAGTCCATGAACGTCACCTCCGACAGGTCGAGGACCACCTCCCGGTGCGACTCGAGCGCGGTGGCCAGGGCATGGCGCAGGGCCGGGGCGGTGGCGAGGTCGACCTCGCCGTCCGCCCGCACGATGAAGGGTTCGCTGCTCCGGCTGTTCATGGCGTTTCCGCGTCGCTGCGGCCAGGCCGGTCCGGGCGGGCCGGCCTGCGGTCGGGGGTGTTCCGGCCGCCCCCTCGATCGAGGGGGGAGAGATCGGGGGCGGCGCGGAACGGCATCGGGGCGGGTCAGGCCTGGATCTGCGTGCGGCTTCCGCTGTGGCTGATCGCGACCTTGCGGGGCTTGGCCCTCTCGGTGACCGGGATCTTCAGGGTCAGCACGCCGGCGTCGTAGTCGGCGGTGATCCCGGCGGGGTCGAGGGTGTCGGACAGCATGACCTGGCGGGAGAACACCCCGAGCGGGCGCTCGGACAGCTCCCACTTCACGCCCTCGCTCTCGCGGCGGGGGCGACGCTCGGCCTTGACGGTCACCATGTTCCGTTCGACGTCGATGTCGATGGCTTCCGGGGCCACCCCGGGCAGGTCGAAGCAGATCACGTACTCGTCCCCGGCCCGGTAGGCGTCCAACGGCATCGATGCCGGCCGCGACCAGGTTCCCGTGTTGCCCAGGAACTGCTGGGTCAGCCGGTCCAGCTCGCGGAACGGGTCAGTGCGCAGCAGCATCGCGAAACACCTCCACAGATCGAACGGGTGCCAGTGCGCTTCGTCTGAGACCGTTGTAGCGCGTCATCCATCCGATGACAAGTCGCCGCGTCGCCTATAGAGTGACTGCATGAACGACAAGCCCCGCAGACCCGCCCCCGACGGCCCCCGGCCGGTCGAACCCGCCTCGTTCCTGGCGGCCGCGGCGGCGCTGGCCGCCATCGACGACGCCGTCCGCACCGCCCGCGACCCCGGTACACAGCCCCCGGGCGCCCTTGACGCGCAGGACGGCCCCGAGCCCGCTCTGGCCGCACTCGTCCTGCTGCGGGAGCTGCGTACCGAGCTCGCCGGCTGGGAGGCCGGACTGGTGCGGACCGCCCGGGAGGCCGGTGCCACCTGGGCCGACCTCGCCCACCCCATGGGCGTCGCCAGCCGCCAGGCGGCCGAGAACCGCTACCTGCGCCTCAAGCCCGCCGCAGGCCGCACGACGCGGGCCGGTACCGGCGCGGAACGCGTCAAGGCCGTCCGTGACCGCCGAGCCGCCGACCGCACCGTCACCGCCTGGGCCCGTGACAACGCCGCCGAGCTGCGGGTCCTCGCCGCCCAGATCACCACGACCGCGCTCGCCCCCGACGCTCGCCCCGCCCAGGCCGCCCTGACCGCCGCCCTCGGCGCCACCGACCCCGCCGACCTCATCGAGCCCCTCGCCGCCGTCCGCCCCCACCTCGGCGCCGGCCAGGACGACCTCGCCACCCGCCTCGACGCCCTCACCCACCACACCACCCAGCTCCGCGATGACAGCGACCAACGCCGCGCCTGATCCCGTCGCCGAGGAGCGCTGGCAGGAGCTCCTGGACCGGATTCACGACCTCGAAGCACGAGTGGCCGCCACCACGGTCGCCGTCACCACCGCCCTCGACTCCCACCTGGCCCGGCTCGACACCCTGCGCCACCAGCTCGCCCGACCTGACTGGTCACTGCTCGCCCCCGATGCAGGCGGCCCCCGGGCCACGCCGGCGAGCGACCAGCACGCCTGACCCGGCCAGCCAGCAGGCCCGACCCGGCCGGGAGGCGCCCGCGGCCCGCGACCGCCGTAGGTCCGCGCCCGTGTCCCACCGGCGCGCCCCGGCGGCGGTCAGCGCCAGTGGCCTCCAGCGGTTTCCAGCGGTCTACCAGCTCCAGGTGGCCCCGATGTCGGACGCTCGGCCGGCCGGCGGCATCACGCCGTCGGGGCGCCCTCGACGTCCAGCCGCTCCCCGAGCCGGGTCCGGTGCAGGGCGGCGACGGGCTCCAGGAGGTCGGGGTGGCGCAGCAGGACGGCGGCCTCGGTGTCGCGGATGCCGGGCTCGGTGAGGCGTCGCAGGGCTCCCGCCCCGGTGTGGTGCTCGGTCGTGGCGAGGGTCTGGTGGGCATGCGCGGCGAGGGCGGGGTCGGCGAGGAAGCAGGCGGCCCAGCTGACCACGGTCTCGTCCACCCAGGTCCGCCACGCGGCGTCGTCCGGACGGGGGTCGTGGCCGGCGAGCCGGTCGAGCCGGTCGGCGCCGCCGGGGCCGAGCAGGTCCAGGAGCTGGACGTCCATCGGGGTGGGGTAGCACAGGGCGGCTGCCAGGGCGGTCGCCTGCCGGGCCTGGCTCTCGGCGAGTGCGCGGCTGAAGGCGCCGGCCGGGGGAGGGTAGGCGTTCAGGAGCCAGCGGGTGCAGGAGGCTATGACGGGTGACAGGTCGGGCACGGGGATCGGTCCCTCGGGGAGGTGCTCGCCTGGTCCGGTGCCGGTGGTGCGAGCCGTCCGGTGCGGAGCCGCGCTGCCCCGCTCGTGGCCGCCCAGTGTAGGCCGCTTCCTTGCGGGGGCGGCATGACGGGCATCACGCCGGCCCGATCCTGGCGTCGGGGCAGGGCGGGCCGTGCGACGGCCCCGCCCCGACGCCAGGACCGTCGGCCGGTCGCGGGGGTGGATCAGGACTTGCCGCGGCCGGTGACGAAGTCGCGGGCCCGGTCGACCAGGCCGACACCGGGAGCGAGCAGCTTGCTGGCCGCGGGGCTGTCGGGTGCGGCGGGGTGGGGGCGCGTCGGCGCCATGGACTTGGCCCGGCGGATCTTGTCACCGAGGTCGTTCAGCTGCTCCGGCGTACACGCTTGGCGCAGCATGGGGAAGAGGTTGTGCTCCTCGTCCTGGACGTGTGCCGCGACCTCGTTCATGAGCCGCCGGAGCAGGGGGCTCATCTGCGGGTCGTCCGTCTTCGTGTTCTCCAGCTTCTTGAGGAGTTCCTCGACCCGGCCGTGGTCGGCGATCTCCTTGTCCGCGAGCCGGTCGCCGCCCTGGACGTGCTCGCGCACCGCCGGGTAGAGGTACTGCTCCTCGGCGACGGAGTGCCGCACCAGCTCGATGGTGACCTCGTCGACCACGTCCCGCAGCTGCTGGCCGCCGCCCGTCATCGCCTGGATCCGGGCGAACATCTCCTCCACCTCCCGGTGGTCGGCCATCAGTTCGTCGATCACGTTTCCGCCGTGTCCCATGAAACGCCTGCCTCTCGTTCGTTCCGTCCGGGCCGGGCTGGTCCCGGCCACCGGCAGTCGTTCCCCGGCGGGCGCGTGCGGTGGGCGACGGCGACGCCACCTCACCCGAACGGAGGCCGACCGCGGCCAGGTCCCCGGGCCCGGCCCCCGAGGCCGGAGACGGGCCCCGGCACGCGGGGGCAGCGCGGCACGGCGCACCGCCGGGACGGGCACGGGCGGGCCCGCGAGTCGGCCCTTACGTTCGGGGTAGACGCCGCTGCGGAGCACCGTCAGAAGGAGGAGTCATGCCTGCCGGATCGAGCAAGAAGCGTGAACGCCAGTACGAGCACATCAAGGACAGTGCCCTGGACCGCGGGGAGGGCAAGAAGCGGGCCGAGGAGATCGCGGCCCGGACCGTGAACAAGGAACGGGCCCGGCACGGCGAGTCGAAGACGGCCAGTCGCTCCTCCACCCACGACACCTCCTCCTCCCGGCACGGCGGCCAACGTTCGCACTCCGGCTCCCAGGGGCCGACGAAGGAACAGCTGTACGACGAGGCCAAGCAGCGCAACCTCCACGGCCGCTCGAAGATGACCAAGAAGGAGCTCGCCAGCGCTCTCGGCCACTGACCGACCGCCGCCCGCGCCCCCTGAGGGCCCCGGTGCCACCGCGCAGAAGTTGCCTCCCGACCGCCGGGGCCGGTGATGGAAGGAGCACGACCGTGGACCGGACCGCCGATCTCTGGGGGCCCCGCACCCCGTACGCACCCGGCACGCCGTGGCCCGCCCGGGTCGACCTCCACCTGGCCCCGGGGCTCAGCGAGGCCGACGTGCAGCGCTGGGTGCCTTCCGCGTCGCTTCTGCACTCCAACGGCGACGCCATGGACATCGCGGTCCGTGACGGGAGGATCGTCGGTGTCCGCGGCCGGGCCGGGGACCGGGTCAACCACGGCCGCCTCGACATCAAGGACCTGTTCGGGTGGCAGGCCAACGCCTCGCCCGACCGGCTCACCGCGCCGCAGGTCCGCCGCGGCGGCCGACTCGTCGCTACGGACTGGGACACCGCCCTGGACACCGTCGCCGGGCGCTGCCGGTCCGTGCTGAAGGACCACGGGCCGGACGCGGTCGGCTTCTACACCTCGGGCCAGCTGTTCCTGGAGGAGTACTACACGCTGACCGTCCTCGCCCGCGCCGGGATCGGCACCAACCACCTGGACGGCAACACCCGCCTGTGCACCGCCACGGCGGGCGAGGCCCTCAAGGAGTCCTTCGGCTGCGACGGCCAACCCGGCTCCTACCAGGACATCGACCACGCCGAGGTGATCGCCCTGTGGGGCCACAACGTCGCCGAGTGCCAGCCCGTGCTGTGGATGCGCGTCCTCGACCGGCTCCACGGAGCGGACCCGCCGGCACTGCTCGTTCTCGACCCCCGCCCCACACCGACCGCCCGGGAAGCCACGATCCACCTGGCGCCGCGCCCCGGCACCAACCTCGCCCTCCTCAACGCCCTGCTGAACGAGGTCATCGCCACCGGCCGCGTCGACCACGCCTACGTGCGGGAGCACACGGTCGGCTACCCGGAACTCGCCGCCCGGGTGGCTCGCTGCACCCCCGAATGGGCGGCCGGCATCTGCGGACTGCCCGCGGGCGAGATCCGCCGCGCCGCCGAGCTGATCGCGGGCACCGACCGGCTCGTCTCCACCGTGCTCCAGGGCGTCTACCAATCGCACCAGGCCACGGCAAGCGCCGTCCAGGTCAACAACCTGCACCTGCTGCGCGGACAACTCGGACGCCCCGGCGCCGGCGTCCTTCAGATGAACGGCCAGCCCACCGCCCAGAACACCCGCGAGTGCGGTGCCAACGGCGACCTGCCGGGTTTCCGCAACTGGGCGAATCCGCGCCACGTCGCCGAACTCGCCGAGCTGTGGAGCATCGACCCAGCGGTGCTGGATCACGGCGGCCCGCCCACCCATGCGCTGGAGATGTTCCGCCTCGCCGAGACCGGCGCCCTGAAGTTCCTGTGGATCAGCGCCACCAACCCCGCGGTGTCCCTGCCCGACCTCACCAGGATCCGCCGGATCCTCGCCCGGCCCGACCTGTTCGTCGTCGTGCAGGACATCTTCCCCACCGAGACCGGCGAGTTCGCCGACGTGGTCCTGCCGGCCGCGACCTGGGGCGAGAAGACCGGCACCTTCACCAACGCTGACCGCACCGTTCACCTCTCGGAGAAGGCCGTCGACCCACCGGGCCTGGCCAGGTCCGACCTCGACATCTTCCTCGGCTTCGCCCACCGAATGGATCTGCGCACCCGCACCGGCCGTCCACTGATCACCTGGCAGGACGCCCCGTCGGCGTTCGCCGCATGGCAGCAGTGCAGCAAGGGGCGCCCCTGCGACTACACCGGGCTCAGCTACCAACTGCTGCGCGAACACGGCGGCACCCAGTGGCCCGCGACACCCGCTCTCCCCTTCGGCACGCCGAGGCTCTACGCGGAGGGCCGCTTCTGGGCCCATCCGGAGACCTGTGAGACCTACGGCCGCGACCTCGACACCGGCGAGCCCGCGACCGAGGCCCAGTACCGGGCCCTGAACCCGCACGGCAAAGCACTCCTCCGGGCTGCCGACTACGAGCCGCCCCCGGAACCGCCCGACGACGCCTACCCGCTGTGGCTGACCACCGGCCGCACCATCTACCACTTCCACACCCGCACCAAGACCGGCCGCGTTCCCGAACTCCAGCGCGCCGCGCCCGAGGTATGGGTCGAATGCTCCCGGGCCGACGCCTGCCGACACGGCCTCACCGACGGGGACCGGGCGGTCCTGACCACCGCCCGTGGCTCCGTCACCGCCCGGGTCCGGATCACCGGGATCCGCGAGGGGCTGCTCTTCCTGCCGTTCCACTACGGCTACTGGGACCACGGCCCCGACCACGCCGACAGTCCGCCGCGCCGGGACCGTGCCGCGAACGAGCTCATCGCCACCCGCCTCGA
Source organism: Kitasatospora sp. NPDC005751 (assembly GCF_040630835.1). NCBI lineage: Bacteria > Bacillati > Actinomycetota > Actinomycetes > Kitasatosporales > Streptomycetaceae > Kitasatospora > Kitasatospora sp. NPDC005751. The sequence goes on from NZ_JBEXYC010000051.1 coordinate 41,820, forward strand.
CCCCTCGTCGAAGCAACCGGTCTTCAAGACGGCCACCGCCCGCCTGGCCCGCTCCGAACCCCACCGCTGACCCTGCAACCCCCGGAAGCGCCCGGGACCCGGGAAGGTTCGCCGCGCTCCGGCCGTTGGCGAGGGTGGCGCGTTCCGCCAGCACCTGCCTTCCCGTAAACGGGTCGAGGGCCCCGGCGCTGTGTGCGCCGGGGCCCAGGGATATGTGGATTCACTGCTCCATCTACTGCACTACTGCTGCCGGCTGTCGGGCCGGCTTGCGGTGTCCGCGTTGCCCGGGGGAGGGGCAGTGCGCGGGGATCGCGTATGCGTGACCGAAGACCACCTCTTCCATGACGTTCCATGACGATGGCTACTGCGGTGACCGCCTGGCTCCGATTGCGTGCCGTGGCGGGCGATCCGACGGGGTGAACCCTTCCCTTCTCCTCTGGTGTACATCGTGCGTACTGCCGGTACTGCGAACTGCTGGATGTTGCGTCCTGCGCGTGCGCGACCGCCACCGCCGCGGGCCCCACGCACAACCGGGCCCGTGACGCCTGGCAGGTCACCCGCCTTCCGCCGCGAACCCCATCTGTCATGACCGGGTCCCGCGTACTGACGACCTGCACGCCTCCTGCATCACCGCTGGTACTGCGAACTGCGGTACTGCCCGGGCAGTTCGTGTCTGCCCGTTCTGCTGTCCTGCTCTCCCAACGCCAGGAACACTACACAGACTGCCGTGCAATGTCTACTCTCACCAGCACAGGTTTCCGTGTCTGGATGTCGGACCTTATTGCGGCCGCGTCCGGCCGGGGGCGGGGTCGTCGGAGCTCGGGTCGAGGGCGTCTCGCAGGGCGTAGAGGTCGGCGGCGGTCGCCTGCTCGGCCAGGCGCGCCAGCAGTCGGCGCAGGACCCGGTCGTCGCCGTCGCGGACCGCCTCCACGATTCCGCTCAGGACGGAACCGTCCACGGTCGGTGCGGGCTGCTGCATTTCCACCCTCCTTCGCGCCCCTCAGGGGCGTAGGCCCTCTCCGGGGCCTGGGACATCTCGGACAGGGCGGGAGGCTACCGGCCGCGCGGCGACCCGGAGCTGCGGGGTACCGGGTTGAGCGGCCTGTTCAGCCGGCGGGCGCGAGTGCGGTGAGCGCGGCGGCCAGGGCGCCGTGAACGGCGGGCGCGGCCGAGCTGGAGGCGAGCAGGAACCCGAAAGCGACGGCGACGCACGCGGCGGCCGGGGTCGCGCGGCGCTGACGGATCAGCACGGCGAGGACCGCGCCGAAGAACACGACGGCCGACAAGTTGAGGATCATGCTTCTCCCTCCGTAGTCCGGCGGAGGCGCCAGGCCGCCGCCGATATCTGCGCTGGCTGCACCACATTTTTCCATGCTTCGATCACAGGCAGTGGAATCTCCCTGCACCCGGCGCGCCCGGTGGAGGTGCCGGCGGACGGCGGGCCGGGGGTGCCCGCGCGGCCGCGCTGCGGCGGGCACTATCCTCTGGTGGCATGTCGAACCCTGATGGGCTGCTCGTCGACATCGCCGCGATGGTGGAGTCCGAGCACAGCAACCAAATGCCCCTGACCGTCGTCGTGCCTGGGGCGGTCATCACCGGCCGGCTCGCGCCGCAGAGCCTGTGGAACGAGCGAGTGGCGGAAGTCCTCGCCGGCTCGGAGCACCTCAAGCCGTTCGCCGCACTCTTCGCGGCGCCCGCGGCCGGCGCTGGTGACGCGGCCGGCGAAGGCACGGCGGTGCCGGCGGTGCGGCCGACGCATCTGCACCTGCACGTCGCCCGCATCCTTCAGGGCAGCTACGGGCTGCCGCACACCGGCGGCATGTACCGCATCGCCATCGCCGACATCAGCAGTTGGACGGTGGGAGACCTCAGCTACTCCGACCAGTGACACCAGGGCCGGCCATGGCCGTGCCCCGGGCCAGCGAGCCCGGGGCACGGCCATGGCCGGTGTTGGATGGTCGGCTTCAGCGCGGCGCGGTGATGGTGTGGGGTGTCAGGCCGCGGTGGCCGGTGGCGCGTTGCCGAACGGGAGCGCTGACGACGAGGGCCACCAGTGTCCGGGGGAGGGGGAGTTCGCCGGTCGTCGCGGTGCAGGCCTCGACGGGGAGGGCGTCGGCGAGGTCGCACCGCTCCTCGCCGACGAGTCGTGCGCCGAGGACGCCCTGGCCGTGGTCAGGGCGCGTTCGGCCCTCGGGCTGTTCTGGTGGCGGCCGAGGATGCGGTCGCGGTCGGGGCGGGTGTGCCCGGTCGTGGCCGCGGTGGCCCTGCTGCGGGGTCGGGGCGGCCGAAGAGGAGGTCGTAACTCGGGGGGAGTTGGAGCAGGAGGCGGTGGGTGAGGTCGTCGCCCGCGGCGTCGGCGACGACGCTGAGGACGGCGCTGACGTCCCAGGCGGCGGTCGCCTCGCTCGCTCCGGGGATCCAGGCGGCGGTGGCCCGTACGAACCGTTCCGCGTCCAGGGGCTGGGCGGCCTGCAGGGGGTTGAGGAGGACCAGGGCGAAGGTCTCCGGGAGCCGGGCCGCCAGCTCGGCCCGGTCGCGGCCGGCGACGTGGGCACCGAGCAGGGCCAGGACCACGCGGGCGGCCTGATCGGCCTCGCGGGGTGTGGGGTACTCGCCGCGTTCTCGGACCTGGGCCAGGAACGCCTCGGGTCGAAGAGTCATCGTGGTTGCCTCTCCGGATGCGTGGGTGGGCGGTTGGGCCTGGGCGCGGGTTGCTGCCGTTCGCGGGCCCGGTGGCGGTGAGGTCGGGATCCGCCGGTCAGGCGCCGGCCCAGTCCGGTGGGCCGCAGGATCCGGGTGACCGGGTACTGCGGCCGGGTGGCGGCCGGTGGTGTCGGCACGGTTGCGGGCGGCGACGTGGGCAGCGAGCCCCGAGCAGTTCCTGAACGTCACTCGGGACACGTCGGCGACGACCCGGGGCCGGCCCTGCACGACGGTGAGGAGCCTGCGTCGAAGGGGCGCGCCGCTCGCGAGGTTCGACGTCACCGCGGGCCGTCACCACGAGGGGGTGCCCGCAGCGCCGGCGGCGGCGTTGCTTCCTCGGCACGGGTCGAGCCTTCCCCGCTGACGCCCGGGCGGGCGCCGGAGGGGTGCCGCCCTGCGCGGCTCGGGGGTGCAGGGCGGCAGGGCGGCAGGCTCAGGAGGTCAGGCGCGGATCTGCCTGGGGGCCGGACCCTGGGCGGTGACGGAGATCTTGCGGGGCTTGGCCTTCTCCGCGACCGGGATGCGCAGGGTCAGCACGCCCGCGTCGTAGTCGGCGCTGATGCCCTCCGGGTCGAGGGTGTCGGAGAGCATCACCTGGCGGGAGAACACGCCCAGCGGCCGCTCCGAGAGCTCCATGCGCGCGCCCTCGACCTCCGGGCGCGGGCGCCGCTCCGCCTTGACGGTCAGCATGTTCCGCTCCACGTCGATGTCGATCGCCGCCGGGTCCACCCCGGGAAGGTCGAACGCGATCACGTACTCGTCGTCGGCCCGGTAGGCGTCCAGCGGCATCGGGGCCGGCCTGCTCCAGGTTCCGCTCTGGGTGACGAGCTGCTGGGTCAGACGGTCCAGCTCGCGGAAGGGGTCGGTGCGCATCAACATCGCGAAACACCTCCAGTGGTCCAGGCAACCAAGTGCCAATGCGCTTCACCTGACACCGTTGTAGCATGTCATCCATCCGATGACAACGGCTGATGTCTCCGACAGAGTGACGCCAGGAGAGAGCGGTCGCGCCCGGTGCGGGCCGCCACCGGCCCCGGCCGGTATGGGCTCCGGGCGCGGGCCGCCGAGCCCGTCCCTCGCGCAGGGAGAAGACTGCCTCCTCGGTACGAACCGGAAAATCTATGCCCGCTGAAGTAGACATTGCCTGGCGCCGTGGTTACTGTTTCTCTCGTAGACGCGGTCGAGCAGTACCCGCCAGACACGAACTGGCGGGCAGCAGTACGCACGTTCGCAGGTCGGCGCGGTTGCAGGGTCCTGAAGCCAGGGATGTGCAGTAAGGCAACAGGACCGGTGGCCGCTCCGGGCGGCCCGCAGGTATCAGGGGCCGCCACCCAGCGTTACCGCAGTTCAGCACGTGCATGGCCAAGCAAGTGCATGACCCGAAGGTGAAGTTGAGTTGGGCAGTACCAGCAGTCGCAGGACGCGGTATCCCAGTAAAGGCGCCAGGACTGCGGGCGCGCGTGCTGGGAGGTCCGGGCAGTGGGGTTCCAAGCCGAGCAGGTGAGCACGACGGGCGACGGGGCTGGCTGCCGGACCGGGCGGACCATCAGGACCGCCGCAGCAGTAGTTGGCAGTACAGCGGTAACCGCAGTTCGCAGGGACAGAACCCGGGTAGTGCAGAGGATGAACGGAGGGACGTAGCGCCATCAGGATCGCCCGGCCCGTGAGGCAATGAACCGGGCGGAATCCGAGGACCCCGAGGCAAGGACGGTGGTTTCCGGTCACGCATACGCGATCCCCGCACGCCCCCTCACCCGGGGCGAGGCGGACTCAAGGAACCCGGCCATAGGGCCGGAAGATGGTGTAAAACCCTTCGGGGCCCCGGGAGCCGCAACGGCCCCGGGGCCCCTCAGCGCGTCCCCGGACACAACAAGAATGAGGTGCAGTGACCACGGCAACCATCCGACCGCATACCGCCGACACCCCCGACCGTCTCGACGACGACGACTACCCCGCCTACACCATGGGCCGCGCCGCCGAGATGACCGGCACCACACCCGGCTTCCTACGCTCCCTCGGCGACCAGGGCCTCATCACCCCCCTGCGCTCCGAAGGCGGCCACCGACGCTACTCCCGCTACCAGCTGCGCATCGCGATGCGCGCGCGTGACCTCGTCGACCAGGGCACCGCCATCGACGCAGCCTGCCGCATCGTCATTCTCGAAGACCAGCTCGAAGAAGCCCTGCGCATCAACGACGAGCTCCGCCGCTCCCAGCAGGGCCAGGCCCCCGACGCCGATACCTGACCGGGTGCCCCGCCCGGCCGACGAGACCGGCCCGCGGTGGGCGACAAGCGCTCACCGCAGGCCGCCCGGCCGCCCGTCTGAGGGCAACGCCGCCGGCCGCCGATCCTGGATCGCGGAGCGTCCTCTCCTGCGCGGGCCGGCCGCAGACCCCGCCACATCCGCGCGAGCTGTCCGTGACCACCGGGTACGACGGCCTCGTCGTCACTCCCGAGCCCACGCCCCGACACGCTCATCCACCACCGTCGCGCCAGGGTCAGGACGCCTGCCCGGCGGCGATGGCCGGCCGACTTCCGCCGACCGGACCGCGCCTGTCTCCCGGCCGGCTCTGCCCGGGACCCGCCAGTAGGAGGTTCGCCCACGCGGGTGGTCCGCCGGCCCCCCGGCCGCTACGGTGTGGTGTGCCCCCGCACGCGGGCCGGCAGGTCAGTTTCCCGCTCCGCGGGCGCACCCCGGGCCGCCGAGATCGGGGCCGCAAGGAGTGAACGGTGACCGTCTCCGAGGAGAGTCGACCTCCTGCCTTCGAGGTCTCCCTGAGGCCGGGCGCGGGCGACGTGGTGCTCGACGCGGCGGGCGACCTCGACCAGACCACCGGTCCACTGCTGAGCGCCGCCGTGGAGAGCGTCCTGGACACGCCGGCCGTTCCCGGGAAGCTGGTGGTCGACATGTCCCGGGTCGCGTTCTGCGACTCCGGCGGCCTCAATGCCCTCATCCGCGCCCACCTGCGTGCCCGCGAAGCGGGGTCGGAGCTTCACCTGCTGCGTCCGACCGCACCCGTCGCGGCTCTGCTGCGCCGTACCGGCGTGGACCAGGTCCTGTTCGTGGGCCCGGACCGTGCGGCGGCCTTCACCCAGGAGGGCGTGCCCGGGTTCGCGTGAGGTCGCACCGCCGCGGAGCAGCGCCCCGCGGGGAGAAGGTCGCCGGTGGCCGGGTGCCACGGGCGGCCCGGAGGCCGCGGAGCCCCGGTGGGAGTTCGTCGCGCACTCGTGGGCGTCCCAGGCTGACGCCTCCGGCCGCCGGGAGCAGGCGGCCTCTGCCGTACATCGCGCCCGAGGCCGGTCCTGACCGGCGCAGCGGCCGTCCTCGCCGACTTTCGCCCGGCGGGTCCGCCGGGGCGGGGCGCCGTCGGTGGCTCGCGCGTGCGGGGCGTCGCGGGAAGCCGGTGTCGCCGAGGCGGCGAACCGCGGGGGCCCGGTGCGCTGTGAGCACCGGGCCCGGCGGGTGCTACGCGGCGAGGGCCACGCGCCCGGGCGCGCGGCGGCGGCCGGAGGTGCCCCGGTTGTCGCGGCCCGCGGCGGACCGGGTGTCGCCGGAGCCGCCTGCGGGGCGGCCGCGGCGGCCACGGCTGGTGGACGCGCTGCGGCGGGGGCGGTCGGCGACGGGGTCGGCGATCACGGTGGGGATGCCGGTGGGCACGCGGGCGCCGGTGATGCGGGACAGTTCCTCGTCGCCGGCGGTGACCCGGGTGGTGACGGGGGTGATGGCGGCCGTGGTCATCATCCGGGCCATCTCGCGGCGCTGGTTGGGAAGCACCAGCGTCACGACGGTGCCGGACTCGCCGGCCCGGGCGGTGCGCCCGCCCCGGTGGAGGTAGTCCTTGTGGTCGTTCGGCGGGTCCAGGTTGACGACCAGGTCCAGGCCGTCGACGTGGATGCCGCGGGCGGCGACGTTGGTCGCGATCAGGGCGGTGACCTGGCCGGTGCGGAACTGCTCCAGGGTGCGGGTCCGCTGGGGCTGGGACTTGCCGCCGTGCAGGGCGGCGGCCTTCACGCCGTTGGCGAGCAGCTCGTCGACCAGGCGGTCGGCGCCGTGCTTGGTGTCGATGAACATGATCACCCCGCCGTCACGCGAGGCGATGTGGGCGATCGTGGCGTTCTTGTCGAAGCTCTGGACGTGCAGCACGTGGTGCTCCATGGTGCTGACCGCTCCGGCGGACGGGTCCACCGAGTGGGTGACCGGGTCCTTGAGGAAGCGGCGTACCAGGCGGTCGACGTTGCGGTCCAGGGTGGCGGAGAAGAGCATCGTCTGGCAGCCCTCGGCGACCTGCTCAAGGAGCTCGGTGACCTGCGGCAGGAAGCCCATGTCGGCCATCTGGTCGGCCTCGTCGAGCACGGTGATGCCGACCCCGTCGAGCTGGCAGTCACCGCGCTGGATCAGGTCCTTGAGCCGCCCGGGGGTGGCTACCACGACCTCGGCGCCGCGGTTCAGTGTCTGGGCCTGGCGGCCGATCGACATCCCGCCGACCACGGTCGCCATCCGCAGGCGCACCGCGTGGGCGTAGGGGGTGAGGGCATCGGTGACCTGCTGGGCGAGTTCGCGGGTGGGGACCAGGACCAGGGCCAGCGGGCGGCGCGGCTCGGCTTTGCGCCCGGCGGTGCGGGCCAGGACGGCGAGGCCGAAGGCGATGGTCTTGCCGGAGCCGGTGCGGCCTCGTCCGAGGACGTCGCGGCCGGCCAGCGAGTTCGGGAGCGTCGCGGCCTGGATCGGGAACGGCGCGGTGACGCCCTGGCGGGTGAGTACCGACAGCAGGGCCTTCGGCATGTCCAGCTCGTCGAACGCTTCGACGGCCGGCAGCGCCGGGGTGGTGCTGACCGGCATCGCGAACTCGCCCTGCGGGGACGAGCCCTGACGGGAGCCCCGGCCGCCGGAGGAGTACCGGCCGCCGGCGGGCCGGTCGCCGTAGAAGGAGCTGCCGCCGGAGCGGGAGCCCGTGGAGGAGCGGGAGTTGGCGTTCTGGTACGAGGAGCGACTGGAGCGGTTCATCTGGGAGACCTTCCTCAGGGCGGCACGTCACGAGGAAGGCTCCGTGGCGCGGAGGCGCCGGCGGAGACCGCAAGGGAACGGGCCGAAAGAGTGACGGGCGGAGCGTGGACGGTAGAACCGTGCGGCACGTCACCTACGGTCGGCGCTCACCGCGAAGGGGCGGGAGCGAAGAACCTCGAACCGTGAGCTGTCACGGCAGGGCGCCGATCCGGACGCGGCGCTGGGCGTCTCGCGTGGGGATGGCCGCCGGTGGCGGAGCCAGGGGCCTGAACGGCCGGGGATGCGCGTGTGGCGCAATGCCGAGGGGCCCGCACCGGGCATCAAATACGCGGTGCGGGCCCCTCGCTACCAGGCGGGTGCCGTGGCAGAAACTACAGCGGACGAATGTTCTCGGCCTGCGGGCCCTTCTGGCCCTGCGTGACGTCGAACTCGACCTTCTGGCCCT